>CAXUBO010000004.1:0-52361 GCA_964249345.1 uncultured Armatimonadales bacterium | reverse complement strand
AAGCGGCGCAGGGCTGGCTTCCGGCCCGGAGGGAAGCGGTGCCGGCAGGTTTACGGGTGCCGGATCAGAGGGTTTCGCCGGCGGCGTGGCAAAGGGGGCGTACAAAAGTGACGCTGTTGTTGATGGCGTCACTGCACCGGCCAAAGAAGCAGAAAGCGAAGCGGGCGGCAAGGCGCTTTGGACCGAGCCGGCCTGGACCAGACACGGGACAGCAGAAGTAAGAGCCGCACTTGTCGTGCTTGGCACGCAGACGGGTGTGTCCGGCAGAACAGCACCTGCCGACGCTTTGTGTGCGGGTTCATTCGGAACCTGCACCTGCTTGCTTTGGAGAAGCAACTCATTCGCTGCTGCTTTCGGCTTTTCCTTCGCAGGAACCGAGCGCTTCGGCAGAGTGTCCATTGTCTTCCCGGTTTTTGAGGCGCTCCGGCGATCCGCCGCCAAGAAATTGGCTGTGATCGCCGCCTGTCTTGCTGCTCCCTTCGCAGACGGCTGGGAGGAGAAAGCTGTGCCTGTGCTTTGCTCCGCAGGTGCTTGCATAAGTGTGGCTGCCGGCGCCGGCAGACTGCTTTGCACCAGCAGCGAAGCGAACAGCGCGGCATTCAGCGGACCGTCGGCGGGCAGTTCGGCGGGCCTGAGACCGGCGCCCGCGCCCGGCGGCCCAGCAAGAGCTGTTAATCCGGCAGTAATTTCTGGGGGCATTGTTTCCTCCTTTGGTTTCCGTATCCCCGGTATTTTTGGCAGGAAACAGCGAAAACAAGAGGACAAAATGCAAGAAGACACAAAAAAACCGCCCGGCACTTGAAGCGCCGGGCGGCGGACAGTTCATCCCATTCTACGCAGACAATCCTAAACTTTGGCCTTCTCTTCAATAGACTGGCCGGAGTCTTGCTTGGACTGACCCGCGCTGATGGACTTCTGGTAATCGTCGTTGAACCGCTTGATGCCGATGTCCGTCAATGGATGGTGAAATAACTGCTCCATCGTCTTAAACGGAATCGTGCAGATGTGCGCCCCCGCCTTGATGCTTTCGGTGACTTGCAGCGGGCTTCGGATGGACGCGACCAAAATCTCCGGGTCCTTCGGAAAATCGTAGGTTTCCACCATGTTGACCGCTTCCACGATGTTCAGCGGCGCTTCCAGGCTGCCCATGTCGTCGATGCGTCCGACAAAGAACGAGATAAACGACCCGCCGGCTTTTGCGGCGATCAGCGCCTGCGGGAGCGAAAAAATCAGCGTAACATTGAAGTTGATGCCCGTTGGAGCCAGCTCGCTGACCACTTCCATCGAGTTCTGGTTCATCGGCACTTTGACAAAAATGTTGGGCGACCAGGACGCGATGTCTTTGGCTTCCTTCATCAGCTTGTCCACGTCGGTTTCCACGCACTCCGCCGAAACAGGCATCTCGGTGCCGACAACATCAATAATCTCCATCACCCGCTGCTTATGCGGGATGCCTTCTTTGGCAATCAGCGACGGGTTCGTTGTCACCCCGTCCAAGATGCCCCAAGCCTTCGCCTGCTTGATCTCGTCCACATTCGCCGTGTCAATAAAAAACTTCATAATCCATGTGCCTCCTCAGCAGCTCGTCACCGGGGCCGTCAATGGGAATAAGTGCCGGACGCCCTTTTGCTATATACCCGTCTTGGCGCTTTGAGATCGCAATTTCGCAAGGAGTTCTTTGCCTTCACTCATTGTATAGCCATACTCAACTTGGCTTTTTCGACTGGCGATTTTGCCAAATTGGTTGATGTATTTAGCCGCTCGCTTGTCAGACAACTTCTGAACTGGATGCCCTTCTATCTGCTCGATACGATTGATGAGCGTCAGCGCTACACTCTGTTCGTCATCGGTCGGCTCACTAGACAACCCAACAACCCGAAACCCTTTGTGAATATCACTTACGTCATTTCGGCGCTGTAACAGCCGACCGGCATAGTACAAGCTTGTCACAGCGTTAGATGTGGAAACATGGCTGAGGAGTTTTGCAAAAGCATCATGTCTCCGTAGCATTCCTCTAGCTTGTCTTGCTTTTTTCATATTAAATCTCCAAGAGTTCGACGATTTCAAACAGGGAGCGCGGCAAGCGCTCAATTACATATTCTTCGTGGTATAAGCTAGCCCGCTGAGAAACGTCAACAGGTTTTACTAAGTTTACAACAGGATTGTAAGGTATTACATAAAGAAGCGGCCGGAAATCCCGCAGTTCGGCCGCATCAATCATCGCATTAGCCTGGGCAGCTTCGGCATCCATAATGATGCCTGATGCTCGCTGCGATTGTACCCCTTTTCGTAAGCCATTTTTGTTTTGTTCAATTTTTGCGCTGTGCCTGTCGTGTGCAATAATGTCCGAATAGATATCGAGGTAAGTCTTGCCGGGATTTGATGAAGGCGGTAACGGATCAACTCCAATCGGTAGCCAATGCGAGTTCGAGTATTGATTGCACCAGACATAATGCTCTTCGTTATAGAACTTTTGCGAGATCGTATAGGCCAGCCAAGTGTTTGTGGAATAAAGCAAGATCGGGCCTGGCATCTTTAACACCATTCTGAATGCGAGGAATCGGACATTTTCATTCCGGCTTCTAATTATACCGTACTTGCCTTAGTCTTCCGGCAGCCTGTCATACACCGCGTTCTTTGCGCCGGTGCGTAAGGTCCAGCCGGAGTCGCCGTAGGACCAGTGCCACCATTCGCCGACATAGTTGGTCAGGCCGGTCTTGCCGAGGGTGTCAAAGAACAAAGTGCGGTTGGCTTGGGCGTCTTCCGATAAGCCTTTGGTGTCGCTGGAGGCGCTGGTTTCGTCCATTTCATAGGGCGAGGTCATGTCCAGCCATTCCCGCGACGGCATGTGGATCAAAGACAAGTCTACTGCCCCGCCGGTGGTATGCGGCGGCGGGCAGGGGTCATCGGGCGGGGCGGACATGGTGTTGGTGATGCGAATGAGCGTGGATTTATTCCATTCCGGGTGCTTCTGGGCAAACTCTTTTTTGATCTCATTGTACATAAATTGCTGCTGGTGCATAGGCCGGAAGCCTTCAATAATCACGATGTCGATGCCATGCGGCAGGGCTTCGGCGGCTTCGGCCAGCATTTCGGCAACCCGCCTGCGGACTTTCGGGGTGCGCGGCATTCCCTCAAATTTGGGGTGCTTTTCGGCAAAGTGAATGCGTTTGGAGAGCGAGCGCGGGTCAACCAGCGGCTCGCCGTTGTCCTCAATCGGCACGGCGCGGAGTTTGGTCAAAGGTTCGCCAAAGGAACGAGGCATGAGAGTGGTGCTTTCTATGATAAGGCAAGGAAGCGAGGGAGTGAACTCCACTCGCTGCAAATATACGTCCTTCGGACGAAGGAGTAGTACAGGTCTGGTTTCTTTCCGTCCGAAGGACGGTCTTGAGTAGCGAGTGGAGTTTACTCCCTCGCTTCCTTGCTTTCTATAACACGCTTCGCAAACGCCAGCATTCGATCATACCAGCCGATGACTTGCTCGCGGTCGCCGCTGCCGTGGCCGGCGTCAAACCAGACAACTTGGATGTCTTTGCCCAGCTCGCGCATCTTGGCTTCGTAGACTTCCATTTGGCGCGGCGGGCAGCGAGTATCGTTTTTGCCTTGAATGACCAGCAGCGGAGCTTGAACGGCCTCAGCGTAGGTGAGGGGCGAGGCGGCGCGGTACAAGTCCGGCTTCTCCGACGGCGTGCCGCCGAAGGAGGCCGTCGTGATGCCTTGCAGTAAGCCCGATGAGTCTTCCCAGGTCAGCGTTTGGTCGGCAATCGCCACTAAAGCCATGCCGCCGGCCCATAGCTCCGGGCGCTTGCCGAGGCCCAGCAGAGTCATATAGCCGCCGTAGGAGCCGCCGGTCAGCAGAATTTTGTCCGGGATGGCGATGTTTTTATCCACTAAGTAATCGCGGGCGGCAACCATGTCTTCCAGTTCCCAGTGGCCGGCGTCGCCCCAAATCTTTTGTAGAAACTCGCGCCCAAATGTCGTTGAGCCGCGGTAATTGACGGACAGCCAGGCAAAGCCGCTTTCGGCCCAGAGCGACCCCATGCCGAAGGTCTCTTTGACCACGTCATGCGGCCCGCCGTGCGTCTCCAAGATTGCAGGAAACGGCCCATCGCCGTCAGGCAAACAAAGCCAGGCTTGGACCATCACGCCGTCGGAAGACGCAAACTGCACGGATTGGACAAGCCGGCCCGGCGGCAGGTCGGCAGGCGGCAGCACGTCCCGCAGGTACTCGCCCGTCTCGCCGTCAAGCGCGACGAGGTGCGACGGCGTCTGCGCGTTCCCCCACTGCCCCCAAATCTCGCGCCCATCCGACCCGAAAAACGCGCCCAGCGTGCCAAAAATGGGAAAGGAGCCGTTCGGGTGGTTCAGCCGGATGGCCGTCATTGTTTCCAGGTCAAAGGAGTAGAGCCGCTGGGCCGCTTGAAACGTCTGGCACAGCAGCAGGCGCGAGCCGTCGGGCGACCAGTGAACAGGGACCATGTCGCCGCCGACGCCCGGCAGCGGAAGATTAGTGACTTCGCCTGTTGCCGCATTCCATAACAGGGGACGGCGCACGCCGGTCCGGTCGGAGCTTGCTGCAACGCGGGTATCGCCGGCCACCGGGCGGAACGCAATCGGCTCTAAACTGCTGTCGGGGCCGTCTTCCAGGGTGTTCAAGACCTTCCCGTTTGTATTAAACGCGAACAAGTGGTACTGCTGCTTGCCGGTGCGCTCGCTGGCCGCGACGACCGTAATCTGCCCGTCTTCCGACAAAACAGGGGTACGAAATAGGCGCTTATTGGTATACAGCAGCTTTGGAGTTCCCAGCGTGCTGTTCGCTGCAATGGCGAGGTAACACAAATTGTAGCCGCTCGCATCGTTGAATCGGAATGCAAACGCATTGCCGGACGCGCTGAAACCCAGGCTTGGCTGCGGAAACGGAGTGGCCGACGCGCTGTAAGGCGGCAGAAGCGGCGTCACGGCTTCCGCCGGACCGCCGTCAAACGGAACGCGGCGGTACTGCCCAATCTCGCTGCCTTTGGTGTCGTCCAGATAGTAAACGTAGCTTCCATCCGGCGACAGCAGGCCAAACGAGACTCCGCTCGGCTTGTCTGTGAGGGGCCGAAACTCACCGGCAGGGACACTCCACGCATGAAGCTGAGGCATTCCGTTGTGGCTTTTCGTGACCAGGCCACGCTCCGGGGCCAGCGGCGCGAGCTGTGCGCCGCCGGTCGCGGGCGCACGAAGGCGCTGCTTCCACTGGCCGGAGGACGTATCGGTGTTCGGGGTTGTGTGGGACATAAAGGCTATTCTTTCGTGAGGAAGGCTGCCACGCATTGAAATGCGCGGCTAATCGAGACACGGCGGCAGCCGCTATTTGATCGCCGAAATCGCGGCAAACTGCGCTTTCAGCGCCGGGTACAGCGCCTGGTAAACACCGTAGTATTTCCGGTACGCCGCGTGTGCGGCTGCGTCCGGCTCCGTCACGGCGGCTGTTTCAATGGCGGCGCGGCAGGCATCAGCAACCGACGGGTACGCGCCCGTGCCGACCGCCGCCAGCAGGGCTGCGCCGAGGGCCGGGCCTTCGTCTACAGAAAGCGTCACATGAGGCTGCCCGGTCACGTCCGCCTGGATTTGACGCCACAGCGCCGACTTTGCGCCGCCGCCGCCGGCCCGCACCTGCGTTACGGGGATACCAAGCTCGCGGAAGATTTGGAACGTGTCACTGAGGGCAAACGCGACGCCTTCCAGCACGGCCCGCGTGAAGTGCTGCCGCTGGTGCCGCAGTGTAATCCCGAAGAAGGTTCCCCGCGCATCGGCATCCGGGTACGGCGTCCGCTCTCCTGTCAGGTACGGCAGAAAGATGAGCCCTTCTGAGCCTGCCGGAACGCGCTCCGCCCCTTGCGTCATCAGCGCGTAGCGGTCCGTGCCGGTGGTACGTCCCACGACCCCTTCCGGCTGAAAGAACGTGTCCGCCAGCCACCGCAGGCTGCCGCCCGCCGACAGCGAGACGCCCATGAGGTGCCATTTGCCGGGAACAGCGTGGCAGAACGTGTGCACGCGCAGCTTCGGGTCTGTCGCCGGCGTGTCCGAGTAGGCGAACACGACGCCGCTTGTGCCGACGGTGCTGGACACAACGCCGCTGCCGACAACGCCGCTGCCGACTGCCCCCGCCGCGTTGTCGCTGCCGCCCCCGGCCACCGGCGTCCCCGCCGCAAGCCCTGTTAATGCCGCCGCTTCCGTGTGAACTTTGCCTGTCACTTCAATGCTCTCCGCGCACTCCGGCATCAGCGAGTACGGGATTTCGGCGGCGTCCAAGACTTCCCGTGACCATTGACGGTTCGCCACGTCAAATAGCGCCGTGCCGGACGCATCGGACACTTCGGTCGCGTGCACCCCCGTCAGCTTAAAGCGTATATAATCCTTTGGCAGCAGCACTTTGACCACTTTGTCGTAAGTCTCGCGCTCATGGTTTCGGAGCCAGACAATTTTCGGGGCCGTGAACCCGGTCAGCACTGGGTTAGAAATATACTTAACCAGATTGTCCTGCCCCACCCGTGCCGTGATCCAGTCGCACTCGGCCTGCGTCCGCTGAACGCACCATACCAGCGCCGGCCTCAAGACTTTGTTGTCTTTATCCAGAAACACCGACCCGTGCATCTGCCCCGACAGCCCGATGCCTGCAATCTCCTCGCCCCGCACCCCCGCCTGCGCCAGCACGTTTTGGATTGCCTTGACTGTTCCCTGCCACCAGTCTTCCGGGTCCTGCTCCGCCCACTGCGGCCTCGGCGTCGACAGCGGATACTCCTGCGTGTCCGACGCCGCCGCCTGCCCCGCCTCCGTTATCAAAAGCGCCTTCGTCCCGCTTGTCCCCACATCTAACCCTAAGTAATAGGCCATGGCTTACTCGCTTTCCTGGTGTTTCCGCGTAATCCACTTACTGGATGCTGATGGCAGCACGATCACTCCGGCGACGAGCTTGTAGCAATGGTTGTTCCATTCCAGCGGCTCGCTCAGGCTGATCGTGAACAAAATCTGCTCGTCCCTGCCGACAAAGGCGGCTTCGCGTGGGTACAGGCCGTTCGGCAGATGCGCCAGGCGCTGCGCCCATACGGGGTCGGTGACCGACAAGCAGTACGGCGTGTGAGTCAGAGTGAACTGCGCTTTGGTTTGACGGTTCCCGCGCACGCCGGTCTTGATGCACCACGTCAAGTTTTCCGGGACAATCAGGGCGAGGGACGCCGCAGCCGGCTTCCGGCAGAGCGCCGCGTAATCGCGCTTGTCGCCGAAGTTTTCCAGCAGCAGCGGGCCTTTGACCAGACTGGAACACAGCAAAGTTCGCACGGCGTCCGGCACGGCTTTTGGGTCTGGGCGGGACACGAGAAGCCACGGCGTCCGGCTGATGCGCCGGTTTTCCGGCTGATGCGGCTCCGAGCTCGCACCTGAAACGCCAATCCGCACAACGTCCAGCAGGCGCGGCTCGGAGCCGTCCGGCAGGCAGTAATCGGCGGCGTGCAGCGTGCCTTCCCCACTCCTTGCCGCGACAGGCCGTATCCAGCCGGCTCCGTCAACCCTTAGCCCTGCCAAGCATCGCCCCTGCAATTTGCGCGAGTTCGCCAGGCAAATTATTTCGACGGTTTCAGTCGTCAGCCCCAGCAGTTTAGCCATCCCTAGCATTTGGTTTCCTCCGTGTCTTAGTTTCACAAATGAACGACTTCCAAATCGCCCCACTTTTCCTGCAAATACTCCAGCACCAAGCGCCGATGGCAATGCTCCGGAGTCGGCTCACTGCACAGCAGCACCGCCGGGACGCTGAACAGGCTTTTGTCCAGCATTTCTTCCACCCGGCGCTCGGCCAGCAGCGCCAGAAACGCCCGCGCGTAGTCCGCCCAGCTTCCTCGCTGCTTTTTGTAGGCGTCCAGCATCTCCTGCGTTGGGGCAAGCCTCGGCTCATGCCGGTACTCCGCGCCGCAGACCGCTTGCAGAAAGAACGCAAGGTCGTCACGCTTGGCAAAGCCCGCAAGCTGCGAAACATTGTTAAGGCGCACATCCACCAGGCGCTTGATGCCAGCATCGGTCAATCGTCCGAAAAAGCGGGCGGCGGTGCTTTGCGTAAAACCGATTGAATAGATTTCCACGGCGCAGCCTCCTCGTCGTCAAACAAAGCCAGCCGGCTGCTTTTTTCGGCGGTTTCCAAACGCCGCAGCTCGGCTTCCGACTGCACGCGGCCATCGCCGCGAATGTGGTACACGTCTATGCCCGCGTCAAACAGCACCCGGCTGACCAAAAGCCGCCGGTGGCAAATGTTTGGGTCTTCCTCGCTGCACAAAAGCGCGGTTCGGAAGTTTCCGATACCCTCGGTCAGCCGTTCCAAGCCGGCATTGAACAGGAACGATTTGGCGACTGCGGAATACAGCACATGGCCGTCGGCATCGTACAAATCTTCGTCATCAGGCCTGCCGCCCAGGTGCCGCCCAAAGAACCCGTATTTGATGCCTGCCGCTTGAACGGACACTTTCAGCGCTTCTCGGTTGAACTGCGGAGAATAGCGCGAAAAGGGAGACGAGCGCGTGTCCACCAGCACTTGTATTTTGTGCTGATGCAGCAGACTGACAAATAGGTCTATCGAGTGGTTGGAGTGCCCGATAGTATAAATGCTGTCCTGAGTATAAATGCTGTCCTGAGTATAAATGCTGTCCTGCTCACTCATAGCTCCTGCTTTCTTCCGTGGACTTTGAGTTTCGCCATGCTTTCTCGGTTTTCCTGCATCACAAAAAAGCCCTGCTTTCTGCGAATGAGGCAGAGGGCAGGGCTGAAAAAGCGTGGGCTGTGAAAAGCGGCTAGGCAGACGTATCTAGGTCTTGACCCAGATTAGCGGGAAGGGGGACGCCGGTTTTAAGCATGATGTATTCCATGACCTGCGGCGGGGCGAAGCCCATGAGCGAGTCGACGTAGCCGACATCTGCGGGGGTAAGTGTCGGCGTGGGATGACGCTCCGGCAGGTGCGGCGTGGGGCCGGGCACCGGAGCAGTCGCCGGCTTGGCGACGGCCTTTGGCGGCTCAGGAGCGGCGGGAACAGGGGCAGCGGGAAGCGCTGGGATTGTGCTGGACATCACGGTTTCATTCTAGCGTGAAAACGCTTTTCTTGCACGGCTAGGCGGTCGTGTTGACGTTCTGGCCGAGGTGCGGCTGAAGGCTTGCCATCAGCGTATTGACTTGCTCGGCCTGGCTGCTCACAGCCGCCAAGAGCGGCGCGGTGTCGGCGTCGCCGCTCGTGAGGCCGGACAAAATTGCGCTGCCGATGCTTTGTTTCGCCACGGCGACGCCGACTACCGGGTTTGCGGCGGCAACCGAGCTGACTGTATCAGAAATGGACATAAAGTTTTCCCTCGGTTTACTTTCGGCACTTCCTGCCTTGTGCCTTCCTGAGAATGGTACGGGAATTCGTTTCGGCGGGTGTTTCTTGACTTCGCGCCCCTGCCTGTGCTAAAATTAGCCAATGAAACCCGTCCGCTTTTCGGCGGCGCGGGTCTTTTTTGTGGGCGTTGAACTTTTTGTTGGCATTAGAACTTAGGAGAACAGGGTTATGCTGCTTGGCGGCCAGCGCGTCAACGCGCAGGGACATTTGGAGATCGGCGGGTGCGATACGCTTGACCTGGCGCGGGAGTTTGGAACGCCGCTGTATGTGATGGACGAGGGGGTCATCCGGGACAACTGCCGCCGGTACAAAGCGGCCTTCGCAGCGCGGTACCCCAAAAACGACATCTCGTTTGCGTCCAAAGCTTACCTCAATATGGCGATCTGTAAAGTCATCGAGTCGGAAGGCTTGAGCCTGGATGTCGCGTCGGCAGGCGAGCTGTACACGGCAGTCAAAGCGGGCTTTCCCATGCAGCGCGTTCTGCTGCACGGCAACAACAAATCGTCGGCAGAGCTGGAAATGGCGCTGGAATACGGCGTCGGCTGCGTTGTCGTGGACAATGTCCCGGAGCTGCGGCAGCTTGCCGCGCTGGCAAGAGCACGCGGCACAACCCAGCGCATCTTGATCCGCGTGACCCCCGGCATTGACCCGCGCACCCACCGGCGCATTCGGACCGGGCAGGAAGACACGAAGTTCGGCCTGTCGGCAGCAAGCGGCGCGGCCCTGGACGCCGTCACGGAGGCGCTCGGCGCGGCCCCATCCGTTGAGATTATCGGCCTGCACTGCCACATCGGGTCGCAGCTTCTGGACGCGCACACGCACGAGCAGGCCATTGACATCATGGTTGGCTTTCTGCGAAAAGTCGCCGGCGCGACCGGCTGGATGCCGGAAGTTTTGGACATCGGCGGCGGCCTCGGCATCCGCTACACCGAAGCACAGCAGCCGCCCACCTATGACGAGTTTGCCCAAATGCTCGTGTCTGCGCTCAAAGCCGCCTTAGAAAAGTACGCTGTCCCGGAGCCGGCGCTGTGGCAGGAGCCGGGCCGGACCCTGGTCGGCGAAGCGGGAACGACGCTTTACACGGTCGGCGTCCTCAAAAAAGTCTCGGTTCCCGACGCGCCCGGCGGCACGCGCACCTATGCCGCCATTGACGGCGGCATGTCGGACAACCCGCGCCCGCAGCTTTATGATGCCGTGTACGAAGTTCTGAACGCAGGCCGGGCCGGAGAGCCGAAGACGCAGACCGTGGCGGTCGCCGGAAAGCATTGCGAGACCGACATTCTCATTGGGGCCGCCCAAACGCAGCCGCTCGAAACCGGCGACATTCTCGCCGTGCAGTCCACTGGCGCGTACAATTACGTCATGGCGTCCAACTACAATCGGTTTACCAAACCGGCCTGCGTTTTTGTCCAAAACGGCCGCGCCGATTTAGTCTCGCGCCGGGAAACGCTGGACGATGTCGTGCGCCTGGACATCATCCCGGAACGGCTGGCGTAACCCATGCCTGACACTTGGGACTTTTCTCAGCCGAGGCAGCGCCAAGCGGACCCGCTGGCGCAGGTGCCGATTTTAACCTACCTGCTGGTGGCGCTTTCGGTGCTTGTGACCGGAGCCTCGATGCTGGGCGGCAGCCGGCCCGGCTCGCTGCTGTCTGAAATCGGCAATTTTGGCTTTGTCCGGCCGGACCAGATTTGGGAGGGCCGCATTTGGGGGCTGGTCACACCGATTTTCATTCACGGCGGAGTCGTGCATCTGCTGTTTGACATGCTCTGGCTGGCACAGCTTGGGCGGATTTTAGAGCGCACGCTGCCGCCGGTGACTTATCTGCTGCTGGTTGTCGCCTCCGCCGCTGTGGGTTCCGCCACCGAGATGCTGATTTCCGGCGAGACAGGGATCGGCATGTCGGGCGTCGTGTACGCCTTGTTCGGCCTGATGTGGGCGGGGCGCGGCTCGTATCCGGCCTGGGGCGCGGCTGCGACGCCGGAGAACCTGCGCTTGTTCGTGCTCTGGGGCCTATTCTGCGTGGCGACGACTTACCTGCCGTTTCTGCACTTTTTGGGGCTGAACATTGCAAACGGCGCCCACGGCGGCGGCTTTCTGTTTGGTTTGTGCCTCGGCTTTTTGTTTTATTCGCCGCGCCGCCGGTATGTTTGGGCTGCGCCGATGGCGCTGCTGCTGACGGCCTGCGTCCTGGCCTGCACCTGGCAGCCCTGGTCGGGCGACTGGACCTTCTGGAAGGGCAACTGCGAGTTCGACCGCAAGCAGTACGCGCAGGCGATCCGCTGGTATGAGGCCAGCCTGCGGCATGGTGACGACCCGCATGACCTTTGGCACAACATCAGCTTGGCCTGGAACAACATCGCGGCGGACGATGTGAGCCGCAAAGATTTCGCCGGCGCGTCCGCCGCACTTTCCAAGTCCCAAAACGCGGCGGAGAAGGCTGGGCCGGGGGAATAGAAAAGACAATTGGATCAAGGCACGCGGCGTAAAAAACCACGGAATAACTCGCCACGGAATAAATTCCGAGGCTGCAAAAAGCTCAGTGTCGCAGCGACACAAGAACAACAAAGGCCAGGCATTATGGTCTGAACGTCCCCTGGACGATGGGCACTACCTAGCCTCGGAATTTATTCCGTGGCGAATTATTCCGTGACTATTGCCTTCTAGAACATTCAGGGATCAGAAGTTATGACGAAAAAACGACTACTTTCAGGAATGCAGCCGACCGGAGGGGGACGCCTGCATTTAGGCAATCTGGAAGGCGCACTGCGGCCCTGGATCAAGTTGCAAGACGAGTATGAGATGTTCTGCTTCATCGCCGACTGGCACGCGCTGACGACTGTAGCCGAGAAGCGGTTCGACATCGCCGAAGCGTCCCGGCAGACCGCGCTGGATTACCTGGCGGCAGGGCTTGACCCTGCTAAGTGTGCGATTTTCCGGCAGTCTGATGTCCCCGAACACGCCGAGCTTCATCTTTTGCTGTCCATGGTCACGCCTGTCGGCTGGCTGGAACGGGTTCCCACCTACAAAGACAAGCGCGAACTGGTCAGGGAAAACGATACGCAGGTCTCCTACGGGCTGTTAGGCTACCCGGTGCTTCAGACCGCCGATATTATTATCTACCGCGCCCGCGCCGTGCCCGTGGGACGCGACCAAGCCGCGCATATCGAAATCTCGCGCGAGATTGCCCGGCGCTTTAACCATCTGGTCGGCGAAGACATTTTCCCGGAGCCGGACGCCGTCATCAACGAGTTTACGGGTGAATTGCCCGGCATGGACGGGCGCAAGATGAGCAAATCCTACGACAATGCCATTTACCTGTCGGACACACCCAAGCAAACCCAAAAGAAAATCAACTCAGCGTTTACGACGCCGACGAAAATCCATCTGACCGACCCCGGCATTCCTGAAGGCTGCGTCGCCTGCAAGCTGCGCCGCGTCTATGACCCCGCAAGCTATCGGGCGCAATGGGACGAATGCCGCGCCGGCGAGCGCGGCTGCGGGCAGTCCAAAAAAGAGCTGGCCGAGATCATCAACGCGAGCCTGGCCCCGCTCCGCGCCCGCCGGGCGGAACTTGAGGCCGACCCGGCCTATGTCGCGGGCGTTTTGAAAACGGGCGCGGAGACCGCCCGCGCCGCCGCGTCGGAGACGCTGAGGATCGCGCGAAAGGCGCTGCTGCTGACGTAAGAACCTCACCCCGGCTCGTACCTCCCTGGGTGGGTTTCTCTTCCGATGGGGTACAATAAGCCGTAGTTCTGAGACCCACATTTAAAGGACCTTTTCTTTTTCGGCAGAGCCGTAGGCCGGAAGCGCAGCGGGCAGCGCGGATGCACGCACTACTATGGAACCTCCTTCACAGCACGCACACGATCTTTTGATGCTGGCGCTCACTCTCGCGCTGGTTGCCTGCAACGCCTTTTTTGTCGCCGCCGAGTTTGCGCTGATCCGCGTTCGGCAAACGCGCATCGCCGAGCTTGCCGAGGAAGGCAGTGTGCCGGCCCGCGCCGTCCAAGACCTGCTGAAGCGCTTGGATACCTACCTATCAGGCACACAGCTTGGGGTGACGCTGGCTTCTCTTGCGCTCGGCGCGATTGGCGAGCCTGCGGTGGCTCATCTTCTGCGCGGACTCTTTCAACCCCTCGGCATCGCGCCGTCGTCCGCGTCCGCGCATGTTATCGCCATCGGCCTCGGTTTTGTGCTGATTACGTTCTTTCACATTACGTTCGGCGAGCTGCTGCCGAAATGGTGGGTGATCGCGCACACGGAAGAAACGGCGCTGGCGGTCTCCCGCCCGATGCGCCTGTTCCTGCTGCTGGGCTATCCTCTGATTATCATTCTCGAAAGCGCGGCGAAAGCTATTGCTCGGCCCCTGCATATTGAGCCTGGCGACGGCCACGAGCAGGCGCATTCGGAAGATGAAATACTTGCGATCATGGCCCATTCCCACAGTCAGGGAGAACTCAGGCCGTCGGAGATCGAGATTGCCGAAAATGTCTTTGATTTCGCCCACACCCAGGCCAAAGAAATCATGGTGCCGCGCGTAGACATGGTGTATTTGTCGACCACTTGGACGATAAGCCGCAACATCGAAGTCGCCACCGAAAACGGCTTCACCCGCTACCCGCTGTGCGACGGCGACCGGGACCATGTCGTCGGCATGGTGCATATCAAAGACTTGCTTGCCATTGCGGGCAATTCCGACGCCGACATCCAAAGCATCAAGCGCGAGATTATCGGCATTCCCGAAACCAAGCCGATTGACGAGCTGTTAAAAGAGCTGCAAAAAAGCCATACGCATCAGGCCGTTGTTGTCGACGAATACGGCGGCACGGCTGGGCTGGTGACGCTGGAAGACATTATTGAAGAGCTTATTGGGGAAATCCAAGACGAGCATGACCAGCCCCCGCCTCTGCTGCCCCTCGATGACACCGGCCGGGCCTATTCCGTCGCCGGCACCGTGGCCCTCGACGAAGTTTCCGAAACTTTAGGCGTTCCTATCAACAACCCCGCCGACTACGACACCATCGGCGGCTACGCCCTCCATGAGCTGCGCCTGCCCCCGCGCCACGGAGCCACGGTGCGTCTCGATGGCTTTGATGTCGCCGTCGCCGAAGTCACCGGCCGGCGCATTCGCCGCCTGCTGTTCACCCGCCACGCGCAGGAAAATCAGCCCTTGACCGCGAACAGTAGCGATATTTAATTCCGTAGACAAGAGCAGTGCGCGAAATTGGAGACCTTTCCATGCTCAAGAATCAAGAAGCCGAACATTTGTCCCAACCTTCTGCCGGTGCGCCCCGCGTTTCGCCGGAAGAGCTGTCCGCCGCCCTGTCTGCCATTGAAGCGCGTCGCCAAGCCGAAGCCAAGACAATTCCCATTGACCAAGCGGTTTCGGAGCTGCATCTTGACTCTACGCCTGACGAAATCTGGGCCGAAGTCAAGACCCAGCGGGAGAAAGCGGCTGCCAAGCAGGAACCGCCTCGCCAAGTACCGCAGTCCGCTCTGCCTTTGCCGCAGCGCAGCAGAAGACGCCGCTTTTTCGCGCCGCTGCTGGTTTTCGGCGGGATAGTTCTTTTCACCCATCATGGCGGCATTCCCCACTTCTGGAACCATAAACCTGCTCCTGCTCCAATTCTGCGCCCTTTGGCTCAGGAACCTGACGGCAAAACCGTGTATGCCGACGATGCGGCTTTGGTTCAAATTTCCGAAGGCAAATCGCCGGCACAGACCACTATCAGCGAGAATGCCACCGGCAACCGCTGGTCCGTCGTCAAGATGAACGGCCATGTTTACCTGCACGGCTATATTGCCAATACAGCCTCGCTTCATCCGCTTCAAGGCAAAGCGCTTGATGTTTACAATGACGACGACTCCGGTGGTTTGGAAGGCCACAGCACCTCCAAGATCACCCTGCGCGTGGATGATACTCCTTTGCAGCAGTCCGGCGGCGACAGCGATTATTCGGAAGTCACCGTCCCAAACTTCCAGCCCGACCCGCTGACCACCTTGAGCGACTGGTACTAGAAATCCACCCCGTCACAAGTGACGCCCCTCCCGATACGCAGTAATGCGAAGCATAAACGGGAAGGTGAAGAGACAACGACAAAAGGCTACTTTCTGAAACTCCTGCCCTTCCCGCTTCTGCACTGGCAGACCCGGAGGGCGGGAGGGGAAATGAGCCCAAGCGAATGGGATAGGTTCTTTATCATGCTGAAACACCAAGACATTTCGCAAGCACAGCCGCAAATGCCTTCCCCTTCTGCCGCCAAAGTCCGAGTCACGCCGGAAGAACTCGCTGCGGCGATTACGGCGCTCCAAATCCGCAAAGAAGGCCAGCCGGGAACCATCGCCATCGGCGAGGCGGTTGAAGAACTGGGACTGGACGTAACGCCCGAAGAAGTTCTGGCGGAAGTGCAGGCATGGCAACAGGCAACGCCTCAGAGGGCGCGGCGGCAGCGCGGGCGAAGTTTTGTTTTGGCGCTTGGCATTGCGGGTGTTTTGCTGGGGTTTACCATTAACACCGGCATCTTAACACAGCCACAAGCCAATCAGATAGTTGCAGGAACAGAGCCGTTTCAGGTAGAGCCGCACCTTTTGGCGCTGACACCTGCTTCTCCCCAGCCTATGGTGACGACGCTTGCGGAAGCGCCCGAAGATAAGACGCTTTATTGCAGCCCCTATGATATTGAGGTTGCGGCGATGAGCAGAAATGCCCAGGAAGCGCAGCGGTACATCAGCCAACCGATTACCGAAATGAACTGGCCGGTAGTGAAGCGCGGCAAAAACATTTATTTGCGTGGCTGGATACGGTTGCCGCTTTCCAAAGCGGCAGCGAAACTATCGGACCTAGAGGTTTTCAACAAACCAAGCGTACCTCAGCTTGGCATGACACCGCAGCAGGTTACGCTCAAGCTGGATTTGCAAACATCTGAAGTGGGTTTGGGCTATCAGAAGATGAACCCGGACGGTACTGGCGTGTTTGTGTTTCACAACCCACGGCTGACTGCTCACTCTTATGAAAAATGGTAACGATGGCTTCTGAAGTAGTTGTAATCGGCGGCGGGGCGGCGGGAATGCTGGCGGCGCGGCGGGCAGCGGAGTGCGGCGCACACGTCACGCTGCTGGAAAAAAATGACCGGCTGGGGATGAAGATACTGATCTCCGGCGGCGGCAAGTGCAATCTGACCCATGACGGGCCGATGGAAGACATGCGGGCGAAGTTTCGGGCGAATGAAGCACGTTTTTTAAAGCCGTCGTTTTACAAGTCCACGAACGAAGACTTTTTGAAGATACTGCATGACCGGGGCATGGAAACGTATGTCCGGCCCGACGGGCGCGTGTTCCCCGTAGAGCCTGCCAATGCCAAAGACGTGGTGACGCTCTTGACGCGGTATGTGGAAGACGCGGGCGTTTGCGTTCGCTACGGCGCGTCCGTGTCGGATTTAGTGGCGGAAGACAGGCGCATACTAGGCGTTGAGGCCGGCGGTAAGACGCTGGCGGCATCGCGGGTGATTGTGTGTACGGGCGGGTCATCATACCCGGCGACGGGAACCACAGGCGACGGCTGGCGCTGGCTGGCTGGTCTGGGACATACGCTGGTGCCGCTCCGGGCCGCGCTGGCCCCGATGTACCTCCAAAACGCCGAAGCCGACTGGTCCGGCGTGGCCCTGCGGAATACGACGCTGCGGGCAAGAGCCGGCACGGGCGGCAAGGAGTTTGCCCGGTGGTCCGGCGATTTGTTGTTCACCCACAAAGGCGTTTCCGGGCCGACGGCGCTGGGCGTTTCCCGCGAAGTCGCCGAGCGCGAAGAAGTTTCAAGCGCCTTGGAAGCGGACCTTGCGCCATATGTAAGCTGGGAAGAATTGTCGGCGGATTTAAGGAAGCAGGCTCAGGAAAACCCGCGCCGGACTGTGGCGGCGCTTGCCGCGCCTTTCGTGCCGTCGCGCCTTCTCATGCCGCTGCTGGCATCGGCAGGTATTGACGGCGACACGCGCGGGGCGTACCTGAAGGTAAAGTCGCTGAACAAGCTGGTCTCAACAATTAAAGGCTGGCCTCTCGGCTCGGTGCGCCATGTGCCGTTAGAGCGAGGCGAAGTGGTCGCAGGCGGGGTCGCTTTGGACGAAGTAGACCCGCAGACGATGCAGTCCCGGCTTGTTGACGGCCTGTTTTTGTGCGGCGAAGTGCTGGACATCGCCGGCCCGGTCGGCGGCTATAATTTGCAGGCCGCGTGGAGTACCGGCTGGGTTGCAGGCGAATCAGCGGCAGAAATGCCTGAGTAGGGACGAGCCCCTGTGTTCGCCCTCAAATCCTCTCTGGGCTGGCAACCGTCAGTGCGCCACCCGCAGTGCCGGTGTTGACTGTGGCAGCAGGCTCAAACAACAGCACCCAGACTTCTTCGTCGGCATGAGGGCGATGCTCGACCCCGCGCGGCACGATCAAGAACTCGCCTTCTTCTAAAGCAATTTCCCGATCCCCCAGCTCCATCCGAAAGCGGCCTTTGATGACAAGAAACAGCTCATCTTCCTCCGCGTGATGATGCCACACAAACGGCCCTTGAAACTTCACCAGCTTGACCTGCTGACCGTTCAGCTCGCCGACAATCTTTGGCTGCCAGTGTTCGCTGAACTGCGAGAACTTCTCGGCGAGATTTACTTTTTCCATGCAGTCTTGGCTTTCTTTCAGTCGAAGGGAATGGGCGGCGGGGGCAGAAGCAGCCCGGCCTCACGGCAGGCGTCGAGATAGCCCCGGACCGCAAGGCGCGTTTCCCCACCACCGTTGTAGGGCGGAAGCAAGTCTCTATCGGCTTCCATGACCACAGGCGTTTTGCATCCAAGCGCGGCCATGAGCGCACTGATCCACTGCCGCTCCTCGTCATCAGGAAACACAATCTTCGTGAGGTGCGTAAAGTCTAGGCCGTAATGCACCAGAACTTCCAAGCTTGGGTAGCGATGGATTTCGTCATGGACCCGCAGCAGTTCGGTCTTCTCAGTGTCACCCGTCACGGGAACATAGGCGGCTTTGCTTTGCCAGGCTTTCGTATTGTATGGCAGCAACGCGACTTCGGGCAAGCTCAGCACGGCGGCGCGGTCGAACACAAGCAGCGCATGGGAGTAGCCCCGCGCCAGCTTGTCCCGCAGCAGCGGCGTGTCTGGGCGCGTGGAGAGATGCACCCAATCGGTCAGCCCCAGCATGGTGTCGCGCCGAACTGCGCTTTGGCGCGGCCTGATCCCCTGCCCTGCCGTCACGCTTTTGGCGTACAGCGCCCCACTTGCCAGAATATGCGGAAGGTAATGCAGCGGCGTCGCGTGATAAAGGTGCAGGCTTGGGTTCATGTATAACCGCAGGAGCCACGGATTAAAATCCGAGGCTAGGAAGTTCCCAGTGTCGCCGCGACACAAGGAAAAGCAGGGAGGAAGGAAAAGCAGAAACATTGGCCGCACTATCTTCCGTCGCTTCGACGGTGGGAACTTCCTAGCCTCGGATTTCAATCCGTGGCTTTTTTGATTTTCTGTTATTCCTTCAGCCTATTGGGCGGCGGAGGCCAAACTCCTTTTTGCGCTGACGCCGCCTCGTTTGACGCTTCCTGCTTCAGAAGGGCAAGCGATTGACTGCCCAGACGCACGGAAGCCCACACAGCCACGGCGAGAGAGCCGAAAAACAGCGCCATCACGAAGGCAACAAATAGGGTTGTCCAATTCAGCCACCCCTGCCAGCCGAACAAAACAAGAGAAGCAAGACCGCAGCCGAGGAAAAAAACGGCGGCGGCACTGAAAGCCCATGCGCTTACGCTTGTTGTTCTCAGCTCAGCTTCTTTAGCCTTGATAGTATCCTGCATGACTGCCACAAATTAGGTTTACCAGTTTCCAGTCTTGACGCGCTCCGGCAGGGGGTGGGCTTCCAAATACTCGTCGTAGGTTCCCCGGAAGTCGAGCAGGCCGTTTTCGGTCATGGACCAGATGCGGGTCGCCATTTCAGAGATTAAATCGCGGTCGTGGGACACGACAAACGCGGTTCCGGCGAACTGGGACAACCCTTCGGCTAAGGCAGACACGGCTTCCAGGTCTAGGTGGTTTGTCGGCTCGTCGAAGATCAAGACCGGGTGGCGCTGAAGCATCAGTTTTGCCATTAAAAGCCGGGCCGCCTCGCCGCCCGACAGGGCTTCGGTTTGCTTGAGGCTTTCGTCGCCCTTGAACAGCATCTGCCCCAAAAGGCCGCGTACATACTGCTGGCCCTGCGCTTCTTCGTCAAAGCTCATAATCCAGTCCAATGCGGGAATGCCGGATGGGATTTCGGCGCGGTAGTCCTGGGAATAGTAGCCCCAGGTCATGCCCCCGCCCCATTTGATGGTGCCGCTGTCGGGTGTCAGGTCGCCGACCAAACACCGAATAAGCGTGGTTTTGCCGATGCCGTTTGGCCCGATAATGGCGATCTTCTCGCCGCGCGTCACTTCCAAGTTCAGATCACACAAAACGCGCTGCGGGCCGAATGATTTAGACAGACTGGCGACAGTGACGACTTCGCGGCCAGACGGCTTTTTCTGGTCAAAGCGAATAAAGGGCCGCTGGATGTTGGACTTCTTCATCTCGGTCGGAGCTAAGCGGGTCATTTCTTTGCGGCGCGACTGCACCTGCGATGACCGCTGGCCGGCGGCGAAGCGAGAGACGAACTCCTGAAGCTGGGCGATTTTCTTGGCCTTGTCTTTGTTGTCGTTCTCGACGCGGGTCCGGGCCTGCATCTTGTGTTCCACCATATCGTCATACGAGCCGGGATAATTGATGATGGTGTCGTAATCAATGTCGGCAATGTGGGTGCAGACGGCATTCAGAAAATGCCGGTCATGGGAGATGACAATCAGCGTGCCTTTGTAGTCCAGCAGAAACTCTTCCAGCCAGTGGATTGTCTCCAAATCCATATAGTTGGTCGGTTCGTCGAGTAGCAGCGCATCGGAGCCGCCGAACAGGGCCTGTGCCAAGAGAACCCGGAACTTGTAGTCGTTCGGCAAGGTGGACATCAAATCCGTGTGCTTTTCGTCGGGGATGCCGATGCCGCGCAATATTTCAGCGGCTTCAATCTCGGCCTCGTAGCCGTTTTCGTCGGCAATCAGCGATTCCAAATCGCCTAGGCGGTTCATCATGGCATCCGTGAACTCTTCGGCTTCGCAGAGCGTGTTGCGCTCCTGAAGTGCGTTCCAGAGCGTCATGTTGCCCATCATCACCGTGTCAATGATGCGCTGGCCGTCAAACGCATTCTGGTTCTGGCTGAGCACCCCGACTTTCCGGGGCTTTGCGACCGTTCCCCGGTTGGACGGCTCAATGTCGCCGGTGAGTATTTTCATAAACGTGGACTTGCCCGCGCCGTTCGGCCCGGTCAGGCCGTAGCGGTTGCCGGGCGTGAACTTGACCGAGACCTGGTCAAAGAGCGTGCGCGTTCCATACGATTTGCTGACATCTTGAACTGTAATCATAACTTAAAAACCTTGTTGAAATCAAAATACGCCGTTATTATACCCCAGACGCAGAGGCCCAAAGGCGTTACAGAACGCGGAAGCCATGATATAATACAGGAAATGACACTCACGACAGCAGACTCCTTAGAGACAGCAGACTCCTTAGAGATCGCCGCCGCCGCGTACCGGCTGACTTCCGGCAGCCAGCTCGCCGCCGCGTACCCCTGGCAGGCGGCGCTCTATACGCGGCTGGCAACGCCAGACGTCGACATGGGGGGCCTGCTTCTGGCGGGAACGGGTGCGGGCAAGATTGAGTCGGTGCTGATTCCTGCGCTTGGCCTGCGCCGGGGCGGCGCACCCCGGCGCTTATTTCTGATCGGCGCGGACGGCTCTGCGCTCGACGACTATTTGTACCGCGCTGTGCCGTACCTCAAAGCGTCGGTGCAGGCCGATGAAACGCCGCGTACGGTGTGCCTGGACATTGCCGACGAAGAATCTACGGGTAATCTTTGCCGCAGGTTTTTCCCAGACGGCACGGAAGACCCGCATTTTATCACCAATCCGCTGGAAGCCGACGTTGATTTAATTTTGACGACGTTCAGCCGGTTCCGCGAGTTGTTTTTCGGCAGCGGCGGTATCCATGCCTTGCCGGCGGCGCTGATTGGGGCGCAAGGCGACACGCCGCGCCGGGACTTGTTCTTTTTCGACGAAGCGCATTCCTACACGGATGATGCGTTTTCCCGGTTTCACCGCCTGACCGAGTTTTTGTTTGCCGAAGACATGGATGTTGTGGTCGCTTCCAGCACCATGCCGCAGACGTTCACCGAAGAACTCAGCTTTTTGGAAACGCTGCCCGGCCCCGGCGCAGGCCAAGCGCAGACGCCGCGCACGCTCGCTTACAAGCCTGCCGCCGACCCGCTCGCTTTTATTGAGCGAGAAATACGCCGCGCCTACTTCCAGAATTCCCGCGTGTTCGGCGTCACCGAAACCGAGGCCGAAGCCGAGGCGCTTTGGTCGCGCCTCGCCCCCGCATACCCGCACAACGTCTACCTGTACTACACCGGCCAGCCCGCCGAACAGCGCCGCCGTACTTACGCCCAGCTCCGCGAGCTGGAAAAAGAAGGCGAAGGCTACCTGCTGCTGACCACCGGCGACGCGCTGGAAGCCAGCGATTTAGACGCCACGGTGCTGCTCTCCACCCTCTGCCCGCCGGAAAATTTGATTCGCCGCGCCGGACGCTGCAACCGCCGAGGCGATCTGCCTTCTGGTCAAGTGGTGCTGGTCGGCGATACGCTCTCCCCCGCTCCCCGCCCCCTCAACGCCGCTCAGACCGCCGATTATCTTTCTTCTCTCCAAGCCCAAACCGACCTGCCCTTCGACCCCGAATTCTGGAAAGCCTTCATCTGAAACTACAAGGCGTCCACATCATGATTTCCTTCCGAAGCGGCTTGCTCAATTTGTTGTAGCTTCTCTTTCCTCAAATCGTCGAGTGTTTTCTTTGTTTTTTCGTCAACTGTCCACTCATAGATATTGATAGCGGACCAGCCTGTAATTTTCTGTCCCCACGCATTGTATGTCATGCTTTGGCCCTGATATGTTACTTGTTTATCGTCTTTGACGGTAGCAGTCTCTGAGGGAAACGTAGAGATGTACAATGTATCCTCTTGTGTAATCAGTCCCCACTTCAACAGTTGAGTCATTTTGGGCAACAATTGCCGCGAAATTTGAGACTTGGAGGCGGGTTGTTTGCTGTTTATCTGCGGCGTGTCGGCGACTTCAACAAAGAAATCTTTTAGCGCAGGCGGAGGTATGATCTGTTCTACTGACAGAAAATGTTGCTGTGCATATTTGAGCGGTGTCAAGGAGATGCAACGAATATCTATGCCGCTGTTCGCTAACCACGCGCAAGCAGACAGTGTTTGTGGATCAAAAGCAGATGCAATCAACACAATTCGCTGGCGCTGATTAAAGTCTCGAACAGCTTTGTTTTCAGAGAGGAAGTTCGTAATCTCACGGACGGCAATTTCTGAGGCAGTCAAATTGGCGTGTTTCCCGCTAAACTCCTCAAGATGCTTATTGATATAAGGAGCGAATAACTGTTGGACTAAATCTTGTGAGGTAGCAATGAGAGCATAATTTGCTGCGTAGCGTATAGCTTGAAATTCGAATGCCTCTTTCTTTGCTACAATATCTGAAGCATCTCGCTTTAGTTCAAGCAAAACTATGTTACCATCGCCGTCTACTGCCACCAGGTCAGAGCGGCCACCTTGTTGGTTCTTAACTTGTTGACCAACAATGAGCAATGTCTCATCAGGAAGCATCAAACTAATGTTTTGACGAACAAATTCCTCTAAGTTTGCCTCCTTAATCTCTAAATCCTTCAACTTAAGGTATTCCACTTCATCTGAAGCGACAGAAAACGAACCCTGCGTTTGCATTTGTATAGGAATAAGCATGATGTTTTCCATTGTACCACAAGCCGCTGTTTCGGGTATAAACAGAGAAGAAAGCGGGGATGGTGAATGCGGTTAGGGTTTGCGGTGAAGGTGATCGGGCATGGGGGCAATTTGGCGACGGTTCCGGCGGAAGCGGGGATGCCGTCTAATGATGCCCGGCGGTGGCAGACGGGGCCGCATGTGCGGAAGTCCATTGAGTATGTGTCGGAGATTTTTCATTATCTGCACAAAGCCGATATTCACATGTACCGGATGTCGTCGGACTTTGTGCCGTACCTCACCCACCCCGATATGCCGCAGTTCCACAATCAATTGGAGGAAGCCGAAGAAGAGCTGCGCGAGCTGGGTGCGCTGGCGCAGAAGTACGACATTCGCCTGAGCCTGCACCCGTCGCAGTACATTCTCTTGAACGCTTTGGACGAAGAAGTCGCCCGCAAAAGCATTACGGATTTGAACGCACAGGCGAAGCTTTTAGACGTAATGGGCTGCGGGCCGGAGGCTGTCGTCGTCACCCACGTCGGCGGCGTCTACGGCGACCGGGAAGAAAGCAAGGCGCGGTTTGTGCGCCGCTACAAAGACCTGCCGGAGCATACCAAGAAGCGCCTGGTGCTGGAAAACGACGACGTTTCATTCAGCGCGACCGAAGTTCTGCAAATCAGCGAAGAAACGGGTATTTCCGTGGTCTTTGACAATCTGCACCATTTCTGCTTTAACCCGGAAGCCCTGCCGATGGCGGAAGCCTTGAAGCGGGCGCTGGCGACCTGGCCGGAAAATGTGACGCCCAAAATCCATTATTCCTCGCCGTCCACGGATTTCACGGCGACGACCGAAAAAGAAGCCGGGCCGACCGGGCGGGAGCGCACGACAACAAAGCTCCACGCGCCGCGCCTCAAAGCCCATGCGGACTTTATCAACCCGCTGGAGTTTGTGCTGTTCTGGGAGGCCGTCAAGGCGGACACGCTCCGGCCGTTTGACATCATGCTGGAAGCCAAAGCCAAAGATGTCGCCCTGCTGCGCCTGCGCCGGGAACTTGGGAAGCAGGGCGAGCACCCCTTAGAAGTCAAGTAGTGCCGACATGCTGAGAGTGCGGGTATTGAAGAGTGCAGGAATTGACCCGGTTTGCCATAATGGAAAGTGCCGGGATTTGGGAACTATTGTGATATAATAAGGAGATGATGCAGTACGCGCAAAATGCCTCCATTCTTTTTCTGACTATTTCCGATTTATTATCACGCGCCTGCATCTTCGCTGAAACACCATCCGGGAGGTAGCTACTATGAGTCATATGCGGACATCCATTAAGTGCAACTGCGGCCAGCGCGTCATCGCAAAGGACGTGGTTCAGCACGGTTACTATCTGCGCCTCTTCGGGCCGAGTTTTGTGTACGTCAAGTTCCGCTGCTCCCGCTGCAAGAAGCTGGGCGAGCAGTTCATCAAACAGGAGGAGTGGGAAGAAGGGATTCTTAAGGACACGGCGATTGAAGTTTCGCACAATGAGAAAGAGCAGTTTGCGGCAAAAGGCGCCATTGACATCAATGAAGTGATTGATTTTCACTTTGAGCTGGAAACCCTCAGCGATTTGAAGTCGCTGGAAGCGCTGATGCCGCCAAAGAAGAAGTCCCGTTCCACGCCGCACTCCTGACACGACGAGAGGCAATTCCATGAGCCGGAGCGGGATTATTCCCTGCTCCGGCTTTTTTAGGTCTGCATTCAGACAATTGCCGGCAGGAATTCCGGCGTTCTGGAACGAAATCATTACTTATGGCTGAACAATTGACATTAGATGAAGTCGCCCGCGTGGCGTTTCTGGCGCGTTTGGAGCTTTCGGGCGCGGAAAAACAGCGCCTGACGACCGAGCTGAACGGCATTCTCGGCCAGTTTGAGCGGCTTCAGGAACTCGATACGAACGGCATTGCCCCGACTTCCCACTCGCTGCCGCTGCAAAATGTGTTTCGGGAAGATGAAATCCGCCCTTCCCTGCCCCGCGAAGCCGTGACCGCCAACGCCCCCGAAAAGCGCGACGGCAACTTTATCGTGCCGCAGATTATGGAAGATTAAATGAACAGTACGGAAATAATCGGCGGCGCGGAGAAACGGCGCATTGAAATCTGCGAGTATGACCCAAGTTGGACGGCAAAGTTCGAGGCCCACCGGCAGCGCATTGCCCACGCTTTAGGCAGCGCAGCGCTACAAATTGAACATGTCGGCTCAACGTCGGTTCCAGGGCTAGGCGCGAAGCCTATTATTGACATTCTGCTTGTGGTGAAAGCCTCAAGCGATGAAGCCTCCTACCTGCCATATTTAGAGGGTGCGGGCTACGCTTTGCGGGTGCGCGAGCCGGAATGGCACGAGCATCGGATGCTGAGAACGCCGAACAGGGACGTTCATCTCCATGTCTTTTCCGCCGGGTCTTCAGAAATTGACCAAAATTTGATTTTCCGCAATCACTTGCGGGAGACCCGTAAGGACCGAGAGCTTTACGAAGAAACAAAAAGGACGCTGGCAGGTCAGGACTGGCCGAGTATGCAAGACTACGCCGATGCAAAAACTGAAGTCATTCAGCAAATTATGGCAAGAGCGCAAGACAGAATCAAGTAACACTTATGGAACTTTATGAACTCACGGCGCATGAACTGGCCGAAAAACTGAACAGCCGCGAAGTTTCGGCGCGGGAAGTGACGGATTCAGTCTTGGACCGGATCGGCGACGTGGAAGGCCACGTCAAAGCCTACGTCACGGTCACGGAAGGTGTCGCGCAGGCGCAGGCCGACGCAGTAGACGCCGCCCGAATGCGCGGCGAATCGCTGTCCCCGCTGGCCGGCATTCCGCTGGCTTTAAAAGACAATCTTTGTACGACGGGCATGGAAACGACCTGCGCGTCCAAGATGCTCCGGGGCTTCCTGCCGCCCTACAATGCCACCGTCGTGGACCACCTGCAAGCAGCGGGAAGCGTGTTTGTCGGCAAAGCCAATTTGGACGAGTTTGCAATGGGGTCCTCCACCGAAAACTCGGCGTTTGGGACTTCGCATAACCCGTGGAACCTAGAGACAGTCCCCGGCGGCTCGTCCGGCGGCTCGACAGCCGCAGTGGCGGCAGGTGAAGCGACCTGGGCGCTCGGCTCGGATACCGGCGGCTCGATTCGTCAGCCGGCGGCGTTCTGCGGCGTGGTCGGCCTGAAGCCCACCTACGGGCGGGTCAGCCGCTATGGCCTCATCGCGTTCGCGTCGTCGCTGGATCAAATCGGACCCATCACCAAAGACGTGCGCGATGCCGCGCTCTTGATGAACGTCCTGAGCGGCCATGATTTGATGGACAGCACCAGCATAAACCAGGCCGTGCCGGACTACACAAAGGCGCTGACCCAAGATGTCAAGGGCCTCAAAATCGGCGTTCCCAAGGAATACTTCGCGCAAGGCGTCGCCCCTGCCGTCGCAGGCGCCGTCCGCGCGGCCATTGCCCAGATGGTTTCGCTGGGGGCCGTCGCCGAAGAAATCAGCCTGCCGCACACAGAGTATGCCCTGCCGACCTACTATATTCTTGCGCCCGCCGAAGCGTCTTCCAACCTAGCCCGCTATGATGGTGTTCGCTACGGCCACCGGACAGCGCGGGCGACCAATGCCGTGGATTTGTTTGAAAAGTCCCGCGAGGAAGGCTTTGGCCCGGAAGTCAAGCAGCGGATTATGATCGGCACCTATGCGCTCTCGGCAGGCTACTACGATGCGTTTTATTTGAAGGCCCAAAAAGTGCGGACCCTCATCAAGCGCGACTTTGACGAAGCGTTTGCCCACTGCGACATCATCATGGCTCCGACCGCCCCGACCGTGGCGTTTAAGATCGGCGCGGTTTCCGACCCTTTAGAGATGAAACTGAACGACATCCTGACCATTCCCGCCAACATGGCCGGCATTCCCGCGATCTCCCTGCCCTGCGGCTTTTCCAATGGCCTGCCCATCGGCCTGCAAATGATGGCCCCGGCCTTCGGCGAAGAAACGCTGCTTCGCGCCGCCCATGCCTATGAGCAGGCGACGGAGTGGCACCATCAGCGGGCTACCATCGAGCGTCCCAGCCACATTCACATCGAGTAACAGTCATCGGAGTATTATCATGTCAACTGTCACCCAAGAAACTAAACCCTCGCCGAGCGCCGTTGTTCAGGAAGTGTCACAGTTCAGCGACACTGAATTCAACGATTTTTGGAGCCAGATCACGCGCTTGCGGGCGGAGCGGCGGGCGCCGCACCTTTCTACCCAGGAGACGTCGCTGCTGGAAGTCATCAATTTCCGCCGTCCGCCGGAAGCGCAGGCACGGTTTGACTTTCTCTTAAAACGGATGCGGTCAAACCGGATCACCCGCAAGGAGCATATCGAGCTGCTGACGATGACCGATGCGAGCGAACAGTTTGCGGCGGACCGTGTTCAGGCTGTCATGGACCTTGCCGCACTGCGCGGCTTGACGTTCGACGAGATGTGGAAGCAGCTTGGGCTGTGATGCCGTACTGTGAACAATCGCACCGATGAATAAGCGTATCACGGGCAAAGAACGTGCCGATGTCACGGAGCGTGCCAGGGGTCTCTGCGAGTACTGCCTCAGCCCGGCCCGTTTCGCAACGCGGTCGTTCAGCGTGGAGCATATTCATCCGCGCGTCAAAGGCGGCAGCAATGCGCTGAATAACCTGGCGTTTGCCTGCCAGGGCTGCAACGGAGCCAAGATGGTCAAAACCACAGGGTACGACGCTTTTACGAAAACTGTTGTCCTCTTGTATCATCCCCGGCAGCAGCGGTGGGGCGAGCACTTTGCGTGGAGCGACGATTTTCTGCGGATTATTGGCCTCACTTCCGTCGGACGAGCCAGCATTCACGAAATGAAAATGAATCGTGAACCGCTGATGAACCTCCGCATGGCCCTCTGCGCCATCGGTCAGCACCCGCCGGAGGTACAGGAAGATTAGCACAATCTGCGAACAGGCCAGCGAATGGCACACCGCGCAAGCGACTACAGAGCGCCTCAGCCATATTTATGTTGAGTAGATGCGTATAGATTGAGCGAACCATTCTCGTTGCCTTTATAGAGAACAACCCTCAACATGGACCCCAACGATTACAATCAGATACTTGACGAGCTGCTGGTCGGCAGGGACATGGACGACGAAGTCTCGCGCCGAATGGCCTACAACGCCTGCCTGGCCTATGCCGCAGAGCATCCGGCCGGCGACTTCGCTGTTAATGCGTTTGTCGCGCTTGCGGCGGAGCGGCTGGGGCAAGTGCGCGTTCACTTCGGCGTTGTCAAAGGCATGGTCCCGCTGCCGGACGATGCCAAGCTTCATTTAAGATATGCCGAGCAGGGCGGCCCAGTGCTGACCGGCAATCGGGACGGGCTGCGCTACTTAAGCGACCTCTGCGCGGCGCTTGCGGACTCGCCTCTGTCTGAGGCTGGCGGCCCGGAAGAGCATGTGCATCTTTATAGCGGCGAGCCGCCAATATTTGGCAGCAGCTACGCGCTGACGCTTTACCATTCGGCGGACGACTGGTTTGACCGGCACGGCGCAGCGCCGGAAGACGACGCCGAGGCGGAGAACGCAGACAACGCCGCCCCACCCCGCAAAATTGCGCCGGAGCAGGTTGCCGCCGTGGAATTTTATCAAGATGACAAAATCCCGATGCCGCCCCCGCTGTACCTGCGCTACGACAAGCTGTACCGTGTCTTGAGTTGCCGAGCCTACAATGAGGATGAGGAAACCTTGTCCAAGCCGACGGCAAACGGTGGCGAGGGCCGAATGTATGTTTTCACGTTCCGCGACGACGCACAGGAAATTTTCGAGATCGCTTTGGACTTGGACGACGCCGGGATACACTACTTTACGCGCAGGGATTTAGATCAGGTCTGGGGAGCCGATGCGCCCTAATGCAGATGCACCGGGACATCCGCCGGAGCGCGGGACATGGCGGCGGCATCCGGTCACGCAGATTGTAATTTTTGCCGCCATCTCCACGGCGATTTTGCTGGCAATCGGCCTGCCGCTGCTGGCGGTGTTTCACTTCGCGCATGTCCAGATTGACCCATTCAGCGAGCACGGCGGCTTGACGGTGGAGTTCTGCTTTGCGGTCGCGGCGGCGCTTGGCTACGGCGTCGTGACACGGCGAATTGAGCGGCGTTCGCTGGCGGACGCCGGATTTGCGCCGCAGGGGTTCTTTTCCGAAACCGCGATTGGGCTGATGATCGGGGGCGGCGTGTTCTCGGCGGTTATCGGCATGATGGGCGCGTTTGGCCTGTACCATATCGGCAGCGTCAACGCGCACTTTCGCCCGCTGCTGCCGCTGGCCCTGTTTTTGTGCATTGCCGTGTTCCAGGAAACAGCCGTGCGCGGCTGCATTTTCCAGACGCTGGAATGCCACTACGGCTCCGGCATCGCGCTCATTGCATCGTCGCTGTTCTTCGGCCTGCTGCATCTCGGCAGCCCGGTTGAAGGACTTTCGACGGCGCAGTGGCTAATTGGGCCGCTGTTTTTATCGTTTGAGACCGGGCTGCTTTTTTCCGCCGCCTACCTGCTGACGCGGCGCTTGTGGCTGCCGATTGGCCTGCACTGGGGCTGGAACTTCTTTGAAACGTCCATTTACGGCACGGCAAACTCCGGAGCATGGGAGAACGATCCGAACACGCTGTTCGCCGGCCATGTTCACGGCCCGTTTCTTGCCACCGGCGGCGCGTTCGGCCCGGAAGCCAGCCTCATCGGCCTCTTTGTCGGCTCCTATGCCGGGATACTGCTGCTACGCCTCGCCATTCGCAAAGGCCAATGGCGAACTGCGCCCCTGCTAAATCAGGTAGAATAAAGTAATAGCTGAACAGAATGAGGAAGAAAATTTAAGATGAACACAGCGATCTTTCAGAAGCCGACAATACAGGAAGAAACTGAAATCAAGGCAAAGATTGATGACGCCTTAGTGGAGCTAAAGCGGCTGAATATGAAGATGGCACAAGACCGCGCCGAATACGAACGCCTGGATTCGGAAATGCACGAGATCGCGCTGGAGTCGCGCCGTATAATGGCCCAGACACAGGGGATCATCGCTCAACTCGGAGCGTCTTAGCCATGTGGAAACAACTGCTGATGCGCTCGCGCAACTCATCACGCTGACACAGGAAACACGGCAAAACCGGGCCGACATTAACAGCATGAAGGCGGAGCAAAAGGAGATGCGCCAGGAAATCCAGAACCTAAATGCCGCCGTGCAGCGGCTGGCGTATGAAATTCAGCGCAGCCGGGAGAATGAAACCCATGAACGAGAAGTCCTTACGTTGAAACTGGAAAATGTGCTGCTGAAATTTGAGCGGCGTCTGCCGCCGGGGAAACCGAGTAAGAGTACCTATGACTAATTATGAGCCTGTGATCGGGATGGAATGCCATGCCGAGCTTTTGACTGAGAGCAAGATGTTCTGCGGCTGCGCCAATGAGTTCGGCGGCGCACCGAACACGCGCACCTGCCCGGCTTCCACGAAGTGGCTAGTAATGGATTAAGGAGACTATAGTGAATACTATTGAGGCAGAATTTCAGATTCCTGACTTCATAACAGAAGGTCTACAAAGCGGAGCATACGAGCGTGTAGGCGGCATCGTTTGCGAGCATGGCACAAAGCAAGTGGTCGCATGGCTTCGAGAAGCTGCCCCGGAAAAATTGATTAACTTTACCCCTAAACTACTCAGCGGCGGTGAAGCCTTTGCTGGCGTCCTTAACTTGGGAATTTCAGTCTGTGGATTTTCAGTGATCTTGAGTCGGTTGAACAAGTTGGAAGCCAACTTGAAACAATCGCAAGAACTCCTGACTCAGATAGATCGCAAGATAGATATTTCCTTTTATGGAAACTTTGTTTCTGCAATTAAACAGGCGAACGCCGCTTTTTTGATGAACAGCCAGGAGAACCGTCGCCAGAGTGCCTTGCAGGCTATTGATCGGTTGTTAGCGACTCAACATCATTTTACGGGGCTAGTTGATGCCGCGATAGCACAAGACGACAGCACGACTCATAATCTGTTAGCTACTCTACGTCTTGCTTACATGGCGGAAGTGCGGTGCTATCTAGAGTTAGAAGAAGTAGAATTGGCACTTATGCGCTTGGACGAAGGAATTGAAGTGCTACAACCGCGCTGTAGACGCCACCTGAACCAACAACTGCTTAATCCGAAACTGCTTTTTCTGCATCCTGATTGCAGGAACACAATCAGCCAGCCTCAACTGGTATCAGTCTACCAGTGGGCGCAGGCTGGTATAACGGACAGGGAGGTCTTAGAACGCGAAAGCAAAAAACTAGCTAAAGTAAAAGAAGCTACGTCCGGCCCAACAGTCAGTGAACTGGCAAAAGATTATAAGAATGCAGTCACTGATTCGAGTACCCATGTCGTCGCACGGGCGGCGTGGAGCTATCTTGGCCTACTTGCATCCCCTGTTTATTACGTTGGCATGAACGTAAAAGCAAGCAGTGATAACGCAAAAAGAGCAGACCAACTATCCCTGTTGCCAAAACTACCTGAGCGTTTCAATCAACTGGAAACCGTAGTCGAAGACGCGAACCGTTTTGAGGCCTATCATACAGAAGTGCAGATTATCCAAACGAGCGGTATTAGCTTTCACGAATGGAGTGACTTGAAGCCCTCTAAAGATAAAAAAGATGACAAGACGGATGTCATTTGTATAACCAATGCGAGGCGATGAAACAAGAATATGAGAACAGCAGCATTAGAGAAGCCAAACATCTTCCTGCGTGATGAGTGGTTACATACAGTTCAAGACCTGCAAAACAAGATTAAGACATGGGTGTACATGGAGCCAGGCTGGTCGACAGAGTGGGGTGAAATTCGCGAGATTCAGGAGGAGCCACTTGGAACATACACTGTTTCGGTCTTGACAATCCATACTCCTAATGGACGCCTCATATTGGAACCGATCGCACGCAATTATCCTGGTCGCGGGATTGTAGAATTGTTTGCCTGGCCGACTTTGTTTCGTGTGCGCCTGCTGCGTGGTGAGCAGGATACAGACTGGCAGGTGCGAGTCGATTCCGGTTTTATACTGCATGAAGAATGGAGCCGCGAGAATTTTGTGCGCCTTGCAGGCGATCTGCTGAACGCTTCATGAGCAACCAGTACATTCAGCGCCTTCGCGCTGTCAGAGGCGAGTTTGAGGCGGCGAAGCAAGGGATTGCTTATGTGAACAGAAATTGGGATCAACGCGATATTGCCCGTGATGTCAGCGGGGTGACGCCCAAAGATTTTCGCCGTGTCAATGAGTATCTGTTTGCTACCTATCTGATACGATTATCAGCCGAGTTCGAGGGCATCCTAAAATACCATTTGACATCGAACCATTCAAGCGTTTCTGTTCCAAAAGATGCGAAAGTTGACTGGCTGATTAGCAAAGTCTCAAAGGCAGAGAACTTCAAAGTGGACCAGAACCTTCGAGCAAACTTAGAAAAAGTGCGGACGTACCGGAATGGTTTTGCTCATTCCGGCCAAATGCCGCCAGCCACTTTTACCTTCGACTCAGCCTTATCTTGGTTTAACACGTTTCTGGATAAATTGCCGGAGCCGTTGACCTAACTTCCAAAGACAAAAAATGAGTAACCGCATTTATGAACACTACTTATGAACCTGTGATCGGGATGGAATGCCATGCCGAGCTTTTGACCCAAAGCAAGATGTTCTGCGGCTGCGCCAATGAGTTCGGCGGCGCACCGAACACGCGCACCTGCCCGGTCTGTTTGGGGCTGCCCGGCTCACTGCCAACCATGAACCGGCAGGCGGTCCATCTTGTGTTGCGAACGGCGCTGGCGCTGCACTGCGAGGTATCGCGAGACTGCGTGTTTGCCCGCAAGAACTACTTTTATCCCGACCTGCCCAAAGGATACCAAATTTCGCAGTACGAGAACCCTATCGGGGTTGGTGGTTATTTAGATATAGACCTGGAAGACGGCAGTTCCAAGCGCATTCACATTCGCCGGGTACATCTGGAAGAAGACACAGGCAAGCTCATTCATGCCGGCGGCAGCGAAAGTGAAGTGGATTATAACCGTTCGGGCGTGCCGCTGATGGAGATTGTCACCGAGTTCCCGCCCGATCTCACGTCCGCCGACGAGGCCCGTGCCTATTTGGAGAAGCTGCGGTCTATTTTGGTTTATCTCGGCGTATCCGACGGAAAAATGGAAGAAGGCCATCTGCGGGCCGAGCCGAACCTCAGCATCCGGCCCGCCGGAACGTCTGGTGTTGGGGTCAAGACCGAGATCAAAAATCTCAACTCGTTTAAGTCCGTCTACAAAGGCGTTTTGTACGAAGTCGAGCGTCAATCGGAGCTGCTCAATGACGGCGAAGCGGTACGTCAGGAAACGCTAGGCTGGAACGACCTGCGCGGCGAAACCTACCATATGCGCTTCAAGGAAGAAGAGCAGGAGTATCGATACTTCCCGGAACCTGATTTAGTGGCCCTGCACTTTGACGAGGCCCTGGTAGACGCCGCCCGCGCTGCCCTGCCGGAGCTGCCGGATGCCAAGCGTGAGCGGTTCGTTACGGAGTACGGCCTGCGCCCGTATGACGCCGCCATTCTGACGGCGTCCCGCCCGCTGGCCGCCTATTTCGAGGAAGCTGCTGCTGCTGGGGCCGACGCCAAAGCCATCGCCAATTATGTCACCGGCGATCTTGCCAAGCTGCTGAACGCTTCCGGCCAGGACATCACCGAAACCAAAGTGACGCCTGCCCTCCTGCGCGGCTTGATTGCGCTTCGGGAAAGCGGCCAGATCACAAACGCCAGTGCCAAAATCGTTCTCGCCGAGATGTTCGAGACTGGCGCATCCCCGCAGTCCATCGTAGACGCCCGCGACCTCGCCGCCGTCTCCGACGACACCGCCGTCGCCGCCGAAGTAGACCGCGTGGTCGCCGCAAACCCGGACGTTGTCGCCAAAATTAAGGCCGGCAACGACAAAAGCAAAGGCTTCCTGACCGGCCAGGTAATGAAGGCCATGAAAGGCCAAGCCAAGCCCGATGTCGTCAACCGCCTGCTGGACGAGCGTTTAGCGGCACTTTGACGAAAGAAACAAGGCTTGCGGAGTTGTTCGGCTATGTACATCCGCTTCACAATCACTCAAGTGAATAAAGATTCGCATCAGCCACAAGGATTGTTTCGTGCGGCGGGTGCATTGATTGACTCTGGGGAGTTGACTGCTGAAGAACACAAGCAGCTTCAAGAAGCCCTTGTCTGGTTTAACATCAACTTGCCGGAACCGAAAAGGCGGGACATCCGAGGCCGCGTCACTTTTTGGTTTTATGCTTCAGCACAAGAATGTGTGCGTCGTATGTGGAGCATCGCTCGGATTTTAAGAGCACATGACTATTTCGTGGAAGTACGCAGATGTGAACATCTGCATAACTGCCTTTACCGAGACAAATATCAAGTAGCTTCTCAGCCCTCGCCGCATGACGCAAAACACACAATTAAATAACATCCAACTCGGCTGGCTGGCTATGCCATCTATGATAGCGAGCGTGACAGCATCATGTTTCGAGCGCCGGAAGGCCCGATCCTTGTCTTTAAGATAAGCGGCAGCATAATGGCAAACAACGAAACAGCGCTTTTGACTAAACTTCGCTGGACCCTCTTTTCTCATGGAGACCGCGTACTGGTCGCAGTCTCCGGCGGGCCGGATTCGCTGTGTTTGCTGCATGTGCTGTGGGCGGAGCGGGAAGCGCGGGGGCTTGGGAGCGTCGAGGCGGCGCATCTGGATCACGGGCTGCGGGGCGCGGAGTCGGCAGCGGAAGCGGACTGGGTGGCGGCGTGGTGCCGGGAGCGCGGAATTAGCTGCCATGTGGGCCGGGTGGATGTTGCGGCCTGGGCCTCGCAGCACAAGCGCGGCAAACAAGAATCGGCGCGGATGGTACGTTATGCGTTTCTGGAGCGCACGGCGTCCGAAACTGGCGCGGACAAGATCGCGACGGGACATACTCGCGATGACCAGACAGAAACGGTTTTGGCAAACATCATGCGGGGAACTGGGCTGGACGGGCTGCGCGGTATCCCCGCCCAGCGTGAATCAGATAGCCGGCGGGGCCAAATTGTTCGCCCGCTGCTTGGCGTGACGCGGGCGGAAGTGGAAGCCTACAACGCGGCGCAGGGATTGTCGCCCCGGCAGGACCCCTCTAATCTGTCGGCGGAGCATTACACGCGCAATCGTATTCGCTTGGAGCTGCTGCCGGCGCTGCGGCGAAATTATAACCCGCGTGTGGATGACGCGCTGGTACGGCTGTCGGAGATCGCGGCGCGAGACAGCGATTATTTGGCACGGCAGGCGGCGGCGGCGCTGGCGGCGGCAACGCGGGAGCGTGACAGGTTCCGGCTGGAGCTGGACCGGGCGGATTTGGCGGCTCTGCACCCGGCCCTGCTGCGCTTTACGCTGCGTCAAGCCATTGAGCAGGTGCGCGGCAGCGGGGAAGGCATCACCTACGAACACATAGAGCAAGCCTGCCGGATGCTGGCCCGCCCCGGCCCGGCAGCATCCGTCCTCATGCTGCCCTCTCCGCTCTGCACCGTGCGCGTTGCTGAACATGCCTTCACTTTTACGCTGGCGAATGTCCCGATCTCGCTAGGTTATCTTTCTCTTCCCTTGCCCATGCCGGGCGAAGCAGTTTTAGAAGAAATCGGCTGGCGCGTGAGCGCAGGCTGGGAAGAGCAGTCCGGGGCAGCCGTGTTAGACACCGACGCCGTCCAAAGCGCGTCGCTTGTCCTGCGAAACTGGCGCGTTGGGGACCGGGTAGACCCGCTGGGCATGGGCGGGCGGCACAAAAAAGTTTCGGATATTTTCACGGATGCGAAAGTGCCGCGCTCGGAACGCCAGCATATTCCAATTGTCGCAGACGCAAGCGGCATTCTTTGGGTCGTCGGCTATTCTATTGCCGAACGGGCGAAAGTGACTGCAAGCACAGCTCGGCGGCTGTTTTTGTCGGCGGAGCGCTTGCAGCCTACTGAAATGACGGCAGGAAACCGCAAAGAAAATCGGGAATAATGCAGCAAAGGCGCAAAGCAAGGAAGCGCCTGCGGAGCTTGCTGCCATGCCGAGACATCGCTGCCGAAGATCAAAAGCGTTCACGCTGGTTGAGATGCTTGTCGTGATCGCCATGATCGGCCTTTTAGGGGCGCTGCTGTTTCCCGTGTTCCAGAAAGTGCGCGACCATGCCCGCCGCGTTTCCTGCGCGTCCAACTTGAAGCAGATCAGCCTGGCGCTGACCCAGTACGCCGGCGACAACAACGAGGCGCTGCCGCCCGGCGCTTACGCGGTCCCCGGCGGGCTGACCGTGACCTGGCGGCAGCTTGTGTTTCCGTATGCCCGCAGCGTGAATGTTTTTCGCTGCCCGTCCAACCCGTACAACGAGGTGCCGACCGACGTTGACAATGACACATTCTTTGTTTCCTACGGCGCGAATGACAGCGTTCTGCAAACTGGGGCTGCGACGCTGCTCGGCGGCATTCAGAACCCCTCCACACTTTTTCTTGTCGGCGAGTCTGACGGCGTCGGCTACAAGCTCCATAATCCGCCTAATCCCCCGCTTCTTTCGCCGGACTGCGGCCAGTGCGATTTGTACCCGCCGGGCTCACACACGGACCTGTTCGCGGGCCACGTCACCCGCAGCAACTGGCTGTTTGCCGACGGCCATGTGCGTGCGCTGCGGCCCACGCAGACCTGTCAAAGTGCAGACATTTGGGACCTGGACAACAACAACGCCGGGCTGCCCTGCTCCGGCGCATTGGCGGCCGCGCTTCAGGACAACGAGACGTATTGGAGCGAAACGAGCGCACCTTAGCCGGTGCGTCAGGGAGTACGCATGATTTACGAGTGTCCAAACTGCCGAACGCCGCAGGAGGCAGGCCAAACCATCTGCCCGCAATGCTTCGCCGAGTTTGACGGCCCGGTTCCCAGTGATGCGGTTGTTCCCCTTATGCCGAACACCGAAGCAGCGCCGAACACCGAAGCAGCGCCGAACACCGAAGCAGCGCCGAACACCGACGACCCGCAGACGATTTCATCTGCGGAGATTGAAGCGCTCCGGCCACACGCTGAACCCGTGACGGAAGCGCCGCCGCTGACAGAAGTTCCGCCGCCTGCTTCCAGCTCTCAGCCGTATCTGACTGCGCCGAGCGTTCCGCCGCTTCCTTACTCACCGCCGGACTCTGACACAGAGCCGATGAACCCGGCGTTTTCCAAGCTTTCCAGGGCGCTTTTGATCGCGTTCCCGATTATCCTGGTGCTGGTGCTGGGCAGCGTCTTTTACGCCAATTCCCTCAATGCGGGATCAGACACGGTGCCGGCGTCATCCCCCCCGCCGGTGCAGGCTTCGGTTCCGCTTCCGCCGGTTTCCACGCCGGCCGGCACCCCCACGGTTTTGCAAGGAGCGGGCAGCACGAACAACACCGCGAATGATCCTCGCGCCAAGATGCTGGCTGGCCGCTGGGTGGCCGGCTCCGGCGACTTCTATGTCTTCAGCAGCGACGGCACCGGGTCGCGCGGCAATTCAGTCAAACAGCAGAAAGAGCAGACGTTTCTCTGGGGCTTGGCCCAAAACCGCTTGATGCTTTACATGGACAAGAACGAACTGCTGCGCTTTAATGCCGGTCCCGACGACAACACCATCTTTTTAGGGCCGCAAACCGGGCGTTACATCCAGTATACACGCTCGAAGACGTGAAAAATAAAGGCGTGACAAGTAAAGGACTATCACCAGCCGTCCTGCCAGCGCCTGACGTCGTAGCCCTTGAAGCCGTAGCACCGTACAATCTGGACCGTGCGGATCGGCTGGGCGTAGGGGGGATTGCGGGACACCCGCAGCGGCGGCTGCGGCTCAATGCGGGTGAAGACAGCCCGCAGGTCGTTAAAGTGGTCCTGGGTATCCGTGTCGTTGAGGAAGATGGCATCGCGGCCTATCAGCGATTTTTGGTTCTCCCAAAATAAATACTCGCTGGCTTTGTAGTTCAAAAAAAGCGCGTAAGTTTTCGGCCTGCCCGGCAGGTAAAAGGCCGCTTCCGACGGCATCCGGTAATTGATGCCGAACACAAAGGGTTTGCTGCCCATTGCGGCTTGTTCCTGTGCAACGCGCCCCGCCATCTGCCGCCATCCGTACAGCTCATTCGTCCGGTCACTGTCCGCCTTCGGGAACTTGACGCCGACCCCGTAAAGCAAACCCGGAAAAAGTGCGACTGATGCCAACAGGAGGGCCAGCGCGGCGCTTGCGCCGACCCAAACGCGCTTCGCGATGACACGGCTTTCCCAGCACCGGACAAGCACCGCCGCTGTTAAAATGAGGCCGGAAATGTACGAATCTACGGCCCAGTTGCCTTCCACTTTACTTTTCAAGGCCGTCACGACAATCGCGGCAAACGCAACTGCCGTGGGACACCACAAGAACAATGCCGCCTCGTCCTGCTTTTTCAGTCCCCGATTCAGCCCGTCATACAGCACATAAAGATAGGTCAAAAAGACAAACGGCGACATTAAAACCGCTTGGTCTCCAAGAAACCGTCCCACCCATTTCAGGCCGTCATGGCCGGTGCCGCGTGAACTCATTGCATGGGCGTGAATCCAGAAAGCGTTCTCGTGCGTGTGGTTCCACCACAGAAACGGGGCCAAAATCGCAAGGGCAATGACGCCCGCCCCATACGGCTCCGGGCGGCGCAGCCAGCGCTCCCGCGCACTCGGCGACAGCAGAAGGTACAAAAAGATGCTTGGCAGCAGCAGCAGCGCGTTGAGCTTGGCCTGCGCTGCCAGTCCTGCCAGAATGCCCGCGCCGATCCACCACTTGGGCCGGTCCGTCAGCGCCCGCTGCACCACATACAGCGCGGCGGCCCAAAGCGCAAGCTGAACCGGGTCCTGGGTCATAATGACGGAGCCGGCGGCAAACAGCGGCACGACATTCGCCAGCACCACCGAAGCCAGCGCGGCGACCGGCCCCAGCAGGCGCTTTGCCAGCAGGTAGATAAAGAGGCCCGCGATGAGGGCGCAGACAGTCGCGCCGGCACGGACGCCCAGCTCGCTTGTTCCGAGAAGAAGTGTAAACAGGCGTATGACCGGAGCCATAAGCGGGGTATTATCGTAGTATCCCCAGTCCAGATGGCGCGACCACTGCCAGTAGTAGGCTTCGTCCTGCAACAGCTCATGCTTGGCATCGTACCAGAACCGGAACACGGTGAGCAGCAAAAGCAGAACGGCGGCGGCAAGATCAAAGCGGCGGGTGGATTGCGAAGAGGCTTCGTCGCCAAGAAAAGTGTTTTGAGGAATCATAGAGCAACAAGCAGCAAGCGCAGGATTTGCGAGATGCGCGAGGGAATGAATTCCTCTCGCTCAATAGCGTCCTTCGGACGAAAGAAGACGTACATCAGCCCGCATCACCCAGTCTCTCGTCCGAAGGACGCTATTGAGCGAGAGGAATTCATTCCCTCGCAAATTCGAGCAGCCGACAGCTAAATCTTGAACAGCGACTCGCTGACAGGCTGGTTCACGCGAATATCCTGGTAGACCGTCGCGCCTGCCAGCTTGTTTTGCGTGTTATACAATTCAACGCGGGTCGGCACATAAATGCCGGGCGCGACCTGCACCGGATTGATGTAACGCAAAATCTTGGTCAGCTTACCGTCGCGGCCATAATTATACCGCTGCGTGGTGATGTGCGTCTTGGGATCAATCCAAACCAGGTCTTTTTCCGTCTCGCCGGATTGTTTCGGCTGGATTTGGAAGACCAAGAGGCCGCTCTCGCGCCGCAGGAACGTCGCGTTGTAATCGCTTAACAGCTCCGGCGGGATAAAACCGAAATCCATCAGGGTTTGACGCTTGCCGGGAGCGCCCGTTGTGTCCTGGACTTTATGCACAAACGGCGCGACCGTCAGCTTCTGGTTGCCGTTGACGACATAATACCCGGAAACAAAGTGCGGGATGCTGGCATCAATCCGCAGCTTGCCGGGCTGCTCATAGACGACCGAGCCTCGGTGCAGGCGGTACGCCAGGGCGATGTCGCCGTCAATGGTCTTAAGCTGGTCCTGGTTTTCCGTGACAATTTCGCTGCTGGCTTGCAGCGTCTTGATGCTGGCTGATGTCAGCGAGTTGATGCTTGGCGCAGCCGACGCAGCGGCAATGGGCGCGAAGGCTAAAACGGCAGCAAAAAAGGCAATCGGGCGGTATGTCATGGGAGTTTTCTCCAAAGTTTCCGTGTTCTATGAGTATAAGCACGATGAAGCGGGGAATGTTCCCGAAAGACTTCATTCAAGGATTTTACTTAAGGACTTTACTTGAAGGATTTTAGATGATTGACACACACGCTTTGCGCGTTTTGGAATTTGAGGCGATCCGCAAGCAATTGGCAGCCCAGACGGCCTGTTCGCTTGGGCGGGAAAAGGCGGAAGCGGTGATGCCTTCCGACTGGCTGGCGCAGGTGCAGGCGCGTCTTGATGAAACGACGGAGTGCCGGACGCTGATCAGCGTCAAGGGCAACCTGCCGCTCGGCGGCGTTTCCGACATTCGGCCGTTGGTGCGCTCGGCGGAAATCGGGGCGACCCTGGAGCCGCATGGGCTGTTAGACGTGGCCGAAGCGGCGGCAGCCTCGCGCTCGCTGAAGCTGTTTTTGCAGAAGCTGGCGACAGATTATCCGATCATGGCGGAGCGGGCGGCGGCGCTGGGCCAGTTTCCGTCGCTGGAGTCGGAGATTGGCGCTTCCATCGGCATCAACGGCTCTGTGCTGGACTCGGCCTCGCCGGATTTGGCACGGATACGCTCCCAGCGCAAGACTGCGTCGGCGCGGATGATGGACCGGCTGAACGGGATCATTTCGGGGCCGCAGCGGACCCTGCTGCAAGACCCCGTGATCGTGCAGCGCGGCGACCGCTACTGCGTTCCCGTCAAAGCCGACCACCGGGGCGCGTTCGGCGGCATTGTCCATGATACGTCGTCGTCGGGCGCGACGCTGTTCATGGAGCCGCAGGTGGTCGTGGATTTAGGCAACGAGATCAAAGAATTGACCATCAAAGAAGAGCAGGAAATCGCCCGCATTCTGCGCCGCTTGACCGACAGCGTTGCCCGCGTCGGGGCAAGCCTCGTGGTCACGATGGAGACGCTGGGCGAGATTGACTTTATTGCCGCCCGCGCCCGGCTGGCGGATGTCCACCGGGCCGTCGAGCCGTCGCTGAACACGAGCGGCCTGACCCGGCTTTTGTCGGCGCGTCACCCCCTCCTTGACCCGAAAACTGTGGTGCCGATTGACATTGAGCTGGGGGCAAGCGCAAACAAAGTTCTGCTGATTACCGGCCCCAACACCGGCGGCAAAACAGTGAGCCTTAAAACAACGGGGCTGCTGACGCTGATGGCCCAGTGCGGCCTGCATGTGCCGGCGTCGCGGGCGGAGATGAACGTCTTCCATCAGGTGTTTGCCGATATTGGCGACGAGCAGAGCTTGCAGCAGTCGCTGTCTACGTTTTCAGGCCACATCACAAACATTGTGCGGATACTTCAGAACCTGCGCCGCAACGCCCTGGTGCTTTTAGATGAAGTCGGCGCGGGAACAGACCCCGGCGAGGGCGCGTCTTTGGCCCGCGCCCTGCTGGACTTCCTGCGCGTCAAAGACGCCCGCGTGATCGCAACAAGCCATTACGGCGAGCTGAAGACCTATGCGTTTGTCACGGACAGCGTACAAAATGCCAGCGTCGAGTTTGACGAGCAGACTTTGTCGCCGACCTACCGTTTGCTGCAAGGCATTCCCGGCTCTTCCAATGCGTTTGCCATTGCTGGGCGGCTTGGGATGCCGGAGTCTGTCCTGGACAATGCCCGTGTTGCCTTGACCGGCACCGATGAAACGGCGGATTTGCTGCGGGAACTCGAAGAAGGGCGCCGCAAAGCGATCAGCGAAGGCCGCGCCGCTGAACAGGCCCGCGTGGAAGCCCAGATGCTGCGCCGCCGCTACGCCGATGAGCTGTCTAACTTGGAAGCCCTGCGCCGCGAGGCGCGGCAGCGGGCGCAGGAAGAAGCGCGGGCGCTGATCAAACGCGCTTCCGACAAAGTAGACAACACTTTGTCTGAGTTGCGCCGCGCCCAGACGGAGGGCAAGCAGACCGAGCGCATCCGGCAGAAGATCAAAAACATCGGCAGCGATTTGCAGTCCGCCATTCAGGACAAGCTTTCCGCCGACCAGCCCGCCGCGCTGGAAATGGTTCCTGACCGCCCCCTGCGCCGGGGCGACAAGGTGCGGATTACGACCCTCGGCATGGCCGGCGAATTATTGGAAGACGCGGACGGCGACTCGACCGTCCCGGTGCAGGTCGGCGCGATGCGCGTCAGCGTCCCGCCGTCTACCCTGCTGCTGCTCGGCTTAGAGCCGAAGCCGGTCAAGGTGCCGTCTGCGCGGCCTGAGATCACGCCCCTGCCGAAGTCTGCGGCAAGCCTTCCGCCGGTCAAAGACGGCGACACGCCGGCGTCATTCAACATGGAGAAGACCGTCGGCATTACGCCCCAGCTCACGCTGCTCGGCCAGCGTGCCGAAGAAGCCGTCCAGAACGTCGAGAAATACTTGGATGACGCATACGCCGCCGGCCTCAGCCGCGCCCGTTTAGTGCATGGCAAAGGCACCGGAGCCTTGCGCCGCGCCGTGCAGGAGTATGTCAGCGGCCATCCGCTTGTCACCGAATATGCCACCGCCAGCCCCGAAGAAGGGGGCGCAGGCACCACCGTCGTTACCCTGCGGGCGACCTAAACAGCCGAGGGCCATGAAACGCTGACCAGCTTCAAGCATTCAGGCTTCAAGCATTCAGGCTTCAAGCATTCAGGGATAATCGTCAGGAGGAGCTTCGTCCATGTCTACTTTCACAAAAAACTTTCCGGCGCAAGAAAGTTTTCCTACGCAAGAAGGCCGGCTGCCGTTTCGGGGATGGACGGACTGGTACAAAGTTGTTGGAGAGGCGACTGACCCCGGCAAGTTCCCGGTGCTGGTGCTGCACGGCGGGCCGGGGGCGGCCCATGATTACTTGGAGCCGATTGGGGCGCTGGCGGCGACGGGGCGGCAGGTGATCTTTTATGATCAGCTTGGGTGCGGCCTGTCGGACCATCCGCATGACCCCGCGCTTTGGGATGGGCCGCTGTTTGTGGAGGAAGTCGGCGCAGTGCGTCAGGCCCTGGGGTTGGAAACCCTGCATATTTTGGGTCAGTCCTGGGGCGGGATGCTGGGCATGGAGTACGCGCTGACCCGGCCGGCGGGTTTGGAAAGCCTTCTTGTGGCGAACTCGCCGGCTTCCATGACCCAGTGGGTGTCGGAAGCGAACCGTCTGCGGGCGGAACTGCCGCAAGAAGTCCAAGCGGCGCTTCGGAAACACGAAGACGCCGGGACAACCGATTCGCCGGAGTATGCAGAGGCCGTCATGGTCTTTTATGGCCGCCATGTCTGCCGGATAGACCCGCTGCCGGAGTATGTGCAGCGGTCGTTTGCTCAGATTGACGCCGACCCGGAAGTGTACCACACGATGAACGGCCCTAGCGAGTTCTTCGTGGTCGGCAAGCTGAAACCCTGGGACATCACGGCGCGTCTCGGCGACATCGCCGTGCCGACGCTGGTGCTGTCCGGGCGTTATGATGAGGCGACGCCGCTCATTGCCGAGACGGTTCAGCGCGGCATTCCCGGCGCAGAGTGGGCGCTGTTCGAGGAAAGCTCGCATATGCCCCATGCCGAAGAAACGGAGCGGTACCTGCAAGTGGTGGATGAGTTTTTGGCGCGGGTTGAGAAACAGACGAAAGCGTGAGTTGGCATAGCTCTTGCATTATGTCTCAGAAACGGAGAAACAAGAAGGCCAAATGCACCCCACGATCCAGCCGAAAGAAAAATCCCCGGAGCGCCCGGCAAGCAGTACGGAAACCGGCAATAACTTTGACTTCCTGCGATTTTTACTCGCGGCGCTCGTCATCTTTTCGCATAGCTTTGCGCTTACCGGCGCCGGAGGCCGGGAGCCGCTCAGCCTGCTGACACGGGGGCAGACCTATCTTGGCGAGATTTCGGTGGATGGGTTCTTTGCCATCAGCGGGTTTCTGATCACTGCAAGCTGGCTTCGCAGCCGCACGGTTTGGAGCTATCTGTCAAAACGGGCGCTGCGAATTTATCCAGGCTTTCTAGTGGTCTGCGCTCTTTGCGCGTTTTTGTTCGGCCCGCTCGGCGCGGGCAGCGCGTCCCTCTATTTTCATCAATTGTCGGCGCTGCAATTTCTCAGACACGCCCTGCTGCTGGACAAGCTGGCTCTGCCGGCATCGTTTCGCTTAAACCCGGTGCCGGACCAGATCAACGGCTCGCTTTGGACAATCAAAATCGAAGGGGAGTGCTACCTGCTTGTGGCCGCGCTTGGCTTGGTGGGCGCGTTCCGGCGGCGGGCCGTGCCGCTAGGCCTTTTGCTGCTTGGGTGCGCTGCGGTCTTGGTAGAAACGCTCGTGCCTACGAGGCATCACGTCTCAGAAACAGCCGGCGAGCATCTGCGGTTTTTTCTCTTTTTCCTAGCCGGCATGGTGTTTTTTCTGTACCGGGACAAGATCGTCTACCGATTTGTGCTGCTGCTGGGCGCACTGCTGATACTCGTCGCTGGAGCGAGCCTGCACGCGCTGGATGCGATTCTGACGCTGCCGCTGACGTATCTGCTGATGTACGCGGCCTTTGCGCCGTCCGGCACGCTCGCCCGCTTCGGCCAAAAGCGCGATTTGTCTTATGGACTGTACCTCTACGCCTGGCCGATTCAGCAGCTTTTGGTGCTGCTGGGCGGCAAATCGCTTGGTCCTTCTTTGCTGTTTCTCGTGTCTCTGCCACTGACCGCTTTGTGCGCTGGGGCAAGCTGGCGCTTCATTGAAAAGCCATGCCTGAGACTAAAACGCAGTCCCGCGCAACCGCAGGAGATGGACAGCGTCGCGCCGGAAACGCTTCCCGCTCACCAGCCTAGTGTTCCCGGTGCGCCCTTGAAGGGGCCGACGATCTCCGGCGTAATCCAGCCGCCGTAGAAGTCGCCGGGCTGCGGAGTGACTTTTTCGCCGTCTACAGTGCAAAAATCCATGCGGCCGGGATAAACGGCAAGATAATTTTGCAGCGAAGCGAACGCCGGCGTGGGATTTGGGTAAAACCAAGCAGATTGGGCGGCGGTTTGGCTGCCGACGCTGATGGAGTAGTAGTTTGCCATGCCTTTCCATTCACAAAACGATTGGCCGGGCGCGGGGGTAAAATACTCCATATGAACGTCTTCCGGCGGCAGGTAGTAGACCGGCGGATGGCTCGTTTCGAGGACCCGCTTCGCGCGGCGGCTGTCGGCGATGACGACGCCGCCGAACACAACTTGAATGTGTTTGTCCGTGTCTTCCAGGCGCGGCGGGCGGGGATAATCCCAAACGGACTCCTGGCCGGGGCCGGGTTCAATGCGTCTGTTGTTCATGGCGCAATAACCACAGTCAAGCAGCAAAGGTTCCAAAGAACAAGGGTTCCAAAGAACAAGGGTTCCAAAGGAGACAAGCATGGCGGCAAAACCAGTGATTCTCGCAGTAGATGACGATGCCGACGTGCTGCGCCTGATCAAAAGCGACCTGCGGAGGCAGTACGGACACGAGTACCGCATTCTGAGCGCGGAAGGCGGCGAGCCGGCGCTGGACGCCCTGCGGGAGCTTTCGGAGCGCGAGGAGCCGGTCGCGCTGCTGGTGGTAGACCAGCGGATGCCGGGCATGGGCGGTGTGGACTTCTTGGAGCAGGCGATCAAGCTGTACCCGGACTGCAAGCGCATTCTCCTTACGGCTTATGCCGACACAGAAGCGGCAATCAAGGCGATCAACAAAGTCAAGACCGACTACTACTTATTGAAACCCTGGGACCCGCCGGAAGAGCAGCTTTATCCCGTGCTGACGGATCTGCTGGACGACTGGAAAGCCGGGTACCGGCCCCGCTTCGGCGGCATCACCGTGACCGGCAACCGCTGGTCGTCGGACTCGCATCGGGTCAAAGACTTTTTAGCCCGCAACCAAATCCCCTACGAGTGGCAGGACATTGAAGACAGCGCCGAAGCGTGCAGCGTGTACGAAGGCGCAGACGCGCCTAAGCTGCCGCTGGTCGCTTTCCCGGACGGTACGCTGCTGTCCGCCCCGGACAACGCGCAGCTTGCAGAAAAAGCGGGACTGAAAACGTCCGCTGAGAAGCCCTTCTACGACCTGGTGATTATCGGCGGCGGCCCCGCAGGATTAGCCGCGGCGGTTTACGGGGCGTCGGAAGGGCTAAAGACGCTGCTGGTGGAGCGTGAAGCGCCGGGCGGGCAGGCAGGAACGTCCTCGCGCATTGAAAATTACCTGGGCTTTCCGACCGGCCTCAGCGGCGCGGACCTGGCCCGGCGGGCGGTCGCCCAGGCGCAGCGGTTCGGCGTAGAGATTTTGTCCCAGGAAGTGACCCAGTTACGCATTCAAGACCAGTACCGCGTTCTGACGCTGGCGGACGGCTCGGAGGTCTCCTGCCATGCGCTTTTGATCGCCACCGGCGTTTCCTGGCGGCGCATGAACATTCCCGGTGCCCAAGCGCTGTCGGGCGCGGGCGTTTATTACGGCGCGGCGATGACAGAAGCGTTGTTCTGCAAGGGCGACGATGTGTATCTTATCGGCGGCGCGAACTCAGCCGGTCAGGCCGCGCTGTATTTCGCGAGGTACGCCAACTGCGTGACGCTGCTGGTGCGGGCGGATTCGCTTGAAAAGGGCATGTCTCAGTATTTAATTGATGAACTCAACGCGCAGCCGGCGATCCGGGTCTGGCTGAACTCGTCGGTCACGGCGGTTGAAGGCGAAACGCAGCTTGAGCGCATCGTGGTTCAGCACTCGGACACCGGCGAAACGGAGATCGTTCCGGCCAAGTCGCTGTTTATCTTTATCGGCGCATCGCCCCGCACGGACTGGCTGGACGGCGTGGTGGCACGGGACAAAAACGGCTTTATTCTTTCCGGCCCCGCGCTGATGCAGAACGGCAAGCGCCCGGACGGGTGGCCTTTAGATCGCGACCCGTATCTTTTAGAAACCAGTGTTCCCGGCGTCTTCGTGGCCGGCGACGTAATGCACGACAGCGTCAAGCGCGTCGCCTCGGCAGTCGGCGGCGGCTCCATCGCCGTCATGTTCATTCATCAGTACCTGGCGAAAGTGAAGTGAGACAGGCATGATGGAAGAAACCAAGCAGGAGCATCTTTTTCCGACACTCTCTGCCGAAGAAATTGCGTGCCTTCTGCCGCACGGGACAAAAGAAACGATCCAACCCGGCGAGGCTTTGTTTACCGAAGGCGAGTCGGAAAACGAGTTCTTTGTGGTCTTAGACGGCGCTTTAACTGTCACCCGCAAAGTGGCGGGGGAAGAAGTGCTGCTGGCGCAGCACCATCCGGGGCAGTACAGCGGAGCGTTGTCGCTGTTTACCGGCGGCCGGTCCATTGCGACCGGACGCGCGGTCGGGACGCTGACGGCGCTGCGGATCACACTGGAACAGTTCCAGAACATCATGGCGGCCTGCCCGATTATCGCCACAAAAATTATCGCCGCGATGGCCGAGCGGCGGCCTGAAGCGGACGCGCTGGTGCAGCAGCGGGAAAAGATGGCCGCGCTGGGCAAACTCTCGGCAGGGCTGGCGCATGAGCTGAACAACCCGGCGTCGGCGGTCCGCCGGGCTGCGAGCCGTTTGCACGCCGCGTTAGAGACCATGCAGCGGTCGTCGTTTGAGCTGGGCGCACGGCAGCTTTCAGAAAGCCAGAAGGACCTGCTGCTTTCGGCGCAGCGCCGGGCCGCGCCGCCTGGTTTGGCAGCTCTGGCCCTGAGCGAGCGTGAGGATGCGCTTGTGGACTGGCTGGAAGCGCACGCCGTTCCCGAAGAATGCAGCCTGCCGAGTTCCCTCGCCGAAGCGGGGTTCACGGAAGCCTCGCTAGACGCTTTGGCTTTGCAAATCCCGGAACCAGGGACGCTGGCGCAAAGCCTGGTCTGGCTGGGGTCGAGCCTGGAAGCGGTCGAGCTGCTGCGGACCATCGAGCAGAGCGCCGAGCGTGTTTCCGATCTGGTCACAGCCATTAAAGCCTACTCCTACATGGACCAGGCGCCGCAGCAGGAAGTGGATGTGCGGGCCAGCCTGGAAACGACCTTAACGATTTTGCAGTTCAAGTGGAAGCACGGCATTGAAGTCATTCGGGACTATACACCCGATCTGCCCTGCATCACGGCGTATGGCAGCGAGCTGAACCAAGTCTGGACGAATTTGATGGACAACGCACTGGATGCTTTAGACGGGCATGGCCGCTTGTTCGTGCGGACCGCCTGCGAAGACGGCCATATTCTTGTGGAAATCGGCGATGACGGCCCCGGCATTCCGCCGGACGTTCAATCCCGCATTTTTGAGCCGTTCTTCACCACAAAGGGCGTCGGCAAAGGAACCGGACTGGGTCTGGACACGGCGTACCGGATCGTGGTCACGCGCCATCACGGCGACCTGCGCGTCGTTTCTCAGCCCGGCGACACCCGCTTTCAGGTTCGGCTTCCGATACACAGTCATTAAGATCACGATACACATTCATTAAGATCACAGGAGAACATCATGGCAGAATGCACGCACTTAGGTCAAATTCGAGACGTCACCCCGCGCACCCCGAACGGCTGCGAGGAATGCCTCAAAACAGGTGACACTTGGGTTCATCTGCGCGAATGTTTAGAATGCGGCCATATCGGCTGCTGCGATTCGTCGAAGAACAAGCACGCGACGAAGCACTTTGGGCAGACCCGGCACGCAATTATGAAATCATTCGAGCCGGGCGAAGACTGGCGCTGGTGCTATGTTGACGAAATGGAGGTTTGATCTCAATGAAAGCCATTCGCGTTCCGAAGTTCGGCGGGCCGGAAGTGATGCAAGTGGAAGAAGCGGCTGACCCGGTGTCGGGGCCGGGGCAGGTCGTGGTCAAGATTGAAGCCGCTGGAGTGAATCCGGTAGACGTTTACATTCACACCGGCAGCTACGGGCAGCGTCCCCTGCCCTACACGCCGGGGTCGGACGCGGCAGGAACCGTTGAGGCCATCGGCGAGGGGGTTGAAGGCATCCAAATTGGGCAGCGGGTGTATACCGCAGGAACGATCACCGGAGCATACGCCGAAAAGGCGCTGTGCCGCGCGGCCCAGGTGCGCCCTCTGCCGGACCGGCTGACCTTCGCGCAGGGGGCGGCGATCCATGTCCCGTATTACACGGCTTATTACGGCCTCTTTGACAGGGCCGCTGCTTTGCCGGGCGAAACAGTCCTGGTGCATGGGGCAAGCGGCGGCGTGGGTCTGGCCGCCGTGCAGATGGCTCATGCGCTCGGCATGACCGTCATCGGCACAGCGGGCAGCGGCAAGGGCCGGCAGGCTGTCACCGAGGCGGGCGCGGACCATGTCTTAGACCACACCCAGCCGGGCTATTTAGAGGACCTGAAAACGCTGACGGGCGGCAAAGGACCCGGCTTAATTCTGGAGATGCTGGCGAACGTCAATCTCGCCAAAGATTTAGGCGCCGTCGCCCAGAATGGCCGCGTGGTCGTCATCGGCAGCCGAGGCCCGGTTGAGATTGATCCGCGCCAAACCATGCAGCGCAACAGCACAGTGCTGGGTATGAGCCTGATGAATGCCACCGAGCCTGAGCTGAAGCGCCTTCATGCCGCGCTCGGCGCGGGCTTCTTGAATGGAACGCTCACGCCGGTCATCGCCCGTGAGTTTGCGCTGGCAGACGCGCCTGCCGCGCACAAAGCCATTATGGAACCGGGGGCAGCCGGCAAGATTGTTCTGGTTCCGTGACATGCTTATGAACGAAGCAGACAGCCAAAAAGGCAAAGAAGCGCAAAAAAGCAAAGAAGCGCAAGAAGGCAGTCTCGGCAAAGACCGGATCAGCGCATTCAGCGACGGCGTGTTTGCCATCGCCGTTACTCTGCTGGTGCTGGATATTCGGGTTCCTGACCCGGCGCACACGACTTCGGCTCAGCTTCCGGGGCGGCTGCTGCATTTGTGGCCGGAGCTTGCCAGTTATGCTTTGAGTTTCTTGATTATCGGGGTCTACTGGGTCGCGCATCATCTGATGCTGAGTGCGGTTCAGCGGGCGGACCGGACCCTTTTGTGGATCAACAACGCTTTGCTGCTGGGAATAGGACTGATTCCATTCTCTGCGGGCCTGCTGGGGCAGTTCCGGCATGACCCACTGGCTGTTGCCGTATACGGCCTCAACCTTGTGGCGGTCAGCGTGGTGCTGGAAATGTTTTGGGTTTACTTGACCCGGACTTCCCATTTGGGAGACGCGCCGATTGCGCCCTGGCTGGTCCGGGCCGGACATGGGCGCACCCTGGCGTCTATTGCGGTCTATTCAAGCGCGACCGTTCTGGCGTTTGTGTCCCCCACTCTGAGCGTCGCCTTGTACTGGCTGGTGCCGATTGGCTACGCCGTGTTCCAAAGCCGTGATGACGCGCGGGCCATTCCCCGCCGGCGCAAGGCTGCTAAAAAGCCGTCTCCGCACTCCGGGCCAGAAGCGCAAACTCCTCCAGCGTAAGCGTTTCGCCGCGCCGTCCGCCGTCAATCCCGGCAGCTTCCAGCGCTGACGCCGCCTGCTCCCGGCTCCAGCTTAACGCGGGGTCGCCGCTCAGAGCGTTCAAGAGCGCCTTGCGCCGCTGCCCGAACGCGGCTCGAACGATGGCGAACAACTGGGCTTCGCTGGGGACCGAAACTGACGGAGCCGCGTGGGGCGTCAGGCGCACCACAGCGCTGTCTACGTCCGGGGACGGAAAGAAGACGCGGCGCGAGACAATGCCGATGGTCTCAACTTGGGCGTGGTACTGCACAAAGACGCTGAGCGCCCCGTAATCCGGCGTTCCCGCTTTGGCCCCCAGCCGCGCCGCGACTTCTTTCTGCACCAGCAGAACAATCCGGGAAAACCGCCCATGCTGCGCGAGAAGCGTCGTCAGCAGCGGCGATGTAATATTATAAGGGATGTTGGCGACTACCGCCGGCTTCGCTCCCGAAAAGTGTTCGTCCAAGAACGCCGGCCAGTCCAAAGCAAGGGCGTCCGCCGTGACGATCTGCACCTGCGGCTTTTCGGCGAGCGTTTCTTCAAGCGCCGGCAGCAGGTCCGTGTCTACTTCTACCGACACGACGCGCCCGGTCTCCGTGACGGCATCCGCCAGCGCCGCTGTGAGAACGCCCAGCCCCGCGCCGATCTCCAAAGCGTAGCCGCCCGGCGCGAGCTCTCCGGCAGCGACAATTTTTGCCAGCGTGTTGCCGTCGACCAGAAAGTTTTGCCCGAAGCGCTTACGCGGGCGGAGGTTGTGGCGCTTCAGAAGCGCGGACACGGCGGCGGGGCTGGAAAGGTTCATAGAAAGCAGTTAGAAACAAGCGAGGCGCGAGGGAACGAATTCCTCTATGCCTTCGGCATTACTGCGTATCTGCTGAATAGCGTCCTTCGGACGGTAGAAACTAGGCACTCGGTCATCTTACATCCGAAGGATGCCATTCAGCAGATACGAAGTAATGCCGAAGGCATAGAGGAGTTTACTCCCTCGCTTCTTGCGTCTGCAAAAATTAGCCCCACGTCTTCGGCAGGTGCAGGGTCTCGCCGTTCAGCGACAGGTAATCTTCCGCCCCGACGCTTGACAGTAAATCCGCCGCCATGGGATCAAAGCCGCCGCTTTCCGTCACAAACTCATCGCGCATAAAGACGCCGACAATCTGCGCCGCGACCAGCTCGCACTTGCTCGGCGGCAGTGCGAAGATGCTTGTCACGCGGCATTCAATACTCGCCGGGCATTCGCCGATGCGCGGGCAATCCACCGTTTCCGCTCCAATAGGCGTCAGGCCCAGCCGGGCAAAGTCATCTTCAATCGCCGTGCCTTCCGCCGACTGGTTCATAATATCAGCCAAATAGCGCGGAACCAAGTTGACCACAAACACCTGCGTCGCCTTGATGTTTTCTAATGTATGCTTGTCTTCCCCGTCGCGCTTGGAGAACGACACCCCCAGCATCGGCGGATACGTCGCCAGCCCC
>CAXUBO010000003.1:71999-81986 GCA_964249345.1 uncultured Armatimonadales bacterium | reverse complement strand
CTGGTTGACCACGTCCCGTCCCTGCGTTTTGTTCTTAGACGAGATTGACGCTTTAGGCCGCAAGCGAAGCCTCATGCGCCAAAGCGCGGGCCGGGACGTGGTCAATCAGCTTCTCGCCGAAATGGACAGCGTCGGCGCAGACAACGAAGGCGTCTTTATTCTTGCCGCCACAAATCATCCGTGGGATATTGACGCGGCCCTGCGCCGCCCCGGACGCCTCGACCGAACCCTGCTTGTCCTGCCGCCGGACGCGCCCGCCCGCGCTTCCATCCTGCGCCTTAACTCCGAAGACCGCCCCTTGTCGGGCGTAGACTTCGCTGCCCTTGCCGCCAAGACCGAAGATTACTCCGGGGCCGATTTGGCCCATCTCTGCGACTCCGCCGCCGAGCTGGCGTTAGAAGACTCGCTTGCAACCGGCAAAGTGCGCCCCATCAGCGCCGCCGACTTCCAGCGTGCCTTGAAAGACGTTCGCCCCAGCGTCCGCCCCTGGTTTGAGACCGCCCGCAACTACGCCCTGTATTCCAATGAAGGCGGCCTGTACGACGACCTCATCGAGTACATGCGCTCCCGCCGCATACTCTAACTGAATACACCACATGGAATGGATTACCGACGAAGAATTTGAAGAAGCTGTGAGCCGAGTTATCCTTCAGCCGTTGCTTGTTCAAGCCTGGATGGGATACGGTGGTGTGACGTTCTTTGGGTTCGGCGACCATATCCCGGTTACTATTTCGCGCTGGAAACGCTGCGCTCACAGAAAACTTATTACACGAGGGAAGCGTGTTTGGGGACGCTGGCGTCCGCCATACCAGCTAGTAAACTCTATGAGCTACTGGGCGGTTCTCGATGAAAACAAAAACATCTTAGGACACTCGGAAGGCAACCGAGCCGATGCTGAAACAACCTTAGCAGGCATTGTGGGCTTAAATATCGCCGGGTTTGAGCTGTACCGAGAAGACCAGTTAGACATCTTCTTTTCGACCGGCCTCAAACTTGCCATTCGACCCTATCCAGAACGTGTTCAGCCAGAAGACGATCTTTGGGATGTCCGGGAGCCAGGCGGTTTTTATTACTCCGTCAGGCGCGATGGCCGGACCTACCGAATGCACAAGCACGAACCCATTTACATGAAGGAATGGGACCCGGAGTGGTTCTCCCCCCTGGCCGGAGCAAGTAATACTCTTCAAGCATGAACACTTCCAATCTTAGCCGAGCGCATCTTTTGTTTGAGCAGGGACGCTATGAAATGGCGGCGGAGGAAACCGGGCGGCAAATCGCGCAGGACCCGGATGATCCGTTTGCTCATTGCCTGCTCGCGCTTTGCTTTTCCAAAATGAAGCGCCACGACGACGCCGGGCGCGAAGGACGGACGGCAACCCATCTGGCCCCCGATGTCGCCTACACGCATTATGTGCTGGGGAGCGTTCTGGACGATGTGCCGCGCCTGAAAGACGCGGAAGCGGCGGCGCGAGAAGCGGTGCGGCTGGACCCGGAGGACGCCGACTTTTACGCGCTTTTGTCCAGTATCAAGTTCCAGCAGCAGTCTTGGCCGGAAGCCCTGCGTTTTGCCGATGCCGGCCTTGCCGTGGACGGGGACAATCTCACCTGCGCCAACCTGCGCGGCATGGCGCTGGTGCAGCTTGGACGCCGGGAAGATGCCGGGCAGACCATTCAGGGAACACTGGCGAAAGACCCGGAAAACGCCGCCGCTCATGCCAATTCCGGCTGGGCGCTGCTCCATCGGGGCAAGCCGAACGAAGCCCTGATACACTTCAAAGAAGCCCTGCGCTTGCGGCCCAACATGGAATGGGCGCGGCAGGGCATCTTGGAAGCCCTCCGCGCCCGCAACCCCGTGTACCGCCTGGTGCTGAACTACTTTCTTTGGATGTCCCGGCGCGGCAAGCAGGCCCGCTACGCGGTCCTCATCGGCCTGTATGTCCTGCCCCGGCTGCTGCGGGCTTATGCCGTCAGCCATCCGGCCCTTGCGCCGCTTGCCGCCGTCGTGTTCGGCTTGTACATTGTGTTTGCGTTTTTGACCTGGACGGCTCGGCCTCTCTTCAATGTTCTGCTGCGTTTGGACCCGGTGGGGCGCTATGCGCTGTCCCGGCAGCAGATCATCGCCTCCAACTGGGTCGGCAGCAGCTTTCTCCTGGCTCTGCTGACAGCGGGGTGCGGCCTGATCTTGCAGCAAACAGAAGTAGGCTACGGCCTTGCCGGCGGATATGCGTTTTTAACGGCAGTCACCGCCGCCGCGTTTTCAGGAAGTTCTCTTGCGGCACGACGGGTGATCGGCTCACTCGTCGCACTGGCGGCTCTTGTCTTAGGCGGCGTCACCCTTGACGTTGCCTTTTCGGTGTCTTTGTGGCTGGGCCTATCGGCATCAGTCGTGATCGCCGCGCTGCTGGCGTTCAACATTGCGGCGCAGGTCCAAACAGAGCGCCGGTTTTCGCGGTGACTCCTTTCTACGTTCCCGGCGCGTAGACCTCCAAGCTAAACAAAGACACACCGAACTTGGTAGCTCGCTTCGTCGCGTACAGCCGGACATAGCGCGTGGCGACGGGCGCGAAATGAATTGTCTCCGGGTCGCCGGTGCCGTTCTGCGTGGTGTAAACATCCGTGTAGTTCTTGCCGTCCGGGCTGACTTGCAGGGAATACGCGCCGGCGTAAGCATCTTCCCAAAGAAGCTTGACGTGGTCAATGGTCACAGTCTTGCCGAGGTCAACCGCGATCCACTGCGGCTCGGAGAAATCGGAACCCCAGCGGGTACTATCGTCGCCGTCATTGACGTTCTTTGCCGCCGTGTCGGCCTCCTGCACGGACGATGCCGTCACCGGGCGCTTGTAGGCCAGGTCATGGACGCTGCGTGCAAGCGGGGCAGGCTCATCGCCAAGCAGGGGAATTGGCTGCGTGTAAGTCGCGGTCAAACGCAGCGCTGCCCGCTGCCGAATGTCCCGCGAAGACGCTCCTACCTGAACTTCATAAACGCCGGCGTCTGCCCGCCACTGCTTGCCGGGAACATCACAGTAGGCCAAATCGCGCGGGCGGAGCGTCATAGTGATCATTTTCGTCTGCCCCGGCAGCAAGTCCACTTTTCCAAAGCCTTTCAGCTCGCGCAGCGGCTTGTCAATTTTAGGTGCAGGGTCATGGACATACAGTTCGGCGACTTCCGCGCCTTCTCGTGTCCCCGTATTGGTAATGGTCACGCTTGCGGTCACAGTGCCGCTGGGCCGCAGCGACGCACGGGAAAGCCGCAGGTTGGAATAGCGGAACGTCGTGTACGACAGCCCGTAGCCAAACGGAAACAGCGGCGCGATGTTCTTTTTGTCAAAATGCCGGTAGCCGACGTAAATCCCTTCGGCGTAGTTGACTTGGCCGTCTTTGCCGGGGAAATTGCCCCAGTCTGGATAATCTTCACGCCGGGCCGCAAGCGTCGTCGGCAGCTTGCCGCTTGGGTCCATGTCGCCAAACAGCAGAGACGCAAGGGCATGTCCGCCCTCATCGCCGGGGAACCAGGCTTCCACCAGCCCCGGCACCTGGTTCAGCCAGGGCATCAAGACCGGCGTGCCGTTGTTTAAGACGACAATCGTTTTTGGGTTCGCGGCGACAACGGCCTGAATCAGCTGATCTTGGCCTGCGGGAAGCGCCAGGGAAGGCCGGTCCTGACCCTCGCCTTCCGTGCCTGCTGTCGTGACGACCACGACCGCGACATCGGACTGCCGCGCCGCGTCCGCTGCTTCCGCGTAGGAAGACTGGCCGGGCAGCATCCAGTTGAACCGCAGGAGGGCATCGCCGCCGGCCTGAAAGTATTCAATCCGCAGGGCACGGGGCTGCCCCGCCTGCAAATTCACTTCTACTGTCTCTGTCGATGTCCCGCCTTCAAACCAATGATCTATTAGTTGTTTACCGTCCAAAAACAGCCGGTAGCCGTCATCCCCCGTCAGCGACAGCGCGTATTGCCCGGTGGTCGGCCCGGTCAGCGTTCCCGTCCAGCGGACACTAAAATTCGTGCGCGGGACATTGAGCGCCGGCACATCATGGGACCAGTCAAATTGAAGCGGCCCGTCCGCCCGAACTAAAGCCGGCTGCCCTTCTAAATTGCGGTTGGCAAAATACTCGCCCCGCAGCCCGCTTCCGAGCGCAGAGATGAGAGCCGGCAGAGGCACGGGGTTTCCGCTGCTCAGGCCGGCGGCATAGCGCACAGTGACGCCGGGGCCGACGCGCGTCTCAATGCCTGCCAGCGGCTCAATCGTGTAGAATGGCCGGACGCCGGGGCTGCCTGCCGAATCGAACTGCATCCCCTTTGCGCCGGGTCCTATCACGGCGATGGAGTGAATTTTCGCGGCATGCAGCGGCAGAATGCCGCCCGTATTTTTGAGGAGGACCATTCCCCCGCAGGCGGCCTCATACGCCAGGCGCTGATGCGCCGGTGAGTTGACCGCGCTCCCGTCCGGCGTGAGCGGTCCGTCCAGCAGACCAACCCGGATAATCGTCCGCAGGATTCTCTTGACTGAGGCGTCAATCTCTGCCTGCGTGATGCGCCCGCCCCTCAGCGCCCGCGCCGCTTTGTCATGTGTGACATAGGTGCCGCCCGGCATCTCCAAATCGTTGCCGGCGTTCACGACGCCTGCCGTTTCATGCACCGCGCCCCAGTCGGACATCACCAGCCCGTCCCAGCCCCAGTCGCGCCGAAGCACGTCCGTCAGCAGATATTGGTTTGCCGTCGCATAGTAGCCGCCAACCCGGTTGTAAGACGCCATCAACGACCATGCGGGCCCTTCCGTGACACCTGCTTCAAACGCCGGCAGGTAAATCTCGCGCAGCGCCCGCTCATCCACATGGACATTGACGCCGAACCGATCCACTTCTTCATTGTTGCAAGCGTAATGCTTGATGCAGGACCCAACGCCTGTGCTTTGCATTCCCTGGATATAACCGACAGCAAGACGCCCTGCGAGAAATGGGTCTTCGCTGAAATACTCGGAGTTGCGCCCGCCCAGCGGCGACCGCTGGATGTTGACCGCCGGGCCAAGCATCACCTGTACCCCGGTGCCTTTGCCCCGCGCTTCCTCGCCGATAGCTTTGCCGACTTGTCCCACTAAAATCGGGTCCCAGGAAGACGCCATGGCGACGCCTGCCGGAAACTGCGTTGCCGGTCCCTGCGTGCTGTCTTGGCCGCCCCGAACTCCTTCCCCCGCATCTGCCATCGCCATCGGCGGAACGCCAAGCCTCGGCAGCGGCTGCGTTGTAAAGCCAGTCCCGGTCAAAAAGCCGAGCTTCTCATCCTGCGTCATGCGCTGGAACAAGTCACTGACCCGCGCTTCCAGCGGCGCGGCCGGGTTTTTATAAATGGGAGCAGTCTGGGCATAGCCGCTGGAAGCAGCCGCAAAGGCTGCGATAAGTGCAATTATGGCAGCGAAGACGTAGCGTTTCATCAAGTGTATGGTTGCCTCTGCGCGAAAAAAGCCCGGCACTTTTCGTGCCGGGCGTGCCTCTTGTTACCTTGCAGACGCCAGCTTCTTCTGGCCGATTTCCCTCTTATGCTCCCAGGGCTGTTGGGCCAGTTCTTCATAGCGCCCGGAATACGGCTCCATCTTCCAGCCCATGAAGGCCCAGCCGACGTAGTTGCCGACATCCCAGATTTTCTCCGACGGCAGTTGTCCCTTGAACTGCGGCATCGCGCTTCCAGGAATGCCGTAAAGGACAACATAGTAGATGTCGCCATTTGAGATTGAAGAAACTTCGTTCTTGCGGTAATCGTAGTGGTATCCTGGCTGCCCGCCCTGCGGGTCAGCGCCGGACGCCTGCACCAGCGTAAAGTCCATCGGCGGCGGATTCAGGTACGGCTTGGACGGCCCGCGCCCGTCGCCGTGCTCGCCGTGGCAGCCCGCGCAGTAAGCAATGTACAGAACGCGCCCACGCTCGACCGAGCCTTCGGTGACAGGTTCCGGGTTCGGCATGACCAGCCACGAGCTTGGAATCGTCGAGTTCAGATACGCAACATTTTCACCCGGCCCCTTCTGGTAATACTTGATCAAACTGACCTTGAGCTGCTCCTGCTGGGACGCCCGCTTGATGCCCATTTTGCCGCCGAGGCACTGAATATAAGCGATCAAATTGCTTCGATCTTGGCCCCGAATATAGCTGTACGACGGCATGAACGACTGCGGACGGGTGTAGCGCGGATTTTGAAAATGCGCCCAGTGCCAGTCGTCGGGGTGATACCCGGCCTCATGCGACAAGTCCGGGCCGTTGCGGTGCTCGCCGACCGAATGCGGTGAGTCGTAAGCATAGTCTCCCGGCTCCGATGCCAGGCCGCTGCCCATGCCCCAGTCCATCGGGCGGACATCTTGAGAATGGCAGTACACGCAGCCGTTCTGCAAATAAATCTCGCGGCCTTTCAGCTCCTGCGATGTATACTGATGCGCGTTCGGCGAGGGAGCCGGGCGAAAAACTTGCGTAGGCAGGATTGCCATCACGACAACCCAGCTAAACATGACTAAAATTGAGCCGAACATAATTGTCAGCGGTGTCATTTTCATGGACGAAAACTTCTCAACTAATCTAAAACCGCCGTGCGGTCATCGAACTCAGTCGTTGGTGCGCCGATTTCCTGCAAATCTGCAATTCCAAGATTACGCTTTTCGGCGGCGCTCGGCATCTTCTGCCGGACTGTCATCACCAGGTTGATGCCCTGCATGATCACGGCAATCATGTACATGCCGCCGAAGACAGTCCGCAGCAGAAAGTACGGTTTAACCACAGGGTAAGCCTTAACGACCTGCTCGCCAAGCGTCGTCCACGCGCTTGCTTGTGCGAGCCCCGCCGCCGTCAGCGCCCAGAAATAGCCGTTGACGCCAATCACCATCAGCCAGAACTGGAAGTCGGCCAGGTTGCGGCTCCACAGCGGCTTGCGGACAATCTGCGGCACCATATAGAGCATGGTTGCCGAAGAAATAAACGCGAACGCGCCCAAGAACGCCAGATGCGAATGCGCGATGACCCACTGCGTAAAGTGGACAAAGCGGTTGACAGACATCAGCGCCTGCACCGAACCCTGAAACGAGACCGCAAGATAGAAGAACGCGCCGGTCATCACAAACCGCAGCGGAATGTTTTCCAGCATCTGCCCCCACTGGCCGCGCATGGTCATAAAGATGTTCACGCTGAACGAGAATACCGGAATGATCAGGCCCACGGAGCCGACAACGGAAATCACTTTCAGCCAGTTCGGGATCGGAGCCTGCAAAAGATGATGCTGCCCCGTGTTGGAATACAGCAGGGCAATGGACCAGAAGCCGACGAGAGACATCATGTGGGAGTACAAAGGCCGGCGCGAGAGCTTCGGCACAAGGTAATACACCAGCGCAATGCCGCCTGTTGTGATAAACAAACCAAACAAGTTATGCCCGTAAAACCAGTTCCAGACTGCGTCGTTCAGGCCCGTCAAAGAACTTGTCCGCTGAAAGTCGGTCACACCATCAGGAATGTTGGACGCATTGTTGCTCCACAAAATATGCTTGTGCCCATATTGGTCTAAATATGTCGTAAACGGGTGCCACATGACATGGCCGATAAAATACATCATTGCCACCCACACCAGCGAGCCGCCGATATACCACAGCGAGACGTAAATCTTTGGCTCGCGCCGGGCCGCAATTGTTTGAAAAATAATCACGGCGTTCGCGCCCATCAGCGCCAGCACCGGCCAGTCCACCCACCACGGGAATTCGGCGTATTCTTTGCCTGTTGTGTCCCCGTTCAGGATCGCGCCGAGGCCAAGAAGCACGAACAGATTCCAGAAAAACAGCAGCAGGTTCGCGGCCCGGTTTGAGCGAAGCGCGGTCTTGCAGAGGCGCGGCACGATAAAATACCAGCCGCCGAACATTCCCGCCGAAAAGATGCCGAACAGCCCCGCCGAAATGTGCGCCGGGCGCAGCCGGCTAAAGGTAAGCTGCGGGATGCCGGCAAAAATGTCCGGCGTCGTCAGCTCGTTGGACATGATAAAGCCAAAAATAGTCGTCACGACGATCCAGGCCGCGCCGCTGAACAGCCCGTGCAGGGCGGCGGAGTCGGGCCGGTCCAGGTTCTCCCAGAACGCGGCAAACCGCGACGGCTTGCCGCCGGTGCGGGGGGGGCCGGAGCTGTTGGAATCGGAAGGCAGGAGTGATGTGATGGACATGGCGAGCGAGGCTTCCTAAATCAAATCCTAAGTCAAATCCTAAGTCAAATCCTAAGTCAAATCCTAAGTCAAATCCTAAGTTAAAAGCGTAGCGATGCAGGATTCAGTGGTGTCGGGAAGGCAGTCTGCAATCCCCTGCCCCTATTATACTCAAACTTCACGCAAAACAAAAGCCTTTACGACTTGGGTATGATAAAGAAATGAGTTTAATTCGCCTCAACAACGTCACCGTGAAGTACGAGCAGCTTCTTGTGCTGCGCTCTGTCTTCTTCCGCTTGCAGCCGGGAGAGCGCGTTGGACTGATCGGCAAAAACGGTGCTGGCAAGACGACGCTCTTCAAATTGATCCTGGGACAAATCGCGCCGACCGAAGGAACCGTAGAGATTGCGCGGGGCCTCAAAATCGGCTACTTTTCGCAGTTTTCGTCGCTGGACGGAATGCTGTCCGTGCAGCAGACTTTGGAAGCCCTTTTCGCCGACTTGCAAGCACTCGAAACCGAGCTTTCCGAAGTCGCCGCCGCGCTGGAAACCGATGAAGACGCAGGCGAAATAGAGCGGCTTTTGGAGCGCCAGGCGGCGGCGCTGGACGAAATGAACCGGCAGGGCGGCTGGGAATACCCTCGGCACATTGATACCGTGCTTTCCAAGCTCGGTTTCAGTCCCGAACACCGGCAGCGGCCCATTGAACAGCTTTCCGGCGGCTGGCGCAACCGGGCGGCGCTGGCAAAAATTCTGCTGGAACAGCCCGATGTTCTGTTGATGGACGAGCCGACAAACTTTCTTGATGTCGCCGGGCTGGCCTGGCTGGAAGGCTGGCTGTCCCAATTTGGAGGCGGCCTCCTCTTGATCTCCCATGACCGGCAGTTCTTGGACGGCGTCGTGTCCCGCATTGTGGAGATAGAAAACTACGGCTTTCAGGAGTATGGAGGCAGTTTCAGCGAGTATATCCGGGAAAAGCAGTTCCGGCTCAAAACCTTAGAGCGGCAGTTTCTGCACGAAGAAGAACTGCTGACATTGGAAGCCGAAGCGATCACTGACCGCGAAGAAGCCAAACGCAGCCCCACCCCCGCCTTGCAGCGCAAGCTGGCGGACCTCAAAAAACGCCGCGAGCCGCGTCCTGTTGATGTTCTTGTCACGTCTTTGTACGGCGGCCTCCGCGTTCCCGATAAACTCGCCCATGCCGAGCATCTGACAAAAGCTTACGGCCGCCAGGTGCTTTTCGAGGACATTTCGTTTGAGGTGGAAAAGGGCGAGCGGCTGGCAATTGTCGGCCCGAACGGCAGCGGCAAATCGTCGCTGCTGCGGCTTTTGACCCGGCAGGAAGCGCCGGACAGCGGCGAGATGGTCTGGGAGCGCGGCATCACGTTCGCAGACTTCAACCAGACCTACGCCGACTTGGATTTGACCGATACCGTTACCCATGCCGTCAACACCAGCGGCGGCGCTGGGTCTCTGGCGTTCACCGCCGCCCGCAAGCAAATCAGCAAGTTTCTGACGCTGTTGCAGTTTTCGGAGACCGACATGGCCCGCAAAATCGGCACGCTTTCCGGCGGTCAGCGGGCGCGGGTCGCGCTTGCAATGTGCCTGCTGTCCGAAGCGCAGGTCTTGATCTTAGACGAGCCGACAAACCACTTAGATTTGACCAGCACGCAGGTCATGGAGCGGGCGCTGGTGCATTTTCCCGGCGCAGTTGTTGTCGTCAGCCACGACCGCTTCTTTTTAGACAAAGTCGCTACGCGCCTGCTTCTGTTCGGCACCGACGGACAAGTCATCCCATTCAGCGGCAACTGGAGCCAGTGGCAGGCCAGC
>CAXUBO010000003.1:46218-71899 GCA_964249345.1 uncultured Armatimonadales bacterium | reverse complement strand
CAACAAATTTCTCACAACAAATTTCTCAGCCGTGCCTCTAAATCGTGCAGGACATTCCCCGCTTCATCTGGAAACTAGCATTAGGAACAAAGACGAGGAGGCATACCAAGCCATTGGAACGAACAATCAAAGTAGGCATTATCGGGACCGGCGGGATCGCAGGCGGCAAACACATGCCGGCCCTGGCCAAAGTCAAAGGCGTGGAAATGGTCGCGTTCTGCGACATCATTGAAACCAAAGCGCAGGCCGCCGCCGCCAAATACGGCACGCCCGACGCGAAAGTCTATTCAGACTATACAAAGCTGCTTCAAGACGAAGACATCGAAGTCATTCATGTCCTGACCCCAAACGACTCGCACGCCGAAATCAGCATCGCCGCGCTCGAAGCCGGCAAACATGTCATGTGCGAAAAGCCGATGGCGAAGAAAGCCGCCGACGCCCGCAAAATGCTGGAAGCAGCCCAGCGCACCGGCAAAAAGCTGACCATCGGCTACCAGAACCGGCAAACTGCTGAAGCATCGTACCTCAAGAAGATTTGCGACGCCGGGGATTTAGGCGAGATTTACTACACCAAAGCCCTGGCTATCCGCCGCCGCGCCGTTCCGACTTGGGGTGTTTTCCTGGACGGCGAGAAGCAGGGCGGCGGCTCGCTGATTGACATCGGCACGCACTCGCTGGACCTCTCGCTCTGGATGATGAACAACTACAAGCCGAAGTCTGTCATGGGAGCCACCTACCACAAGCTGGCCCCCACCGAGAATGCCGCGAACGCCTGGGGACCCTGGGACCCGGCTAAGTTCACAGTGGAAGAAGCTGCCTTCGGCTTTATCACCATGGAGAACGGCGCGACCATCAATCTGGAAGCCTGCTGGGCCATCAACCTCGTGGACACCGCCGAAGCGCAGTGCACTTTGGCCGGCACGAAAGCCGGCGCAGATTTCAAGGGCGGCCTGCGGATCAACGGCGAGCGGTTCTCGACGCTGTATATGAACCAAATCCAGACTTCCGCCAGCGGCGTCGCCTTCTTTGAAGGCAAGTCAAGCGACCCTGCCGTGGAAGAAGCTCAGTCCTGGATCAATGCCGTCCGCAACGACACGGCCCCCGTTGTTCTGCCGGAGCAGGCGCTGGTTGTTTCCGAGATTTTGGAAGCGATCTACACATCGGCAGCCACCGGCAAAGCCGTGTATTTCGACAGCTAAAACCCACCAATGGCCCAGGAACCGAGAGCCAAACTTCTTTTGGACCTGGGCCTCGCTTGCACCTCTCCTCTTATGAAACCTTTACGCATTGCCGCCGGGCTGTTTGCCCTTTGCTTGATTTGCTGTTTTTCGGGCCGCGCTCATGCCTACGGCTGGCCTAACAACAACGACAGCATTTTTCCCGCGTCGCCTGCCGCAAAACCTTACATCAATTTTGACGGGCGCGGCTTTATCATTCGCGGCAAGCGGACGTTTATTGTGTCCGGCGAGCTGCAATATCCACGCACGCCCCGCGCCCTTTGGCGCGACCGCCTGCTGCGGATCAAAAGAGCAGGGTACAACACAGTTCAAACGTATGCGTTTTGGAACTACCATGAGCCGACTGAGGGGAAGTTCGAGTTCACCGGCGAGAAGGATTTTAACGCTTACCTGCAATTAGTTCATTCCCTGGGCCTCTACGCGATTGTCCGCATGGGGCCGTATGTCAATGCCGAATGGGACACCGGCGGCCTGCCGGTCTGGCTGCGCTTCAAGCCGGGTCTGCGCCCGATGTCCGACAACACGCAGTTTTACCAGGCCGTCACGCCTTACTTCAACAAGCTCGTTCCCATCTTGGTCGCCAATCAGATCAGCCACGGCGGCCCGATTCTTATGGTCCAAATGGAAAACGAGCATGTGCTACCGGGCGGCCTCGGCGGCGGCACGGACCTGCCGAACCCTTACTACAAATGGTTCTATGCCAAGATGCGGGCGATGGGTCTGCAAATTCCTTTGTTTTTCAGCGGCCTGAACCACAATGACCGGCCCGCGGGGGATGCGCCGTTTGATACGTCGGCGCGGACCTCGCCCTGGTACAGCACCGAGTTCTGGACGGGCTGGGTCGGACGCTACGGCTATGACGCCGACCGGGCGAAGCTGCTGGAGCGTGAGACGTGGAAAGTCATTGCCTACGGCGGCGCGGGGTATACGCATTATACCCTGGCCGGCGGCACGGACTTTGACACCTGGAACAACGACGAGCAGGCGGCCTCCTATGACTTCGGCTCTCCCATCGGTCAGTCCGGCGATCTGCGCCCTTCCTACTACGCCTGCAAGAAAGCCGCGATGTTCGCGTCAAGCTTCGGCGATCTGCTGGCGGATTCCGTGGCCGGAGACGGCGGCGACGGCGCGATCCCGACCCAAAACGGCTTGCAAATCACGCATCGCAAGGGCAAGCTCGGAGAAGCCCTATTTCTCTTTAATCGTACCGGCACTCCAATCACGACTCAGATCAAAATTGACGGCGCTGCCTACCCTGCTGCCGGGCCAATCAGCATTGCGTCCGGCGAGTTTGTCCCCATGCTCCGCCATTATCCGCTTGCGCCGGGCATTCAGCTTTCGCTTGCTGCCGCTCGCCTTCTCGGCGTCACCCGGTCGGGAACGCTGACAACACTCATTGTTTACGGCAATCCCGGCGAGCCGGCGGAGCTGCACTTTTCCGCTGCCCACACCCACGTCCTCGGCAGCAGCGCCGGGATTACCCTGTCCGGCACGGGCCTCATTCTGCAAACGACGGTTCCCGAAAGCGTGCCGCGCATCAGCAGCTTTACGTTTGGGAGCCGGACAATTCGCGTGCTGACCATGCCGACAAACATGGCAGAGCGAACTTGGTTTCTAAACAACGGCACGCTCATCGCCTGCGGCCCGGATTATGTCGGCGAACTTCAGCCTTCGCCCGCTGGCCTCCATCTCTTGACGGAGCAGAACGGCCTCAGTGCGCCTCCCCCGCAGCCTGCGCTGCTGTTCCTGTCGGACGCAGCTAAACCGCCCCTTACGCTTGTCCCTGTGACCACGCTGGACGCGAAAGCTTCTGCCGTTCCTCCGGTGCTGGGGCCGTGGCTAGCAGACTTTTCTGTACCGCAGGCCAAGCCTGGCTTCCCTGATGCCGCCTGGAAAAGCAGCTCAGAGCCGCAGCCGATGGGCGCGGACGGCGATTACAGTGCCTACGCTTGGTACCGCACGACTGTCACAGTGCCAGCGGCCGGTGACTATCAACTGAATTTAAGCAATGCCGACGACTGGATAAGCTGCTTTGTCAACGGCCGGCACGCCGAAAGCGTAGATGTCCGGTCCGCCCCGCGCGTCTTCCCCGTCACACTGAAGGCCGGAACAAACACCGTAGCGTTCCTCGCGGCCCATTACGGGCGCGACAAGCTCTTTAACTATTACGGGCCGCTGGATACGAGCGAGGCAAAATGGAAAGGAATTATCGGGACAGTGACGCTCACCAAAAATGGGGGAGGACGGCAGGAGCTGAACGCCTTCCGCTGGCAGGCCGACGATAATGCCCCGAATGACGCCGCGCAGAAGGCCGCGCCGGACCTAGATGCGTCCGGGGCCGGCTGGCAGGATGCGACCACAGCCACCGATGTTTTTCACGAGCGAGTTGGCTGGGCCTGGTTCCGCGCCGCTTTGCCGAATGTCCCTGGTCCGCATCGAAACTTGTTTTTTCAGAGCATTGACGACAGCGGCAGCGTCTATTTGAACGGCACGCTGCTTCAGTTGAATGTCGGCCTCAACTCCAATACAACCCTCTCTTTGGATAGCGCCTGGCGCGACAGCGGCCCGAACGTGCTGGCGGTTGCGGTTCAGAACACCGGAGGCCCCGGAGGATTAACGGGCGAGGTGCGGCTGGATTACGGTTTGGAAGATGGGCCGTCTGTGGAAGGCTGGAAGATGCACGGCGGCGTGTCTTACCCTGCCTATACGTCGCCGCAGTGGAAGCCGCTTCAAGCCGCTGCTCATGCCGGCATTCCGACCTTCTTTCACACGGTATTCTCAGCGGTGCCGCCCGGCCCAAGCGGCCCGCATCCCATCCTGCGCGTCGCCACGGACGGGCTTTCGCAGGGCTTTGTCTGGCTCAACGGTCGCAATCTAGGCCGCTATCCGGAAAAGTCGCCGGTCAGCGGCGTCTACCTGCCGGAGTCAATCCTGCGGCCCGGCAAGAATGACCTAGTGATCTTTGATGAAGACGGCAACGCGCCGAGCGGAGTCAAAATCGTAGTGGAACAAGCTGCAAGCCGAACAAACATTGTTTTGGCGGCGAAGCTGAAGCAGGCAGTCCCAACAATGAGGCTTGGGGCTTCCCGCTAATCTCCGTTGATTTCAGTGGGTGCAAGTTTTCGCGCCTCAAAGCCGGCGGGGGGCGTAAATGTTTCTGACGCGCCTTCTCCGGCTTCGGGAGCAGGCTTGTGGACGCAGGGAAAGTCTTTTTCTATGTAATAGCGCAAAGTGGTCGGCTGGGTCATCTCAAAATACACGCCTTCAGTTTCGGGGTCGGCAAGTTTTACGCGGTCAGTCTCAGAAAGCGAGAAGTAAACGCCGTGCTGGTCGGCGGCTATCGTCGTTTCGGCAGCGCTTGGCCGGAGAGTAACATTCCAGAACTGCATTCCCGGAAACGCAATCCCCTCATGCACGGCTTCGCCGCTTGTGATCGCTTGAAACTCCGTCGGCGTAATTCGCAGACGGATGCTGTCTCGGTTCCAGCGCACTTTCATAGCTGCGCTCCCTTTTCTCCAGTCGCAAGCCGGGCCAAGTCTGGGTCGTCGGCGGACGGCTTGCCGGCAGCGATGAAGACCGTCCGAAGCAGATAGCCGCCCACAAGGCTGGCAATGCCGGCAACGATTGACATTCCGCGCTTTGCTTTTTTTGGTACTGGCAGATGGTTCAGAAGCTCCGGCAGCAGGATACCGAGGCCGATTGCCCCACCTAGATACTGCATCTTGAACTTGCCTTCCGTGACAGGCTTTGCCAGCGGGCCGGCAGCCGACAGAAAACCAGCATGGGCGACGGCTTCCGTGACATGGGCCAGTGTCTCTACTTTGCCGAGCGCATGGGTGGCAGGCCCTTCCTGACCTGTCACTTCCAGCGCCAGCCTCACGGCACCTGAGCCGGCCGCAACCGCGCTTGCGCTGAACAGCGCCCCAATCCAGGTATTACGGCTCCAAATCGGCGTAGACGTGGTGGACAGCAAAATGCCGGTATAGCCTGCCAGGAGCAGACCAAGCGGGATGCCTGCGGCGTCGGCGATAACGCCCGCCGCTTCATCTGCGGCCTTTGCGCCGCCCGTCAGCGGCGCGTCTTTTCGCAGAAAGCGCAGCAGTTCACGCAAAGCAGCAATCCCGCCCATCAGCGTGTAGACGGTAAGCGTCCAGCTTCCTAAATTCATCGGCGACTTCGGCTTCCAGATGCGAAGCATGTGATGGAAGCGCGAACGGTCGCCTAAATCCCAGATTAAAAGTGGAGCGCAGGGAAGCGCCGCCAAAGCCGCAATCACTGTCCCCGCCTGCGTGACAGGCCGCAGCTTGCCATGCCCAAACCGATCCGACAAACGCGCGATGCTGAACGCGCTTGATGACAAGCCGCCTAAAAAGAAATAAATGCCGACTTCTTTGGTCCAGACCGGCGATTGCAGCAGGCTGATGTTATAGTACGCCGGGTTGCCGTTGTCTTTGTCGCCCGTGCTTTTTTTGTTCTTTGTGCCGCTTTTGGAAAAGCCTTCGGTGAAGGGCTTTTGTTTGGGCGTGAAATCTATCAGCTTATCGGGCAGCTTATCGGGCAGCGTGTCGACACTCTTGTCGGGCGCAATCCCGCTGGCCGTGTTCCAGCGTCCGCGCGTTTCGGTTCCGCTGGTGGTTCCGCTTGTTCCCAGAATGTCCGTGTCAGGCATCTGCGGCCCCTTTCGCCAAAAAAAGTCCGGCCAGCGCTGTCAGCGCCAGACCTGTCAGAAGGCTTGCGGCATATCGTTTGCCTTGATGATGCAGAGGCTGGGGCGGGCGCTCCGGCAGGTTGTAGCGGTTTGGGTGATCTTCCAGCAGAAAAAACGAGTTCAGAGTGCCGTAGCCCGGCAACGATTCTTCGTCTGCGCCGTACAAGAACGCCGATGTGTTGCCCTGCGCGTGAAGCTTCTCGACACGCTCGCGGGCGTGCTGACGCAGCGTATCCACTGGGCCGAACTGAATGGATGCCGTCGGGCAGGACTTCGCGCAGGCAGGCGTCTCGCCGATGGTCTGCCGGTCATAGCAGAGCGTACACTTATGGGCGTGGCCGTCCTCCGACGACCGGGCGATCACGCCGAAAGGACACGCGGAAACGCAGTAGCCGCAGCCGTTGCAGATGTCGGCCTGCACATAGACGTTGCCGTATTCATTGTAGATCAGCGATCCTGTCGGGCAGGACTGCACGCACGGTGCGTCTATGCAGTGCTTGCAAACATCGCTCATCATCAGCCAGCGGCTGCTGGTTTCACCGATCTGCTCCTGGAACGCCACATGCCGCCAAGTGGTTGCCGACAAATGCTCAGTGTTATCATAGCTTTTCGCCGTGAAGTTGTAGCCGTCTGCCGGGAGCTGGTTCCACTGTTTGCAGGCCACTTCGCAGGCTTTGCAGCCGATACAGAGGCTGGTGTCCGTGAAAAACCCCATCTGGTCCTGACCGTCCGGCCCCGGCTCAGGAACCACGGTTCGCTGCGGCGGAAACGCATTTTTGAGGCTTGCCGAAGCGTCTGCTCGCAGCATTTCAAGTTGGATCATGGTTGTTGCTTTCGGGATGGCCCCCACCCCCATTGTTGGGGGCGGGGGGAGTTGTTACTTCGTCTCCGGCCCGTCTTTTCGCAGGTGCTTCTCCAAATGGCCTTCGGGCTGGGCCCCGGCGGCGGTGTCCGGGACAGGCTCGCGGCTGGCCCAGCGGTGCTCCGGCTTTGTCGCGGTCTTCGGCTGGCCCGGCAGGCGCCCGGCACGAACACGGCACACAAAGACTTTTGCCTCGTGCATGGACACGTTTGGGTCTGCGACAAGTGATGTCAGGTCGTTGGCGCTGGAGCCGACAACCTCCCCGGCAAAACCCCATTGGAACGGGATACCGACTTGATGAATTGTTTTGCCGTCAATGACCATCGGCTTGATGCGCTTTGTCACCATCGCCCGTGCTTCAATCGCGGCGCGTTTGGATTCGCAGATCATCCACCCGCCATGCTCAATGCCATGCTCCGCCGCAAGCTCCGGGCTGATCTCAATGAACATGGCCGGCATCAGCTCGTTCAGCCACGAATTAAAGCGCGACATCGGGCCGCTCAGGTAATGCTCAGTTAAGCGGAACGTGCAGCCGACTACCGGAAAATCGTTTTCCGGGTAACGCGCAAGCTGGTTGCCCGGCAGGTCCTCAAAGTAGCGGGTCGTTGGGTTGTCCTGCGTCGCGTTGTACAGCAAATTCCGCACCGGCGATTCTACCGGCTCATAATGCGTTGGAAGCGGTGCGTCTTTGGTGCCGCCGGGCGCATACAGCCAGGCCAGCCCGTCCGGATGCATGATGAACGGTTGATCGCCGCCAATGGCTTTCATGCCGACCGCGTCTTTCGGAGCACGGTACGACGGGTCTTTATCGACCTCAAAATCCGGCTCATCGTTGCCTTCCCACTTTTTGGCTTCTTTGTTCCAAAAAATCAGCTTTTTGCGCTCCGACCACGGATTACCTTCCGGGTCGGCTGAAGCCCGGTTATACAGAACGCGCCGGTTGTGCGGCCAGGCATAGCCCCACTTGGGGTCAAGCGGGTTGTCCGGGGTACGGACCCGGTCACGGGCGCGGTTGACATCCGGGGCAGGCGTAACGCCGGAATAAATCCAGCCGCCGCAGGCCGTTGTGCCGTCGTCTTTGCAGTCGGAGAACCCAGACAGCAGCTTGAACTTGCCGGTATCCGGGTCTACCTCAGTTGTATGGTAGCCGTTGATCTCTTGAAGCACCTTCAGAGCATCAGGTTCCCCTTCAATACGGCTGAGCGTCCCGTCCGGCAAGCGCGGAGCCTCGTCATAGTCGTAGTCCCAGGTCAAGTGACGAATCGGCTGGTCTTTCGGCGCAGCCGAGCCTTCGTAGAGCTTTTTCAGGCGCTTGCCTAAGTTATACAGGAACCACAAGTCCGAACGGCAATCATCCGGCGGATCAATGGCCTTGTCATGCCACTGGATCAGACGCTGGGTGTTTGTCAGCGTTCCTTCTTTTTCCGGCGACGAAGCGGCCGGGATAAAGAACACTTCCGTCGCGACTTGCTCCGGCGGCGGACCCGTCGGGTCGTTCTTCCAGAACACAGCACTTTCGGTCTCAAACCAGTCGGCGACCACCAGCCATTTTAGATTGCGAAGACCTTCGCGCACAACTTTGGCGTTGACCGAGCCTGCCGCTGGGTTTTGCCCGAACAGGAAGTAGCCGTCAAAGTCGCCCTTCGCCATGCGCTGGAACGCCAAAATCATGGAATAATCGTCGTCCAAGCGCGGCAGCCAGTTGTAGCAGAAGTCATTGGCCTTTGTCGCCGCTTCGCCGTAATAGGCTTTGAGAAGGCTGACGATAAACCCCTTGAAGTTCGACCAGTAGCCGGTCGGCAGGCCTTCATATTTGACATATCCGTCAAGCGTATCATGCGTTTCTTCGGCAGTCGGCTGCGGCAGATAGCCGGGCAGGAGATCGTAGAGCGTCGGAATGTCCGTCGACCCCTGAATGCTGGCATGACCGCGCAGAGCCATGATGCTGCCGCCGGGCCGGCCCATGTTGCCGAGCAGCGTCTGCAAAATGCTTGCGGTGCGGATAATCTGAACGCCGGTCGTGTGCATGGTCCAGCCGACGGCGTAGCAAATCGCAGAAGTGCGCTCCCGCCCGGAGTTGTCGCAGAGAGTTTCCGCGACTTTGACAATCTGCTCTGGAGTGCACCCGCAAATCTCGGCGGCCTTTTCCGGCGTGTAGCGCTCAAAATGCCGGCGCAGAAGCTGCATCACGCAGTTTGGGTCTTGCAGCGTCTCGTCACGCTGAATGTAGCCGGCTTTTGAGTCGGCGCTGTTGGTCTGCGGCGAACTGTGGGTACTGGCCCCGCCGTCAATGCCGTGGCCATGCAGGCCGTTCGACTTAGCGGACATTTTGCCCTGCTGGTTGTCGCCTTTTTCTTCTCCTGCGCTGCTGCCTTCCGGCTGCTTATAGCTCCAGTGGCCTTCTGTCGGGTCATAAGCGCGGGCTTCCGCATCGTAGCCGCTGAACAAGCCGTCCAGCGCTTCGGTGTCCTGAAATTCTGGGTCAACGATCGTGGAGGCGTTGGAGTAGGCAATCACATATTCCTTGAACCAGCGCTCATGGGTCAAGACATAGTTGACCAACGCGCCCAAAAATGCAATATCAGAGCCGGCACGGATTTGGACGTGCTGGTCCGCCATCGCCGACGTGCGCGTGAAACGTGGGTCAACGTGAATAAGCTTCGCGCCATTGGCTTTGGCCTTCATCGGCCAGCGGAAGCCGACTGGATGCGCCTCGGCCATGTTGGAACCCATGATCAAGATGGCGTCGCTATTTTGTAGATCCTGCTGATAAGAAGTGGCCGCGCCGCGGCCGAATGTCGCGCCCAGACCGGGCACGGAAGCAGAATGTCAAATGCGAGCCTGGTTCTCGACGGACAGGACGCCCAGCCCCGCCGTGAACAGCTTTTTGATGAGATAATTTTCTTCGTTGTCGAGCGTCGCGCCGCCGAGGGTTCCGATATTGCGGACCGCGTTAATCGGGCGCCCATCGTCGTCCTTCTCAGCCCAGCCCTGTTCGCGGGCCTCGTAAACTTTCTGCGCGATCCGCTCCATCGCCCATTCTAAGGGCTTTTTTTCCCAGTCGGTCGAGAAAGGAGCGCGGTACAGGACGTGCTTGACCCGGTTCGGGTTCCGGGCAAGCTGAAAGACGTTCGCGCCTTTCGGGCAAAGCGTCCCTTCATTGATCGGCGAGTGCGGGTTGCCTTCAATGTCAATGATCTGGCCGCCTTTGGTGTAGATGTGCTGGCCGCAGCCGACCGCGCAGTAGGGGCAGACGCTTTCGGTGACAGTTGCGCCATCAATGCGGGCGTTTTTGGTAAGAGTTTGGCGGCTGAACGGCTGCGCTTCGCGCTTTACGTTCGTCTTTCCGCCGCCGCTTTTTCCGAACAAGGGCAGGTTGAACATGCTGTGATACCTCTTCTTTAAAGTGCAGGAACAGGATACAATGTGACTGCGGGGAAATCTGAAAACTTATTCGCGTTCCTACCCGCGTTTTCCTGCCGGTTAATCCAATCGCCGCAAAATAAACGGGTATTATAACCTCATGTCTGCACAACCCCTGCCCTACTACACGATTGAGCAATACGCCGAGACGGAAGAAGGCGCTCCGTACAAGAGCGAGTTTATCGCGGGTCGGATTTATGCCATGTCCGGCGGGACGCCGACGCACAGCTTAATCGCTGGGAACATCATCCTTGAACTTGGCTCCAAACTCAAACGCGGTCCATGTAAAGTCTATACTAGCGACTTGCGTGTTGGGATTATACCGCTGGATGTGGAAACCTACCCGGATGTCACAATTATCTGCGGGGAGCCGCACATAAACCCCTTCGACAAAAACAGCATTATCAATCCGTCAGTCATATTCGAGGTGCTGTCGCCGTCTACCGAGCGGTACGACCGGGGCGAGAAGTGGGAGCATTATCAGCGGCTGGACACGCTGCAAGAGTACCTGCTGGTCTCTCAGCACAAGCCTAAAGTGGAGCAGTATGTCCGCCACGATAACGGCACTTGGATTTTCATATCTGCTGAGGGCAGGGATGCCGTGGTCATGGTGCTTGGCATTCCTTTGACGCTTGCCGAAGTGTACGACAAAATCACGTTCCCAGAAACCGAGCCGCTGCGAGGGCAGACCCATGCCGAATGAAGAAGATGAGACTCGTTCCATCAGCACCGCCTCTGCCGGAGCGGTTTCTGCGGGAACCGCCTCCGCAGGAGCCGCTTCGGCGGGGGCGCTGGCGGCAGGAAGCTTCGCGCTCGGCGCACTGGCTGTCGGCGCGTTCGCCCTGGGCGCTGCCGCTGTCGGCGCTTTGACGATTGGCCGCCTGTTTGTCGGCAAGTCGCACATCAAAACGCTGGAAATAGACGAGCTAACCGTGCGGCGGCTCACAGTCGAAGAATTGGTCATTGATGAGGAAAGCAGAGGCAGTCAATAGCAGCAAAATATGATGCCGTCGTGGTCGGCGCGGGGCCGAACGGGCTGGCGGCGGCCATTAAAGTCGCGCAGGCAGGCCATTCGGTGCTGGTCGTGGAAGCCGCCGACACGCCCGGCGGGGGCTGCCGAACCAAAGAGCTGACGCTGCCGGGCTATCAGCACGATGTCTGCTCGGCCATTCATCCCCTCGGCTACGGCTCACCGTTTTTTCAGACGCTTGGCTTAGAAAAGTACGGCTTAGAGTGGATACACTCGGAAGCCGCACTGGCGCACCCGTTTGACGACGGCCCGCCCGCGCTTTTGTATCAATCGGTGGAAGCGACAGCGGCGACGCTGGGAGCGGACGCGGATAATTACCGCAAATTGATGGCCCCGCTGGTTCCCAATTGGGCCGAGCTGTCCGTGACCCTGCGGGAGCCGCTGCGCCTGGCCCGCTACCCGTTCGGCCTGGCCCGATTCGGCCTCAAAGCCATGCTGTCGTCCCAAATGCTGACCGACGCAACGTTTACGGGGGGACGGGCTAAAGGCTTCTTTTCCGGCATGGCCGCCCATTCCATGCTGCCGCTCACCCAGTCCCCAAGCGGCGCGTTCGGCATGGCGCTGGGGATCGCCGGCCACGCCGTCGGCTGGCCGTTCCCGCGCGGCGGCTCGCAGAACATCACTGACGCGCTGGTCGCACATCTGAAGTCCCTGGGCGGGAAAGTGGAAGTCGGCCACCGAGTCGAGACGCTGGCCGAGCTGCCGCCGTCGCGCCTCGTGTTCGGCGACATCACCCCCAAGCAGCTTGTGCAGATTGGCGGCGATACCCTTCCCGCAGGCTACCGCAGCCAGCTTGAGCGCTACCGCTACGGCATGGGCGCGTTCAAGCTGGACTGGGCTTTAGACGGCCCCATCCCCTGGAAGTCACCGGAAGTCGCCCGCGCCGCAACCGTGCATCTCGGCGGCACCCGCGCCGAATTAACTGCGTCCGAACACGCCGCGTCGCACGGCGAGGTTTGCGACCGACCCTACATCCTGCTCGCTCAGCAAAGCTTGTTTGACCCGACCCGCGCCCCGGACGGCAAGCATACAGTCTGGGGCTACTGCCATGTTCCGAACGGCAGCACGGTAGATATGACGGGGCGCATTGAGAACCAGATTGAGCGCTTCGCGCCCGGCTTCCGTGACCGCATCCTTGCCAAGAACATCATGGACCCTGCCGCGATGGAGCGCTATTCCGCCAACTACATCGGCGGCGACATCAACGGCGGCGTCCAGGACTGGGCGCAGCTCTTCACTCGTCCCCTCCCCCGCTGGACTCCCTGGTCCACGCCTTTGCCCGGCCTCTACCTCTGCTCGTCGTCCACGCCCCCCGGCGGCGGCGTCCACGGCATGTGCGGCTACTACGCCGCCCTGGCGGGGCTTGCGTGGATGAAGGAAGCAGCAATATGAATATGGATAAAGTTTTTGCCTTCGTATTTTTCACAATGCTTTTTTTAGCGGTAGTTTTAGGCTTTACAAGCTTCCGGGATGGAATCTTTTTGCGGAAGCAACATTCTTCTGAGACTATATTTCAGCGGCGACGCTCTTTTCGTACCTTTATGCTGTGTATGTTCCTTTTATTAGCTGTTGGTGTGCCATATTCTTCCTTGCCAGACATGCGAGGAGAGCATAGGGTTTCGACTGCCAAGTGGTCACAAAGTGACTATAAAACTGCTCAAGACACAGCATGGGGAATGACGATCATGGCAATTGGAGTTGGGCTGGGACTGTTGTGCTTTTGTTCGCCGGAAGAACTTCGGATGGATACAAACAAGCGCACTTACCGCCTAACCAAAGGCTGGCCGCCGTTTGCCCGAACTTACTTAGGTGAGTGGGAAAACATCAACGGGATTTACATCAAAAGCATTAACTCAGCCTACTTGATTTGCCTGGATTATAAACATCCCGCCCCTCTCTGGACGCTTATCGGTGTCGCAGGTAAGCACCGAAAAGCGGCAAGTCTCGCGCAGGAAATAGCCTCGTCTTTGTCCCTGTCAACGATTAATCCACCGAGGTGATTCGCTCCTCGCCAGCATAAACCGTCATTCCTGTATCGCGCAGGAACCCTACTAGCGTTTGGTTGTTCATCTCAGCCAGCTCAGCGGCAAGCGACGAGGCGGCGGAGACGGAGCAGACGACGGGGATGCGGGCCATGAGGGCTTTTTGGGTGATCTCAAAAGAGGCGCGGCCACTGACTAGCAAAATAAGAGGCTCAGGATTGGCCCAGGGCAGCCAGCCCTGCTCGACGCCGTAGCCGATGGCTTTGTCAGTGGCGTTATGGCGTCCGATGTCTTCGTAGACGCACAGGCATTCGCCGGACGCGGTGAACAGGCCAACGGCGTGCAGGCCGCCGGTGCTTTGGAACAACTCTTGGCGGCGGCGGAGCGTGTGCGGCAGTTGGAGCAGGGTTTCCGGGCGCAGACTGCTGGAAGTCGGAATGGGAAGCGGGCAGGTCTGCATGGCAACGGCATCTAAGGCCGCTTTGCCGCACAGGCCGCAGCTTGTGCCGGCCATGAGTGTCCGCTGCCACAGCCGCTCGGCGGCAGGGACTTTGTTGAGACGCACGGTGACGATATTCGGGATGTCCACCTCGGCGGCTTCTCCAACATCGCAGTAGCGGATTTGGCCAATGTCGGCGTTTGACGCGATGACGCCTTCGGTCAGCAGCAGGCCGCGCGTCAGGGCGAAGTCGTCGCCGGGCGTCCGCATGGTCACAGTAAAGCGCTCGGACCCCAGACGTATCTCTAATGGCTCTTCCACGACAAGCGTGTCGTCTGTAGTAGACACCGTGCCGTTACGCAGGCGCGTGACGACTCTTGTTTTCGCGGCTCCGTTCAATGGGCTGCGTTCTCCTCAACCGGCACGAAATGGCGGAAGCGGATGGGAATCGAACCCACCCCCCGCATAATGCGGGACACTGGTTTTGAAGACCAGGGAGGCCACCAGACCCCGAACGCCTCCAAGTGGCCCGGCACTGAAAGTGCCGGAGACTATGCCACGTCGATCCAACCCGCCGACCGTTCCGTCACCTGCCCAATTATCGATGCGGAAACGCTCTGCGCGGCCAGCCCACGGAGCAGTGCTTCTGCTTTATCCCCGGCCACCGACAGCAGCAAACCCCCAGACGTTTGCGGGTCAAACAGCAGATCGCCCTTCGCTTGTTCAATGCCGGAGGCAATGGAAACATAGCCGCCGAAATAGTTCTTGTTGCGCTCCGTTCCGCCGGGTCCAATTCCCTGACGCGCCAGCTCTAACGCGCCGGTCAGCAGCGGCACCTCAGCCGCGTCAATTTGTGCCGTCACTCCTGATGCCCGCAGCATCTGGTACAGGTGGCCCATCAAACCGAAACCCGTTACATCAGTGCAGGCATGGGGGCCGACTTCCGCCGCCGCGTCCCGTGCCGCTCGGTTCAGCGTTCGCATGGATGCGAGGGCTGCGCTGACCGCGTCTTCGCCTGCCACTTGCTGCTTAATGGCCGTGGTGATGACACCGATGCCGAGCGGCTTGGTCAAAATCAGCGCGTCCCCCACTTCAGCTCCGGCGTTGGTCCAAATCACGTTTGGGTCTACCGTGCCGGTCACGGACAGGCCGAACTTAATCATCGGATCGTCTACCGTATGGCCCCCTAAAAGCGCGACGCCTGCCGCCTGGCACTGAGCCAGCCCCCCACGCAGGATAGCTCCAAGTATCTGCGGGTCGGTGCCGGAGGGGAAGCAAACGACGTTCAGCGCCGTGAGGGGAACGCCGCCCATGGCGTAGACGTCCGAAAGCGCGTTGGCGACCGCGATTTCGCCGTAGGCAAATGGGTCGTCTACAACCGGCGTGATGAAGTCCACCGTCTGCACCAGCGCTTGGTGCGCGTTCAGGCGGTATACCCCGGCATCGTCCAGCGTTCCAAAGCCCACCAAGACGTTGGGGTCACGCGGCACGTTTGTAAACAGGTCTTTCACAGCAGCGTTCAGGTCCCCCGGACCAAGTTTCGCCGCTCAACCTGCCCCGGAAACCATTTCGGTCAGTCGTTTCGCTTGGTCAGTCATCAGTGTCATCACCTCCTTTCATGGGAACTTTTCAATCTTTGGGCAGGGTCGGCACGAAACGGTGCGTCGGCGCGTTCGCGCAGTCGACCTCCCCCGCTTCCTCCGGCGTCAGCCATTTAACATGACCATCTAAATATGAGTAATCGCCGCCGCCGGAATGAATTGTGCTACCATTAAAATGTCGGCCACAGGAAGTAGCGATACGCCGAGCATATTCGCCTATGCCGTTTGTGCTAATCGAGTAAAAGTCATAAGCATCCATGTTAAGCCAGATCGTCGCAGGCGTGGCGATTTTTGATTCATATACCGCATCATAGCGTTCCCATCCGTCTCCATAAGAGAATGAGTCTAATCTTGACTCATCGTAAATATAATCCGCTAACCGAGAATTCATGGTGTTGTATGGATTAGGGCTGGAAAAGTCTCCAAAGCCAGCAGCCTCATAGGGAGGATGATCGGTGCAGCGGAACACCTGAGCGTTCTTTGTGTAGGAGTAGACTCCATACCCCCAATTTGGGTAGACCGGGTACGCTCCGTTGTTATCTTGAACATACTGCTGCATTGCCAGCGCAAGCTGCTTCAAGTTGCTTTGGCAGACGGTTCTGCGTCCTCGCTCGCGCACCCCGGAGAAGACCGGAAACAAAATCGCGGCAACGACTGCGACGATAGCCACGACGACAAGCAGTTCAATCAGCGTAAAGCCATTTGCGTTCCGCGCCCGGCAGTTGGTATCCATCTATGCCTCCTCGTTCGGTGATGCTTTACTGAACGCAGAAGCGAAGGCTTTGGGTTCGGTGCGCCACGAAATTATTTGGAAGTCCCCCCGGCCCCCAATAATGGGGGAGCAATACGGATAAGAGAAAGAGGGCGCAGCAAGCAGCGCCCCTACGGGTTCTGGTTTCCTTCTTACTCTGGCTCCCCCATTATTGGGGGCTGGGGGGACTCCTTATTGTCCATTCCAAAAGCGCAAATCGCCGACGCGGCGGGTGAGGCCGATGCTGTCCAAATACTCCAAAAGCGGCACGGAAAACTTGCGGGTCGTATTCAGCACCTGGTTTAGCTCGGAGACGCGCAGGCCGTCGCTTTCTAACAAGGCCGCTTGCAGAACCGGCGCGATTGCTGAAATCGCGGAGTGGTGAAAGACAACCGTGCGGTTGCTGGTGCGGTCTGTTGCCGGGACAAGCGCCCCCGCCTCAGCCAAGTAATGATACAGCGCTTTGCGGCGGCGGTCCCGCTTCAGCACGGCGTCAAGCTCCGGCGGCTTCAGGCCGCCGTCCCGGAATTGATCCTCGATTTCGCGGGCAATCTCCCGCTCAATCGCCGACAGCGCGGCTTCCGGCGAGTAGCCTGCCGTCTGCACAAGGCCGTCTACGGCTTCCAGCGTGTGCGCCTCAAACAGCGTCCGAATGAGAGCCGCATACGCTGCGGATTTCAGCGTCGGCGGCAGTTGACGGCGCAGTTCCTCCGACGGCATCCCGCGCCGTGTGGGGTGCTTTGTGTGGAACCGCGTGGCAGCTTCCACAATTTGCGCCGCGAGTGCGTCAAAAACAGCCCGGTGGAGCATGAGGGCCGGCGAACAAAGGACAATCGGCAACGCCTGTGCCTGCACGTCTGGCGGCAGACCCAAATCGCTCACAAGTTCCTGCGGGTCACGGCCTGCTGGGCCGGCCTCAGCCAGCTTCGTGAGAAGCCGCTCGGCAGGACTGCCGGACGCGAGCGTCTGGACCTGATGCAGAAGCGCATCATCCGCCTGCGTGTGCCTCAGCGGGTACGGGTCAAGAATGCGCCCGCCGCCGACAGTTTCCGCCGGGGATGGCACGCGCACCACAAACGGCTCGCCACAAGCGACAGCCGCGTCTTGGCCCAAGCGCATCTGCACAAAGGCGCTTTTGCCGGGCGCGATTTGCTCCTGTCCCAGCGGATAAACCCGTGCCGGCACTTCCGCCGTACCGTAGTGCAGGATGACGGCTTGACCACGTTTCAGCGGCTTACCGGCAGACGCAAGCAAAGAAAGCTCTGCGTCTGCCATTCGCGTCGGGCGCAAGGTCCCCGGCGTCGCCAGCGTGTCGCCATGCCCCAGTTCTTCTTTTTTGATGCCCCGGAGATTGACTGCCGTGCGCCAGCCGGGATGCGCGAGCGGAACCGGCTGCCCATGCACCTGAAGGCCGCGCACTTCGGCCCGCAGCCCGCGCGGCAGGATTTCCACTTTCTGCCCCACTTGCAGGGTTCCGCGCCTGAGTGTTCCCGTCACAATCGTCCCCTGCCCGGTGAGAGTAAACGCCCGGTCTATCGGCAGCGAAAAGTGCGGGTATTCTTCCGGCGCCTGGGCATATTCCAGTTCATCGGCCAGAGCGTCTTGAAGCGCATCTCTGCCCTCGCCGGTCTGCGCCGACACGAACAATCGCGGCGCATCGCGCAGAAAGGTGTCTGACAGGAACACGCGCAGCTCTTCTTGGACTTGCCTGCGCTCGTCGGCATGGGGAACAAGGTCGCTTTTCGTGACGGCGACAAGGCCGCGCTTCACGCCCAGCAGACCCATCAAGGCGACATGCTCGACAGTCTGCGGCTTGATGCACTCGTTGGCGGCAATCACCAGCAAAGCTGTGTCAATTCCGGTCGCCCCGGCGATCATCGTCTTGACGAACTTTTCATGCCCCGGCACGTCAATGAAATCAATCTCGCCGCCCGGAAGCGTCCAGTGCGCGAAGCCCAGCACGATGGTCATGCCGCGCTCCTGCTCTTCGCGCAGCCGGTCGGTTTCCGTGCCGGTCAGCGCCCGCACCAGCGCCGTTTTGCCATGGTCAATATGCCCGGCCACTCCCACCGTCAGATGCTTCATGATGTTAGTGCTTCATGGTGTTGATGTTAGTGCTTCACGCCGAGGTTGTAGAAAACCCCGGCTCTTGCCGGAGAGCCGCTTTTATTGCCTGTACAATCAGTGCAAACTCGGCGTCCCGCACCGTCCGCACGTCCAGTGCGAAGACGCCGTCCGAGAGCACTCCCATCACCGGCGGGCTGCCGCGCCGCAGCGCCTCGGCAAGATGTTCCGCACTTTCCGTGTGTGGTTTCACTTGAACCAGCATTGTCGGCAGCGGCACCATCGGCAAGGCTCCGCCCCCCGTATAACCAGCGCCCTCGGCAAGCGACACTTCCAGCCCCGGCAGCTTCGCCAGCGCGTTTCGCAGCCGCCGCGCCCGCTTGGTCAGCGCGGCTTTGGAGAGTGACAGCATGTGCAGGACAGGAACAGACTGCGTGAGGCGCTCCTCGTCTAAATACAGCCGCAATGTTGCCTCCAAAGCGGCCAGCGTCATCTTGTCGGCCCGTAATGCCCGGAACAACGGGCTTGCCGCCATGCGTTTGACCGGCTCTGACTTGCCTAAAATAATCCCGCACTGCGGCCCGCCGAGCAGCTTGTCGCCGCTCACCATAGCCACATCTGCGCCCGCTTTGAGTGTCTCCTGCACTGTCGGCTCATGCGGCAGCCCGAAGCGCGTGACATCAACTAAAGCCCCGCTGCCAAGATCGTTCAGGGTCAAGAGGCCGCGCTCTCGCCCCAATTCCGCCAGTTCCGCAACCGAAGTTTCCGTTGTGAACCCGATAATTTTATAATTCGACGCATGAACTTTCAGCAGAACTTTCGTGTCTGCCGTAATTGCCTGAGCATAATCGCTGAGGCGCGTCTTATTCGTCGTCCCAACTTCTACTAATTTGCCGCCGCACTGCACAATTACATCCGGGACGCGGAACCCGCCGCCGATTTCTACCAGCTCGCCCCGCGAAATAACCACTTCGCCGCCTGCCGCAACTGTGGACAGCGCCAGCAGCACCGCCGCCGCGTTATTGTTCACGACCAAAGCCGCTTCGGCCCCCGTCAGCGTTTGCAATAACTCTTCAATTTGCCCGCCGCGCCCTCCGCGCTTTCCCGCCGCCAAATCCAGTTCCAGATTGGAATAGTTCCCGGCTACGGCCACCACGGCCTCCACCGCTGCGTCCGCCATTGGAGCGCGGCCCATGTTGGTATGGATAACAATGCCTGTCGCATTGACGACCCGTTGCAGCCGCCGCAGGTCGTTATCATGCAGACGCTTCGTGATTGCGTCGAATATGTCGGCGTCTTGGAACGGCGGCGCGGCTTCCCCTGCCAAAACCTTCTGCCGCAGAGCATCTAGCTCCGCCCGCACTTCGTCTACGACAGCCGAGCGCGGTACATTTGCCATCAGCGCCTGGGCGTATTCGCTTTCCAGCAGGGCATGGACTTTGGGCAGATGGCGTAGGTGAGATTGAAGATGTTCGGATTGCGAAAGCATAAGACTGATTTCACGGGGCTGAACCCCCGTGCTTCAAAAGAGCAAATCCCCGCCTTCGCGGGCAAAAGACAAGCCGCCTGTTCTTTAATTCGCGCCCGCGAAGGCGGGCGCTTGCACTTTTAAAGCCCAGGGGTTCAGCCCTGGGAAGACTTACGCAAGAGGTCTAATTACGAATTGGCATCTAAAAACGCCGCTATATCCGAAACAGACACTTCCCATTCAGAAGCACGCCGCCCCTCTTCGTCTGCCGCATTTTGTATGGAAAACATGAAAATGCTTCATCTCCCAAAGTGCTTCATCGCCCAAAGTGCTTCATCCCCCAATATGCGACATTTCGACTTTGGGGCGGCGGGCGGTTTCTTCGGTGCGGATTTCGGAATAGCGGTCGGTGCGCTGTGACCAGATGCCGCGCAGGGCGGACGCGATCTCGGCGTCACTCGCCCCGCCGCGTAGGAGGGCGCGGAGGTCGAAGCCTTCGGCGGCAAAGAGGCAGGTGTAGAGCCTGCCTTCGGCGGACAGGCGGGCGCGGGAGCAGTCGCCGCAAAAGGGCTGGGTGACAGACGAAATGACGCCGATTTCGCCGCTGCTGCCGTCGGCGTACCGATAGCGCTTTGCGACTTCGCCGCGATAGTTCGGCGCGATGGGTTCTAAGGACAGCTCGGCGGAAATACGTTGAATTATCTCGTCAGCAGGGACGACATCGGCAAGCTGCCAGCCGTTTGTCGCGCCCACATCCATAAACTCAATGAAGCGCAAAATGCAATTTGTGCCGTGAAAATGCTTCGCCATCGGTACGATGCTGTCTTCGTTGACGCCGCGCTTGACTACCATATTGATTTTGATGGAACCGAGGCCGACCTCCGAGGCCGCCGCGATGCCGTCCAGCACGCGCCCGACGGGGAACTGAACATCGTTCATGGACTGGAACACGGCGTCATTAAGCGAGTCCAGGCTGACCGTGACGCGGCTCAGCCCGGCGTCTTTCAGCAGCGCGGCTTTCTTAACCAGCATCGCGCCGTTGGTCGTCAAAGTCAAGTCACGCAGGCCGTCAATGGCCGCAAGCTGCGCCACTAGCTTCTCAATGTCACGGCGTATCAGCGGCTCGCCGCCGGTCAGTCGTATTTTTTCAACACCCAGCCCGACGGCAATTTGGGCCAGCCGCGTGATTTCCTCAAACGTCAGAAGCTCACCCGGCGGCAGAAAGGCAAAGTCGCGCCCAAAGATCTCTTTCGGCATACAATAAGTGCAGCGGAAATTGCAGCGGTCGGTGACGGAAATGCGTAAGTCGCGCAAAGGCCGCTGGAAAGTATCCAAAAAAGTATCCAAAAGGGGAAGCGAGATCGGGGCGAACATAAGTCTATTCTACCCGCAATTGGGGCGAACAAATACGTCTGAAAAAGCCCCTGCGAGAGATTGACGGCGCCCCCGCCATTATGCTACAATTTCTGTCCCATTCCCAGCTATTTGCTCCGCTTTGCCCGACTTGATTTAGAAGAGGAACCGCTTCCGCATGAAACCGATTGGCCTGCCCCCTAAGCAGGGGCTGTATGACCCCGATTTCGAGCATGATGCCTGCGGCGCAGGATTTGTCGTCAACATTAAAGGCGAAAAATCGCACGAGATTGTCCGTCAGGCGCTGACGATCCTTCGCAACCTCGCCCACCGAGGCGCGTGCGGCGCGGATGCGAACTCCGGCGACGGCGCGGGCATCCTTCTTCAAATTCCCCATGCTTTTTTTGCGAGTGAGAGTGCAAAATTGGGATTTGAACTGCCGGATGCCGGGCTGTACGGCGTCGGCACCGCGTTTCTGCCGCAGGACGACGGCGAGCGCAAAATCTGCGAAAACAAACTCGCAGAAATTACTGCCGAAGAAGGCCAGCAGTTTCTCGGCTGGCGCGAAGTGCCGACCGACAGCAGGACGCTCGGCGAGACGGCGATTGCCGCCCGGCCCGTCATCCGTCAGTTCTTTGTTGGGCGCGGCGAAAATATCGCCGACGCGCTGCATTTTGAGCGAAAGCTGTTTGTGATCCGCAAGCGCACGGCCCATGCGCTGCGGGCCGCCGGCATCGGCGGCAGCGAAAAGTTTTATGTCCCCAGCTTGTCCGCCCGGACGCTTGTCTACAAAGGAATGCTGACACCGGAGCAGGTGGACGAGTTCTACCCCGACTTGCATGATCCGTCAATGGAAAGTGCGCTGGCACTGGTCCATTCGCGGTTCAGTACGAACACGTTCCCAAGCTGGGAGCGGTCCCACCCGTACCGCATGATCGCGCATAACGGGGAGATCAATACCATTCGCGGCAACGTCAACTGGATGCGGGCGCGGCAAAAGCAGTTCGCGTCGGCGCTGTTCAGAGAAGACTTGCCGAAAATCCTGCCGATCATCAACAGCGAAGGCAGCGACTCCGCGATGTTTGACAACTGCCTGGAATTTCTCGCCCTCAGCGGGCGCTCTCTGCCGCATGCCATGATGATGATGATCCCGGAACCCTGGGCCGGCAACGAAGGCATGAGCGCGGACAAGAAAGCGTTCTACCAGTACCATAGCTGTTTGATGGAACCCTGGGACGGTCCGGCGTCCATTGCGTTCACCGACGGCACGCAGATCGGGGCCGTGCTGGACCGGAACGGCCTGCGCCCGTCGCGCTACTATGTCACGAAAGACGATCTGGTCATCATGGCCTCGGAAGTGGGAGTTTTGGACATCGCGCCGGAGCGCATTATCCAAAAAGGCCGCTTGCAGCCGGGCCGCATGTTCCTGGTTGACACAGCAGAGGGACGGATTATCTCCGACGACGAACTGAAAGAAGCGATGGCCCATGAGCAGCCTTACGGGCAGTGGCTCCATGACAACTTGATCAAGATCGCTGATCTGCCGGCCCCGACCGATGTGCCGGCGACGACGCATGAGACTGTCGTGCAGCGGCAGATTGCGTTCGGCTACACGTTTGAAGATTTGCGAATCTTGGTGGCGCCGATGGCCCGCAACGGCATTGAAGCGGTCGGCTCCATGGGAACCGACACGCCGATGGCCGTGCTGTCCGACCACCCGCAGTCCCTATTCAATTACTTTCATCAGCTTTTCGCCCAGGTCACGAACCCGCCGATTGACTGCATTCGGGAAGAAATCGTCACATCCAGCGCCATGACCATCGGCACCGAGCGCAACATGCTTGCGCCCGGCCCGGAAAACTGCCATTTGATCGCGCTAGAGTCACCCATTCTCACTAATGAAGATTTGGCGAAGCTGAAGCAAATCAAGCGGCCCGGCTTTGAGACCGTCACGCTGCCGATTGTGTTTCGTGCCGCCGATGGTCCTGAAGGCTTGGTATCGGCAATGGACACGCTGTATGCGGCGGCGGATAAGGCCATTGCCGAAGGCAAAAACATCCTGGTGCTGTCTGACCGGGACATCAACTCGGAAATGGCCCCGATCCCGGCTTTGCTGGCGACAGCAGGACTGCATCACCATCTGATACGGCAGGAGACGCGGACGCGCATTGGCTTGGTCTTGGAGTCCGGTGAGCCGCGCGAAGTGCATCACTTTTCGCTTCTGGTCGGCTACGGCGTCGCCGCGATTAATCCTTATCTTGCTTTGGAAACGATTGATGACGCCATTCGGGAGAACCTGCTGCGCGACATTACGCCTTATGACGCCAAAAAGAACTACGGCAAGGCAGTTGTCAAGGGCATTGTCAAAGTTATGTCCAAAATGGGCATTTCTACCATTGAAAGCTACTGCGGGGCGCAGCAGTTTGAGGCGGTCGGCCTGCATCAGTCGGTTATTGACCGCTACTTCACCCGGACAGCATCGCGCATCGGCGGCGTCGGCATGGACGTGATCGCCCGCGAGGCGACAATCCGGCACGCCCAGGCGTTCCCGGAACGCGGCTCGCATTCGCGGACTCTGGACGTTGGGGGCCAGTACCAGTGGCGCTCCGACGGCGAGTACCATCTGTTCAGCCCGCAGACTATTCACAAGTTGCAGCAGGCGGTTCGCAACAACGACCGCAAGGCGTTTACGGAGTATTCGGAATTAGTCAACGAGCAGCTTGAAAAAAAAGCGACCCTGCGCGGCCTGCTGGGCCTCAAATTTGCGCCGGAGCCGGTTCCCTTAGAAGAAGTGGAACCCTGGACGGAAATCGTCAAGCGATTCAAGACCGGGGCCATGTCCTACGGCTCCATCAGCGGCGAAGCGCATGAGGCGCTGGCGATTGCCATGAACCGGATCGGCGGCAAATCCAACACCGGCGAAGGCGGCGAAGACCCGGCTCGGTTTGTCCCGGACGCCAACGGCGACTCGCGCAACTCGGCGATTAAGCAAGTGGCATCCGGCCGGTTCGGCGTCACGTCAAACTACCTAGTCAACGCCCAGGAGCTTCAAATCAAGATGGCGCAAGGCGCAAAGCCCGGCGAGGGCGGACAGTTGCCGGGGTCCAAAGTTTACCCGTGGATTGCGAAAGTTCGGTTCTCGACGCCCGGCGTCGGCTTGATTTCGCCGCCGCCGCACCATGACATTTATTCCATTGAAGACCTAGCCGAGCTGATCCATGACCTCAAAAACGCCAACACGAAAGCGCGTATCAGCGTTAAGCTGGTAGCGGAAGTCGGCGTCGGGACTATCGCGGCAGGCGTTGCGAAAGCCAAGGCCGATCTTGTGCTGATTTCCGGCTATGACGGCGGCACGGGGGCGTCCCCGCAGACCTCCATCAAGCACGCCGGCCTGCCCTGGGAGCTTGGCCTGGCGGAAGCGCATCAAACATTGGTGCTGAACGATTTGCGCTCGCGCATTACGGTTGAAACTGACGGGCAATTGAAGACCGGCCGCGACGTTGTCATTGCCGCGCTGCTCGGCGCAGAAGAGTTCGGCTTCGCCACGGCTCCTTTGGTCTCGCTTGGCTGCATTATGATGCGCGTCTGCCATCTTAACACCTGCCCGGTCGGCGTCGCTACGCAGGACCCGGAGCTGCGCCGAAACTTCACGGGCGATCCGGCCCACGCCGTCAACTTCATGCGGTTTGTCGCCGAGGAAGTCCGGGAAATCATGGCACAGCTTGGCTTCCGCCACTTGACCGAGATGGTGGGCCACACCGACCGTTTGGAAGCAAGCCGGGCAATTGATCACTGGAAAACGCGCGGCCTGGACTTCTCGAATCTGTTCTACCAGCCCCAAGTCGGCCCCAGCGTAGGCCGTTACAAGCAGCAGGAGCAGGAACACGGCCTCAGCGCCGCTTTGGACAACACGCAGCTTCTGGAGATTTGCCGTCCGGCGCTGGAGCAGGGCGAAAGGGTGTCGGCGACCGTGCCGATTCACAACATCAACCGCGTGACCGGAACCATTGTCGGCAGCGCCTTAACCCGCCGCTATGGGGCCGCCGGCCTGCCTGAAGACACCATTGCCTTAACATTTGAAGGCTCGGCAGGCCAGTCGTTCGGCGCGTTTATTCCGTCCGGCATGACGCTTCGCTTAAACGGGGATGCCAATGATTATCTCGGTAAAGGCTTATCCGGCGGCAAGATTATCATTACGCCGCCTGCCGGATCAGGCTTTGTTCCCAGCCGGAACATCATTATCGGCAACACAGCCTTGTACGGCGCAACTTCCGGGGAGGTGTATATTGAAGGCGGCGCAGGCGAGCGTTTCGCCGTGCGAAACTCCGGCGCAAACGCCGTCGTGGAAGCGGTCGGAGACCACGGCTGCGAATACATGACCGGCGGGCGCGTCGTCGTTCTCGGTTCCACAGGCCGCAACTTCGCGGCGGGCATGTCGGGCGGCATTGCGTATGTGTTAGACCAAGCCGGCGACTTTGCTTCTCGCTGCAACAAGCAGATGGTGGGCCTCGAAAAGCTGGGCGACATTGCCGAAATCGAGGAAGTCCGCCAGCTTATCCGAAAGCACGCCGAATGCACAGGCAGCGAACATGCCGCTCATCTGCTGGACGCTTGGGAAGAAACCGTGCCGCGCTTCATCAAGGTTATCCCGCATGACTACCAGCGGATGCAGGACGCGATTGCCCGCGTGGAAGCGTCCGGCCTGACCGGCGAAGATGCGCTTTTAGCCGCGTTTGAAGAGAACGCAAAGAACACGGCGCGG
>CAXUBO010000003.1:7772-46118 GCA_964249345.1 uncultured Armatimonadales bacterium | reverse complement strand
ATTGAATACCTGCGCGAGCTGCCGCTGGACCGCACCGCCACCGAGCGCATCAAAGACTGGAAAGAGTTCCACCTGCACCTCAGCGAAAAGAAGCTGCGGGAGCAGGGCGCACGGTGTATGGATTGCGGCATTCCGTTCTGCCATACCGGCACCACCTTGAATGGCATGGCGTCCGGCTGCCCCATCAACAACTTGATCCCCGAATGGAACGATCTTGTTTACCGGGGATTGTGGCGGGAAGCATTGGACCGGCTGCATAAGACAAACAACTTTCCGGAGTTCACGGGCCGCGTCTGCCCCGCGCCGTGCGAAGGCGCGTGCGTTCTCGGCATCAACGCGCCGCCGGTCACAATCAAGAACATCGAGTGCGCGATCATTGACAAAGGCTTTGCCGAAGGCTGGGTCGTCGCCGAACCCCCGGAGCGGCGCACGGGCAAGCGCGTGGCCGTCATCGGCTCCGGCCCTGCCGGGCTGTGCGCCGCCGCCCAGCTCAACAAAGCCGGGCATCTGGTGACGGTGTTTGAGCGCGGCGACCGAATTGGCGGCCTGCTGACTTACGGCATCCCGAACATGAAGCTCGGCAAAGAATTGGTAGACCGCCGGGTGAAGCTGATGGAGCAGGAAGGCATCGCGTTCCTGACTCATACGGAAGTCGGCAAAGATTATCCTGCCGATCTGCTGTTGAAAGAGTTTGACGCAGTCGTCCTCGCCACCGGCGCGACCAAGCCGCGCGGGCTGCCCGCAATTGAAGGTGGCGACTTGCACGGCATCCACTATGCGATGGACTTCCTGACGGCGAACACGCAGAACGTCCTGGATGGCGAGCCAAACCAAGACTTCGTCAATGCTCAGGGCAAGGACGTTGTTGTGATCGGCGGCGGCGACACGGGAACCGACTGTGTTGGGACTTCCATGCGTCACGGCTGCCGCTCTTTGGTCCAGCTTGAGATTTTGCCTAAACCGCCGCTGTCCCGCGCCCCGGACAACCCGTGGCCGCAGTGGCCGAAAGTGTACCGTTTGGATTACGGCCAGGAAGAAGCGCTGGCCGTGTTCGGCTCCGACCCGCGCGTTTACTGCACGACGGCGAAAAAGTTCGTGGGCGATGCCGACGGCCATGTTCAGGAAGTCCACACGGTTCAAATTGACTGGCAGCATGACGACAGCGGGCGTTTTGTTCCCGTCGAAGTCCCCGGCACGGAGCGCGTCTCTTCCGCCCAGCTTGTGCTTTTGGCAATGGGTTTTCTTGGGCCGGAAGACACGCTGCTGGAACAGATAGGCGTCGCCCGCGACCCCCGCTCTAATGTGGAGGCCAAATACGGCGACTACGCCACTTCTGTCCCCGGCGTTTTTGCAGCGGGCGATGCCCGGCGCGGCCAAAGCCTCGTTGTGTGGGCCTTCAACGAAGGCCGAGGCGCGGCCCGCGAATGCGACCGCTACTTGATGGGCGAAACAAGCCTGCCGTAACCCGTTCCGGCAGCCGGTGAATTGGAGGAGTCTGCTCTTATGGGCCATCTCTTATTTTCTGTCGCTGAGTTTGTGCTGCTGCTTGGCGGCATCGGCGTTTTCTTAACGGTGCTGTTGTGTTTAGGACTTGGACTGGCTGCGAAGGCCATCGCTCAGATGTTCTCCGGCAAACCCGCTCAAAAGCACAGGGTTAAGAATACCCCTGCCGAAAAGAAAACTCCTGCTGAAGTTGAGCTGCTGCGGCAGCAGCTTTTCGAGGCGCGAAACACCGCCTATGAATCTGCCCTGGCGTCGGAAAAGACCATCAAGCAACTCCAGCAAAGGCTGCACGCTTTAGAAGCGGAACGCACGCCGGGTTTTGTTTCAGCACGTCCATAAATTCTTGATGTGTGAAGTGGCGACTTGACTGCCCCGTGCGGGTTTATCAGAACGAGGTGCCGCCGGGCTGAAAATCGACGCCTTTGTCCCGGCAAAAAGCAGCGAAGTCGTTAAAGCTGGGATATTTGCTGATACTAATCCTTGTAGCCGAACCTGTTCCCGGCAGATAAGCAGTTGCACAGTAAACCACTGCTCCTTCCGGCAGTTGAGCGACAAGCCTTCGTAGAGAGACTGCGCTGAGGGATTTGTAAGCAGTTTCTTGATTGCCTCTTTGGAGAATCCAAACATCCTCAGCGGGTTTCGCATCGGCAATTTCTAAGAGTTTCAGGGTGTAAAGCGGGCCGTTGCTTTCAAGGCGAACGGGTCCTTGCGACTTAGCTTCTTGTGCGTGCCCGCTTCCGGCAACCACAAGGCAACCTGTGGAAACCAGAAGCAGAATTGCCCGTCTGTAGTTTTGTGCTGTGTTCATTTTCTATCTCCTCAGTGGGTTTCATACAAGTATACCGGCAACAAGTAGGCCGGCAAACCGCTTTTCCGGCAGTGCTGCCGTCTTCTTAGGCTCAGCTTAAGTTTCAAAGGAGTATCAGAGGATGACGACATGCAAGAAACGCTTGCTCATTAAACGCTTGCTCCTTGCGGCAGGAGCGGGGCTGCTGGCAATCGGCGCGGCCGCTCAAGCCGCGCCGCCGGAGAAAGATGCCGGGGTGCAGGCGGTGGTGAACGCCGTTTCAGCGGCGCATCTGGAAAACACGGTGCGGACGCTGGCGGCATTTCCGACGCGCCATACGCTGTCGGCGGCGGGCGGCGCCCGCTCCGTCAACTGGATTGCCGGACAGCTCGAAGCCATTTCCAAAGAAACCGGCGGACGGCTGCAAGTCGAGCGCGATAGCTGGACGCAGCCCGCGGGAGACCGCCTGCCTGCGCCGGTGCGGCTGACGGATGTGGTGGCGACACTGCCCGGCGATGCTAAACCGGAACGCATTGTGATCATCAGCGGTCATTATGACTCGCGGGTGACGGATGTGATGAACTCAGCAGCGAACGCGCCTGGCGCCAATGATGATGCGTCGGGGGTTGCGGTTGCCCTGGAACTGGCCCGCGTCATGGCGGGACGCCACTACCCGGCGACAATTAAGTTTGTGGCCGTCACCGGCGAAGAACAGGGACTGTACGGCTCGACGCATCTGGCGCAGGAGATGGCGGATGGCAATCAGAATGTTCTGGCGATGATTACAAACGACATCGTCGGCAGCTCGCACGGCCAGGGGGGCATCCATGATGCGCTCCATGTGCGCGTGTTCGCCGCCGGCTCCGATCCCACGGAGACGCCGGCCCTCGCAGCCCGCCGGCGGGCGGCAGGGACGGATGCCGATACGCCCGCCCGCACGCTCGCCCGCGCTGTTTCCGACGCCGACAAGTCATACATGCCGGGCTTCAGCACGACGATCATGTACCGCTTGGACCGCTACCTGCGCGGCGGAGACCATGCGCCGTTCGTGCAGCACGGCTACGCAGCGGTGCGCCTGACGGAACCCAATGAAGACTGGCGGCATCAGCATCAGGATGTGCGGGTTGAGAACGGCGTGCAGTATGGGGATTTGCCGCAGTTTGTGGACTTTGCGTACCTAGCGAACGTCGCGCGGGTGAATGCCGCCGCTGTCGCTTCGCTGGCATCTGCGCCTGCCCCGCCGCCGAATGTGCTGCTGAAGGCCGACCTCAGCCCGGAAACGACGCTGACCTGGGACCCCTCGCCGGACGCCGCGGCTTATGAAGTGCTGTGGCGCTCGACCAGCGCCGCCGACTGGCAAGGCAAGCAGCAGGTGCAGGCCCAGACAGTCACAGTGCCGCTGTCTAAGGACGATTATTTGTTCGCCGTCCGCTCCGTTTCGGCAGGAGGCGCTCGCAGCCTGCCGTCTATCCCGTCTGCAACTCGCTAACTCGCCGCTTGCCAAGCCGGCACAGAAAAGAGCTAACAATCATCAGGCGATGATTGTGTTGTTGAATTGTGTTCTGAATCGTGTTCTGGCGCAGCAGCTTCCCTCGCCTCACTGTCCGGCGTTGACATCAGAAAGCAAAAATGGTATACTACGCTTACCAAAATGCAACTGGATGAGCGAAAGCAAAAGATTTTAAGCGCGGTTGTCCGCGATTATGTAGAAACGGTGAAGCCGCTCGGCAGCGAGGATTTGGCCCAGCGCCATCAATGGGGCATCAAAAGCGCGACCATTCGCAATGAGCTGGCGGAGCTGTCCGATCTCGGCCTGCTGCGCCAGCCCCACACCAGCGCCGGACGTATCCCCTCAGATCGTGGCTACCGATTTTATGTAGATCACCTCATGGCCCTGCCGGCGCTGGATAAAGCCGCCGGGCCGGCGCTAAACGAAGACGATCAGGCGCTGGACATGGAGCGGCTGCTGCGGCGCACTTGCGCCCTGCTGACCCGCACCACTTCTTATACGTCGGTTGCCACGCCGCCTCGGCTGGCCGATACCCACATCAATCAAATTTTTGTGACGCCTGCCGGCGACGACCGCCTGCTGCTGGTGCTGATTCTCAGCACCGGGCAGGTGGAAAACCGCCTGCTGTGTCCCGCACCGCCGGAAGCGGCGGCGGCGACGCCTGCCGAAATGGCGGCTGTCGGCAGCGCCCTCAGCGCGGCGCTGGCCGGGCAGGCGCTTGACCTACTGCCGTCCGCTTCCTTTCCCGCGCCGGAAGAGTTTTCGCAGCCTCTGCGTGCGCTCTACGGCATTTTGGTTTCCGCCGCGCAGCAGATGGCACAAGCGGCGGCGGATGACGATAGCCTGTACCTGGAAGGCGCAAGCGAGATGCTGCGGCAGCCGGAGTTCCGCGACGCCGCGAAAATCGAATGCGTGCTGGAAACTTTGCAGCGCGGCACGCTGCTGTTTCAAACTCTCTCCCGCGCCCTGCTTGGGGCCGATACGACCGTCGTGATCGGCGCGGAGAACCATGTGCCGGCCATGACCGAGTGCAGCGTTGTTTCAGCGTCCTACTATGTCGGGACCCGCAAGCGCGGCACGCTGGGCGTCGTTGGTCCGACTCGCATGGACTACGACCGCGCCGTTCCTGCCGTCAGCTTCTTTTCACGCACTCTCAGCCGGACCTTGACCAGGCTGGCCGGTCTTTCCTAATCACTTTTTCCTAATCGCTCTTTAACTTACACTCAAGAGGGTCAACTCGTTGCTGAGACACATTCTTCTGCCGTTTCTTTTGTCTGCGTCCAGCTTGTCTGCTTTGTGTGACCCCGCACCGCCCGTTCCTGCCGCCCCGCCGCAGTTGTCGCTGAATGTCATGCCGCTGAAAAAAGCCCTCACCCCGCTGGACACCGTCGGTGCGCTTCAATCCCATACAACACTCACCATGACCGGCACGCGCCGGAGCGTGTCGGTGACGCTGCGTGAGGACCTGCAAATCGTTTCCCGCTACCCGAACCGCTTCCGCGCCTCGCTGACCCAGTATGACACGCACGGCGGCCCCAAAAAGAAGCTGGTCGTGATTTCCAACGGCACTTTGGTTTGGACCTACCGGCCCGGCCTGCGGCAGTATTCCGTCATGCCCTACGCCGACTGGAAGAAAACAGACACGGCAATCCCCACGCTTGGAATGGTCATCGGCGGCTTTTATTTGGGCGAGGGCCGTCCGCTGGTGCAGGGGTTCCACAGCATCACCCCGGCAAACAGCGCGGATGTCCTGGGCGTTCTCAGCGGCATGGACGTTTCGTTGTCCCGGCAGATCAAATCCGTTGCCAATCAGGACGATTATGTGTACAGCCTGATGCTCTCCAAGCAAGACCTCGCGTACCAGTTTTATGTCAGCAGCCAGAAGAACACGCTCGCCCGGCTGGACCTTAACGGCACACAGGACGGCACCGATGTGACCTACCGCGAAGACATCACGCAGCTTTCGTCCCCGCCCGCCATTTCCAGCGCCACGTTCACCTTCGCGCCTCCGCCGGGCGTCACCCAGACCCCGGTTCTCTCAATTACTCCCTTCTGACCCTGGCTACTGGATGCAGCGCTATGGAGCTTTTTTTCCAATTTTGGGCCTTGCTTTTTTGTACTTGTTTAGCTGGATTGCGAATGTGTATTTGCTTATTCAGTGGATTATCAGCGTCAAAGCAAAACGCAAGCACCCCACTTGGGTTGTCATCTGGTTCTTGGTGTGGCTCTTTTTCATACCCGGCGTCTTTCTGGCTTGTTACACTATAAATCGCCCACCTTCTTTGGAGCGGGTCGTCGGAAGCATCTGCACCGTGTTCGTACCGCTTTTTTGGCTTGTCGCTTTTGTTTCATACTGCATATCTGTCGCAAATGACAAACAAGCACTTGCAAAGGAAATGCGAAAAGAGGCTGATGCCCAAGCCGAGATGGAACGTGAGTATGTTCTTGATATTCGTCATCGGGACGATGTGTGGCCTCCTCCGCCGGGTAGTTGAGGGCATTCCCATGTACGCGACACAGGCAACCGCCTGACCCAGACCAGCGGCGGGAACACGGTGCAGTCCTTCCAGTACGACGCCCACGACAAGCTGCAAAGCGGCATCGGCGAAAGCGAGACCTACGACGCCAACGGCAACTTGAAGACCGAGACGGTGAGCGGGCAGACGACTTCCTACACCTACGATGACGAAGACCGCTTGACGCAGATTGTCACGCCCAGTGGAACCAGCAGCTTCACCTATAACGGCTCAGGGCTGCGAACGGGCAAGACGGACAGCACGGGCATCTACGCCTATGTCTGCGACGGCGCCTCCCCCGCTTCTCCCTGCTTGCCGACGGCTACCCCTTTTCCCTACCCTGTTCCTTGACAGGCCGCCCTCACTTTCGGTATACTCTTTTTAGGTTTCACGGCTACAAGGCCGGAAAAATCATGCCGAAGAAAGGGGGCAGCGCGAACTAATGCTCAGCTTGTCTAAACGCGCGGATTACGCGCTTCTCGCGTTGTCTCACCTCGCGGCGGTCCAGGCGGCGGAGCCGGAGCGGCTGGTGAATACCAAAGAAATTGCCGAGCAGTACGAGCTGCCCGCCGAGCTTCTGGCGAAGCTGCTGCAAACTTTGGCCCGCTGCGGCATTGTTGTTTCCCACCCCGGCCCGACGGGCGGCTACCGCCTGCTCCGCGCTCCCGGCGGCATCAGCATTTCCGAGATCATCACTGCGATTGACGGCCCGCTTGCTATTCTGCCCTGCTCCAACGGCCAGGGGGACACCTGCAAGCAGTTCAGCCGCTGCACGATCCGCGACCCGATGGCGGAAATCGAGCGGCGCGTCAAAGAGCTGCTGATGGAGATGACTCTCGCCGATGTCGGCGGCATCAGCGCGGCCCCCGAAGAAGACTGGTCCGCCCTGCCCGATTTTTCTACCCGCCGCTTCGCTGCCGGCCTGCCGATGGGCTGAGGCCGATGCGCCGATAAATGCTGAGAGATGAACGCTGAGATGCGAGAAATATGACGCCGATCTATTTGGATAACAACGCGACAACGAAGCCTGACCCGCGCGTTGTCGAAGCCATGCTGCCGTATCTGACCGAGGTGTACGGCAATGCCGCGTCACGCAGCCACTCCTTCGGCTGGGCGGCGGAAGAAGCCGTCGCGCGGGCGAGGGGGCAGGCCGCCGCGCTTCTGGGGGCGGACCCACGGGAGATTGTCTGGACTTCGGGGGCAACCGAGTCAAACAACTTGGCGCTTAAAGGAGTAATGGAGAAGCTGGCCCCGCAAGGCGGCCATCTCGTGACGGCGGCCACCGAGCATAAAGCGGTTTTAGATACGGCAAAGCACCTGGAACACAGCGGGCATCGGGTGACGTATCTTGGGGTAAACAAGTTCGGCCAAATTGACCTGGATGCTTTAAAATCCGCGCTGATGCCGGAAACGACGCTGGTGTCCATAATGATGGGCAGCAATGAGATTGGAACGCTTCAGCCTATCGCAGAAATCGGCGCGTTGTGCCGGGAGCGCGGCGTTTTATTCCACACGGACGCCACGCAAGCCGTCGGCCACTTGCCGGTCAGCGTCGAGACGCTGCCGGTTGATTTACTGTCGTTCACAGCCCATAAGATGCACGGCCCGAAAGGGGTCGGGGCGCTTTATGTCCGGCGGCGCGAGCCGCGCGTCCGGCTGGAAGCGCAAATGGACGGCGGCGGGCATGAGCGGGGAATGCGCTCCGGGACTCTGAACGTGCCGGGCATCGCTGGCTTCGGCAAAGCGTGCGAAGTTTGTCAAAACGAACTACCCGCCGAGATGCCGCGTTTGACTGCGCTGCGTGACAGGTTGATCAGCGGCGTTTTGGAGACAATTGACGGGACGCACTTGAACGGTCATCCCGCCGAGCGTCTGCCGCACAACGTCAACATTGCCTTTGAAGGCGTGGAAGGTGACGCGCTTTTGACATCACTGCCGGAAGTCGCGCTGTCTACCGGGTCAGCCTGCTCATCGGAGTCGCTGTCGCCAAGCTATGTTCTGAAGGCGATTGGCCTGAGCGACGCCCTGGCCTCTGCGTCCCTGCGCTTCGGCGTTTCGCGCTTTACAACAGATAAAGAGATTGATTACGTTTTAGGAAAACTGCCGGGTGTTGTCACCCGGCTGCGCTCCCTCTCGCCGAGCCGAGCATTGATGCCGGCTGGTTGATAAGGTGTACCAAGATGAGTGACCCGATTAAGCCTACTTCCTGGCCGCCCCCGCCGCAGACTGCCGCAGCGCCGGATGCCGCGCCGGAGATCGCCGTCTGCCCAACCTGCAAGCGGCGGCTGCTGACCCAAACCAGCGCCCTGTGCAACTGGTGCGGGGCGAAGATAGAAAACGACGAATATCAAGCCAAAGCGGCCCAGACACGGCTAGAGCGGGATGCCCAGGAACGGGCCGAATTGGAATCCTTGATCCAGGAAGAAGCTCAGCACGGCATTTTGGGACGTTTGAAGCGTCTCGGCAAACAAAACAAAAAAGACGCTCCAAAGACTAACGACAACGGCTTTACGAATTTCAGCTAAACAAAGCGAAGAAAGTACCCATTTATGCAACAAGACCCAAGCGAAGAGCCGCTGAGAAACATCAATCTGGAGTCCGCCATTCTCGGACTTCGGATGGCCCTCACCGACGAAGAAGCCGCTGAGGCCCGCACCCGTTTCTTGGACCTCCTGCGCGAAAGCACGCTGGCAGTGCCGACCATCGCGCCGGTTGCGACTGCGCCGGACGGTTCCATTGAACCCGGCGCGGACATCCAACTCATTATCGCGACAAACCCCGAAGGCGTCAGCGGCGTTCCCGCGTTCACCCAGCTTGGTGTTCTGCGGGCGACCCTGCCGCAGCTTGAGCATGGCATGTTTCTGTCGGGCGTGCAGCTTTGCGGCATTCTGGCTGCCAGCGAGCATCGGCTGTTTGTGGACGGCCCGGACCTGCACGCGGAAGTCACCCCGCTGGAAATGCAGGCGATTGCACAGACCGCGCAGATGATGGGACAGATGCAGCAGCAGGCGTCCGGCGGCAACGCCCGTTTGGAAGCCGCGCTTGCCGCCCTGCATCAGACCGACGTGACCGAAAACCGCTCGGCAGTTGTGTCGGGCTTTTTGGAAGAGTTCTGCCGCGTACCGATTGCGTCTGAAGTGGATGAAGACGCGGAGTGCATTGTTCTCAGCACCGGCGCAGCGGAAAACACGCCGGAAACGCCGCAGGAGCTGGAGCTTCTGACTCAGGACAATGCCCTGCTTTGCTTCACGTCGGAAGCCGCCATGAAGTTTTGGGATGACGCTGGGCGCAATGCCGTGGTGCTGCCGGGAACGATCATTGCCCAGGTTGCCGCTCAGGCGGAAGTCCTGCACCTTCTGGTCAACAAGGGCAGCGCCGATCAGCGCCTCTTGAAGATTGACGGCGACCGGCTGGACGTGGCTTAAAACCCGCAGTTTTACGATTGCCCATTTGTCTGAGCGCCGCCGATAATAGACTCACTTCTTGCAAAGTGGGTCTTTTTTATGAGCTATTCTTCTTGCCGTGCGGAGCGCCGCATGACCGCGATTTGCCGAGGCTCCGAAGCCGCCGAAGTGCAGCAGCAGCTTGTCGCCGCTCTGCCTGACCCCCAGCACGCCTACAAACTGTGGCTGTTCTGGGTGCAGTGGCGGGCGGTAGGACGCGAAGCGTTAAGCCATGTGACCGAGCTTTCACCCTGGGCCGTGGCCGACCGCCTGCGCCAGCTCCGCGAGGCAGGCGTTCCCGTGCTGTCCTGGTCGGTCGAGCGGGATTTAATTGCGCGTGGCCGGTTTTGTTCCGAATGAACCATTTTGACCCCGATACTTTTGCCGAGGCAATGGAAGCTTGGCCCCCTGCCCCGCTCAAGGCAGCGGAGCAGGACAAAGCACAGGCCATACCACGTCTACCTTTCTGGCTTCAAGTGAGCGCCGGCTTCGCAGCAGGAGTCTTGTTTGTGCCGGTTGTCTGGGTTTGTCTGCTGCTTCCTTTTTTTCGCTTTGATGCCAGCCTATCTCCACAGATATTCGTCGGCGTCGCGCTTCTTGCCGCTCTCGCGGTCTCGACAGCAGCCTGGCGGCATCATCGGGCTTTTGCGGTCACTTTTACTGCCGTAAGTGCTGGCACTGCTCTTTTTACATAGGTTATCAGCGTATGGGGCAATATGGCACCGGCTTATTAAGCTCTTTGCCTGCGAGAGAAGTCATAAAAAATGGGCGCGAACGGCAATTGCCATTCGCGCCCGCTTCGTGTTTTAGTAGGTTCTACTTCAGCAGATGCGCCGGAAGCTGCTTCTGGCCGGCGACGATTGCCAGGAAGTTCCGGGAGTTCATCATGCGGGCCGCTACTTTGATCTTCTTTTTGCCCTTCGGCGTCTGGATCGTCACGGTCTGAAGATTGACTTCAAAGCGCCGCGCCTTCTGCGGGGCGCGGTGCGCCCACGAGCCGGAGTGCGGGTGGCGCGTCCAGCGTCCTGCCTGGGCCTTGCGCCCGCTGATTTCACATACTTTTGCCATGATTATGTCGGCTCCTGAGTTGGTCTTGTTTGGGTCTTGGTTGCTGTTGAAAGATGACCAGTGAGTATAGCACTGGAAATCGCTTTCTGTCAAGCGTTCTGGGAACAATAAAAGCCAGGCAGGGGTATACTAGAACACTGCTTTTCGCTGGGAGTCACTTATAAAGGTTGTATTTAGTCGGCGTGGAAATAAGTTCTTACGCTCTTTCTGTCCTGATCTTTGTCCGCGAAGGCGGACATTGGGCGCTTCGCCCCACAGCGCAGAACTTCAGTTTCACGCTTTCCTGCTCGTTCTGCTATTTGCTGCCCTGTTTAGCACAGCCGCGCTCGCCGCGCCGCAGCCGGCTCCCGTGGACCCCCACTTCTACGATTACGACGCCCGCGCCCCATTCGCTGTCACTCAGGCGCCGGACAAAGAAGCGCAGGCAGAGGTCGGCGGGGATATAAAGGTCACGCAGGTTACTTACCCCAGCCCCGTTGTTACCCCCTATCCCGTCAACAACCTTGTGACGGCGTATTTGTTCCAGCCGAACACGCCTGGCCCCTACCCGGTCATGCTGGTGGAGCACGAATGGCTTCCGGTTAATCTGAACAACGAGTTTGTTCTGTGCGCGACGCTCGCACGCGCCGGCGTGGCAGCGTTTTTGGTCGTGCAGCCGTACAGCTACAACCGGCGTCCCCTGCCGCGCGTCCCCGATGTGGAGCTGCTGTCCGGGAACGCTTCCCAAACAGTCGCCGCCGTGCGGCAGGCCGTTTTAGACAACCGCCGGGCACTGGACTGGCTGCAAAGCCAGCCGGACATTGACCCTACCCGTATGGGCGTCGCGGGCATCAGCCTCGGCGGCATTTTGGCCCCGCTCATCGCAGGCGTTGACCACCGGGTTCATGTGCTTGTCACGATTGTCGGCGGCGGCGATGTGTCTGATTTGGTGTACGACAGCTTTATCACTTACGGCCTGCGGCCCGCTCTGCTATACCGGGGCGAATCTTTTGATAACCTTAAGCGCGAATATGTAAACATTGAACCGACCCGTTGGCTGCACGGGTTTGACTCCCACAATGCGCTGCTGTTCAATGGCCGCTTTGACGTGTTTGTGAACCCCAAGCAGGCGCATCACCTCGCGCGGGCGCTTGGCGGCGCACCCATTGTCTGGATACCCACCGGCCACTACGGCACGGTATTTGCGGAAAAGCGAATTGAAGCCGTCGGCGCAAAATTTGTCCGCTCCCGCTTCGGCCTGGACCCCGCGCCCTTCACGCCGCCGTCTTCCATCCCCGCGCCGACCATCAAGCTCGGCCTGCTGTTCGGCGGCCAGGAAGGCGTCAGCCCCGTAGTCGCCTATCAGGCCGTCACTGCCGGCCCCGGCGCACGGTATTCCATCGACGGCCAGTTGACCCTGCACGGCATTTCAATTGCGCCGTCATTTCGGATAGACGAAAGCAATTCGCTCGGCTTTGAGTTCCCCCTGCTGCACGGCGGCAATATCCGAAAGCCGCGCCTGTTTTACTCATTCACGTTTACGCTATAACAACCCGCCCTTGTATCCCCTGAGCTTTTTGTGGTATAATTTGCGGGCGGAAATTCCAAAACTACACTCGCCGGGACGCACTTTGCGCCGTGCCTTTTTCTTCGCATGGAACGGGGTCGCAGAGGCGAATGATCGGCGGGGACGCACACAACACAAGGAGCTACGATTTGTCTATTCTCGCAATGAAGGACCTGCTGGAAGCAGGTGTTCACTTCGGCCACCAGACGCGCCGCTGGAACCCCAAGATGAAGCGCTACATCTATGGCGGGCGCAACGGCATTTATATCATTGACCTGCACCAAACCCTGAAGCTGTTCGATGATGCCTATGCGTTCATCCAGGAAATCGCGTCCAGCAACGGCAAAATTTTATTTGTCGGTACCAAGAAGCAGGCGCAGGAAGCGGTCGCCGAAGCCGCCAAGCGCTCCCGCTCGTACTATGTGAACTCTCGGTGGCTCGGCGGAATGCTGACCAACTACCGGACCATTCTGACCCGTATCGCCCGCCTGCGCGAGCTGGACCGGCTGGATGCCGAAGGCATTCTAGAGTCCCTGCCGAAAAAAGAAGCCGCCGACCTGCGCGAAGAGCGTGACCGTCTGGAAAACTATCTCGGCGGCATGAAAGACATGAACGGAATGCCCGACGCCATCTTCATCGTTGATTTGAAGAAGGAAAAAATCGCCGTTCAGGAAGCCCGCAAGCTCGGCATCCCGATTGTGGCAATTGTGGATACGAACTGTGATCCCGATGAAGTGGATTATGTCATTCCCGGCAACGACGACGCAATCCGCGCCATCAAGCTGATCTCGAACAAAATCGCCGATGCGATCATCGAAATTCGCCAGGGCGAATGGCAGGATGCCACGGTTGTCGAGACCGAAGAAAACGCACAGAAGCTGGGCGAAGAGTCTGACGCCGCAATGGTCGCCGCCCAGTGGGAAGCGCTGGAAAAACGTGTCACCGGCGGCGCACAGGTTCCGGCAGGCGTGCTTGACCCAAGTTTGGGCGCAAGCGGCATGACCGATGCCGGCAACTCCGGTGGCATCTCCCGCCGCAACGCTTCGCCCGGCGGCGAAGCGATGACGGACCCAGCGGAAATCGCGCATGAAGTCGCGGAAGAAACCGGGCAAACGACGGCGCAGGGAACGGATTAGGAACCTCACCCGGTCGCTCCGCGCCCACCCTCTCCTTGTTAAGGAGAGGGTCGGAACGCAGTTCCGGGGTGAGGTGCATTTGTAAAGGACGAATTACTATGGCAGACATTACCGCCGCAATGGTCAAAGACCTGCGGGACAAAACACAGGCCGGCATGATGGAAGCAAAGCGGCTTCTGACCGAGGCCAACGGCGACATGGACGCGGCAATCAAAGCGTTCCGCGAGAAGAACGCCAAAGCCACGGTTAAAGAAGGCCGGACGAGCGCAGAAGGCGTCATTGAAGCCCTGGTGCGCGAGCATCACAAGCTAGGCGTACTCATCGAGATCAACTCCGAGACGGACTTTGTCGCCCGCAACGAAGAGTTTTCCGCACTGGCCCGCGACATGGCAAAGCACGCGATTGAGAACCCAAACGCCGCCACGGTAGAGGAGCTTTTGGAAGCGACCCATACCGAGACGGGCAGCCCCGCCAAGATACGCATTCAGGACGTGTTCGCCAAAATGCGCGAAAACATTATCTTCAAGCGTTTCGCAGCCTACCAGACCGAAGACGGCACTGTGGACGCCTACATTCACATGGGCGGACAGATCGGCGTTTTGGTCGAGCTGACCGGCGAAGGCATGGAAATCAAGACGCTGGCCCGCGAGATCGCCATGCATATCGCCGCTGCCAAACCGAAATATTTAAGCAAAGATCAGGTTCCAGCGGAGAAGCTCGCCGAAGAGCGGGAAATCGTCAAGACGCGCACCCAAGCGGACCCGAAGAACGCGAACAAGCCTGCCGAGATTATGGACAAGATCGTTGAAGGCGGCGTCGGTACGTTCTACAAAGAGACCGTCCTGCTGGAACAGCCGTATATCCGTGAGCCGAAGCAGACTGTTGCCCAGCTCATCAAAGGCAAGACCGAGATCAAGCGGTTCGTGCGCTTTGAGATCGGCGAGGCATCTTAGTTGCCAGACTTAAGTGCTACAAAGTGGTCCCGTGTGCTGCTCAAGCTCTCCGGCGAAGCCTTCGCCGGGGACGGCAGCCACGGGGTCATTGACTATGCCGCCGTCGCGAATATCGCCGGCGAGGTCGCGCAGTTGCAGCAAAGCGGCGTTCAGACCGCTGTTGTCATCGGCGGCGGCAACGTGATGCGCGGGCAGCTTGCCGAAAAGGCCGGCATGAAGCGCGTCACCGCCGACCATATTGGGATGCTGGGAACCGTCGTCAACGCGCTGGCTTTGCAGGACGCTTTGGAGCGCCAGGGCATCGACACGCGGGTTCAGACCGCCATGCCGATTCAGACCGTCGCCGAGCCGTACATCAACCGACGCGCCCTGCGCCATCTGGAAAAAGGCCGCGTCGTGATACTTGCCGGCGGCACGGGCAACCCATTCTTTACTACGGATACCGCCGCCGCACTCCGGGCCACGGAAGTCCGCGCCGAAGCGATACTTATGGCAAAAAACGGCACTGACGGCGTTTATGACAAAGACCCGCGTACCAATGCCGACGCCGTCAAGTTTGACCGTATCTCGTTTGCCGATGCCATCAACCGCCGCCTCAAAGTCATGGACCTGACTGCGATGGCCTTCTGCATGGAAAACAACATCCCGATTGTCGTCTTTGACATCAACGTCCCCGGCAACATCCAGCGCGTTGCCGAAGGCGCTTCCATTGGAACGCTCGTCTCCAAAGATGCGTAAACAACAATGACGCCTACTGCGCCTGTCAAGAAGTTCTACGATTACATCTTCAAGCCAGACGCAACGCACGGTAAGGACCATCAACACACCTTTCAGCGGTTTTGCCCGTTAAGGAGCAGAAGTATGTTAGAAAATTATTCTCGTGTCCGCCTATTGACGGATAAATACCAATCTGAAGGTGCTTCTTGTTTTGACGTGGGCTATATCATTGAAGTATATCCAGATAACAAATATGAAGTTGAGTTTTCCGGCTTAGACGGCATCACGACAGCACAGATAGTAGCAGATGAAAATGATTTGCGACTTGCACCGCCTACCTACGCTGCCGCAAAGTCAAATCCAAATGCGCCACGAATAAACGCGGACCCAGTGAAGGAGCATAACCCATGAGTTTAGCCGATCTCGCCAAAGACGCCGAGCAGAAAATGAAGAAGACGGTGGACGCGACGCAGCATGACTTCTCGACGATTCGCACGGGCCGCGCCACGCCGTCGCTTATCGACGGCATCTCGGTAGACTATTTTGGGACACCCACCCCTCTGCCTCAGCTTGCCACTATCAGTGTTCCCGACTCGCGGCAGCTTCTCATCACGCCCTATGACCGCAGTATGACTGCGGCGATTGAAAAAGCCATCAAGAACTCGGACCTCAATATCAACCCAGTCAACGACGGCACGGCGGTTCGGCTAACGATCCCGCCGCTGACCGAAGAGCGACGCAAGGAGTTCGTCAAAATTCTGAATAAGAAGTCGGAAGAAGGCCGCGTGTCCATTCGTAACATCCGGCGCGACATCAATGATCAGTTCAAGGCGCTGGTGAAGAAAAGCGAAGCCTCCGAAGATGAGGCCAAGCGGGCGCAAGATGGCCTCCAAAAGCTAACCGACCGCTATATTATCGAGATCGACCGGATCACAAAAGCCAAAGAAGCCGAGCTGCTTGAAGTCTGACACTGACGAAACTCATGACGAGATCAAGCGCCTCAAAGCGCGTCTTGACCCATCGCGCCTGCCGGCCCATGTTGCCATTATCATGGACGGAAATGGCCGCTGGGCACATACTCAGAGCCAGGACCGGCTGTTCGGCCACTGGCAGGGCTACCGGACGCTCAAAGAAATTGTCTCTGCCGCCGATGAGTTCGGCATTGAGGCGCTGACGGTTTTTGGCTTCTCTACGGAAAACTGGCGGCGGCCGGAAGCGGAAGTCGGCGGGCTGATGGAGCTGATGCAGGCCGCGATGCAGGCCGAGCTAGAAGCGCTGATTCAAAACCACATTCGTATTCAGGTCTCCGGCCGCCTGCATGAGCTTCCCTCTTCCCTGCGTGAGACCTTCGAGAACGCGATGCTGCGGACGGCGGGCTTTTCGCGGATGACGTTCAACCTGGCAATCAACTATGGCGGGCGGGCGGAAATTGCAGATGCCGCGCGGGCACTTGCCGAAAGAGTGCAGCGCGGCGAACTGCGCCCGGAAGAGATCACCGAAGAAAGCCTGTCGGCCAGCATGTACGCGCCGGGCCTGCCGGACCCCGATTTGCTGATCCGCACGGCAGGAGAAATGCGAATCTCAAACTTCCTGCTGTGGGGCATCGCCTACTCCGAAATCTGGGTGACGCCGACGCTGTGGCCGGACTTCACGCCTGCGCTCCTCGCAGACGCTTTGGAAGATTACGGGCGGCGCGTCCGCAAGTTTGGCGCAGTTCACCTCCCGGAGTGAGCCGCCTCTAAAGAAGAATCATTGAAGAAGAATCATTGAAGAATATCGTTATTTTAGGCGCGACCGGCAGTATCGGGACGCAGACTCTCGACGTAGTGCAGCGGCTTCCCGACTTCCTGCGGGTTGTCGGCCTTTCGGCGCACCGGAACGAAAATCTTCTGCGGGAGCAGGCGCGTCAGTTTGATGTTCCTGCGGATGCTCTGGAGTGGGGCGGCAGAGCAGACCTCATGCGTCTGGCAGCACTGCCGGAAGCGGATTTAGTCGTCGTTTCCGTGGCGGGAGCCGTCGGCACGGCGGCGACAATTGCTGCGCTGGAAGCGGGCAAAGACGTGGCGCTGGCAACCAAAGAAGTGCTGGTTGCCGCCGGCGAGCTGGTGACGGCGGCGGCACGCAAAAGCGGGGCGCGTCTGCTGCCGATTGACAGCGAGCATTCGGCGATTTTTCAGTGCTTGCAGGGACAAAAACCGGAAAAGGTTCGCAAGCTGTGGCTGACGGCCTCCGGCGGTCCGTTCCGCGAGTGGCCTGTGGAGCGTATGGCCTCGGTCACGGTGTCCGAGGCGCTAAACCACCCGACTTGGCCGACGATGGGCCGCAAAATTACCATTGACAGCGCGACCTTGATGAACAAAGCGCTGGAAATGATTGAAGCTCGCTGGCTGTTTGATGTGCCGATTGAGCGCGTCGGCGTCGTCATCCACCCGCAAAGCGTGGTTCATTCGCTGGTGGAGCTATGCGACGGCTCGCTTTTAGCTCAGCTTGGCCTGCCCGATATGCGGGTTCCGATTGAAGTGGCTCTGCTGTACCCAAACCGCGCCGACCTGGGCATTGCCCGGTTTGATCTGCTGGCGCAGACACCGCTGACGTTTGAAGCGCCGGACGAAGTGCGGTTTCCCAGTTTAAGCCTCGCGCGGCGTGCCTCTCACAGTGGCGGAACGATGCCGGCGGCGATGAACGGGGCCAATGAGGCCGCCGTCGAGCTGTTTCTCGGTGGCCGAGTCGCGTTCCCGGAGATTATCGGGCTGACGGAGCGGATCATGGACACGCACGACGTTCAGCAAGCGCCGACGCTGGCGCAGATCACGCAGGCTGATGACTGGGCAAGGCGGGCGGTTCAGCAGCAAGTGTAAGGAGCTTCCGACGTGGTTTTATGGACTAACATCCAGCAGACGGTCACGCTGCTGATTATCTTGAGCATCTTGGTAGTCGCGCACGAATGGGGGCATTTCATTGTCGCCCGAATGTGCGGCATCCGCGTGGATGACTTCTCCATCGGCTTCGGCAAGCGGCTGTTTCGGATCGGCAAGCGCGGCGACACGGAATACAATGTGCGGATGCTGCCGCTTGGCGGCTTCGTCAAAATCGCCGGCATGGAGCCGGATGAAGCGCCGCTGGTCAATGCCAAAGACAAAGTGCTTGGCGCAAGTCAAAGCGACCCGGATGCCGGCGAAATCCCTCTGCTGGCAGAAAACGTAGGAGAGCATACTCCCTATACCGGCCCCGACGGCTTTTATTCCAAGCCGCTTTGGCAGCGTTCTTTGGTCATCCTAGCCGGTCCCGTGATGTCGTTTGTGCTGGGTTACGCCGTCTTCTGCTTGATGGGCGTCACCACCGGTATCCCGACCGGCAATACGCTGAACAAAGTTGCAATGACCGCGCCCGGCGGGGAAGGCCAGCGCATCGGCCTGCGGATCGGTGACGTGATTACGACAATCAACGGTCAGCCTGTGACCAGCGGCGAGCAGATGGTAGACATCATTCATGGGAGCGCGAACAAGCCGATCACGCTGACGATCAAGCGCGGCGAGGAGACGTTTACAAAAGTCGCCATTCCAAAGCCTGCCTTAGACGACGACAAAAAGCCGGTCGTTTCGGTAGATACAGTGAAGTCGGGCGCACTTGCCGCTCTTGGATTGCAGCCGGACGATAAAATTGCCCAAGTCAACGGCACTGACATCCTCTCGTCCACCCAGGCTCAAACGCTGCTTTGCCGGAACCCAGGCAAGACGGTGGACATCACGGTGCTGCGGCACCTGGAAGAAACGCATCTCAAAGGTATTCTACCGGCAGCCGGACAGGCGCCGACCTTAGAGCAGCAGCAAATCGGCCTGCTGAACATTCTGCCGGTCAAAGAAGTCAAGCGTGTCAGCCTCCGCGAATCGTTTGATTACGGCAACAAAACCGTCGGCGACACCTTTTTTGGCCTCGCCTATCTGATCCATCGCCATGAGGTGCAAAAAGCCGCCGGCGGGATTATTTTCATGTACCAGGCGACGGGGCTGGCGGTCAAAAGTGGCCTGCCGGATGTCGTTTCCATGCTGGCAAGCCTGTCGATCAGCTTGGCGATTTTCAACCTGCTCCCGATTCCCGTGCTGGACGGCGGGCATCTGCTGACGTTCTTTATTGAATGGGTCCGGCGCGGCAAGCGGCTGACGGATCAGCAGCAGCAGGGGTTTTTAATGACTGGCCTGTTGATTATCGGCATTCTGTTTGTGCTGATCATGTCCAACGATATTATCCGCACGATCACTCATCAGCTGCCGCAGTAGAAGATATTTGTATTGATAGGAACCCCATGCGCTTTACTCAACTTTTTGCCCCCACCCTGCGGGACGCGCCGAGCGAAGCGGAGCTCGTGAGCCACAAGCTGTTGCTGCGCGGCGGCTTTATCCGGCCCCTTGCCAGTGGCGTGTATTCGTACCTGCCGCTTGGCCTGCGCGTTTTAAACAAAATTTCGGATATTTTACGGGCCGAAATGGACGCCATCGGCGGCACCGAATTTTTGATGCCGTCCCTGGTTCCACGCCCGCTGCTGGAAGAGTCGGGCCGGGACAAGATTGACGTGCTGTTCTCCGTTCCTTCCCATGACTACTTTCTTGGCTTCACGCACGAAGAGGTCATTACAAGCATTGCACGGAGCGATATTCAGTCTTATAAACAACTGCCGTTTCTGCCTTATCAAATCCAGACCAAGTTCCGGGACGAGGCCCGCCCGCGCGGCGGCCTCATTCGGGGCCGTGAGTTTTTGATGCTGGATGCGTATTCCTTTGACCGCAATGAAGCCGCTGGGGAAGCCGCCTACCGCCGCGTCCGGGAGGCGTTCGCGCGAATGTTTGCCCGCTGCGGCCTCCAATCGCTGTCTGTGGAAGCCGATTCGGGAGCCATCGGCGGCTCGCAAAGCGAAGAGTTCATGGTGCTGTCCGATGACGGCGAAGATACCGTCCTGCGCTGCGACAAGACCGGCTATGCCGCGAACGCCGAGCGGTGCGAAGCTGTTCCTGTGCCTGCTGAAGACCCGACAACACAAGTGCCGCCCCTGGAGCAGGTGGCGACGCCGAATGCCTCAACGATTGAAGATGTCGCCGCGCTGCTGAACGTCCCGCAGACACGCCTGATCAAGACGCTGATCGTGACGGCGCAGGACGGAACGCCGGTCGTGGCTTTAGTGCGCGGCGACCGAGAGCTGAACGAAGCCAAACTGGCGAAACTGCTGGGCGGGCCGTCGCCGCTGGCGGACGCGGCGCTGGTCGAGAAAGTGACGGGCGCTCCGGTCGGCTTTGCCGGGCCGGTGGGTCTAAAGATGCCCGTGCGCGTCCTCGCCGACCGAGAAGTGGCGTTGATTCGCGACGGTGTGACCGGCGCGAACGCTGCCGACGCGCATTTTATTCATGTGCTTCCGGGACGCGATTTTTCCCAGCCGGAGTATTTTGATCTGCGGACTGCTGAGGCCGGTGATGTCAGCCCGGCAGACCCAACAGGCCGGCTATACACGCAACGCGGCATTGAAGTCGGTCATGTCTTTAACTTCGGCACGAAATACTCTGCCGCCATGGGCGCGACTTTCACTGATGAGACGGGTCACTCTCAGCTCATGCAGGGCGGCTCTTACGGCGTCGGCGTTTCCCGGACACTGGCGGCGGCCGTGGAGCAGCACCACGACAATGCCGGAATGCTTTGGCCCATCTTCATTGCGCCGTTTGAGGTCGTGGTCGTGCTGGTAGATGCCAAGAACGATGCCCAGCGCGAAGCCGCCGAGGCGCTGCACACGTCCCTGCTTGCGGCAGGCATAGATGCGCTCTTAGATGACCGCGACGAGCGCCCCGGCGTCAAATTCAAAGACGCCGATCTCATCGGCTTCCCCATCAAAGTCGTTGTTGGCAAATCGCTTGCCGAAGGCACGGTTGAAGTCACTCTGCGCCGTGATCCAAGCAGCAAGCAGGCTGTTCCCGTAGCGGATGCCGCCGTTAGTGTGATTGGTCTGGTAAGCGGGCTGAAAGCGGAAATCGTGTAAGCAAAGAACCCGGCACTGAAAGTGCCGGGTTCTTCTTTAAGCTACGCCGTCGGGTCCTTCGGCAGCCTAAGCGTGATGGTTGTCCCCTGCCCCGGCTCGCTCTGTACCGAAGGCCGCCCTCGGTGCTGCTCGACAATGCGGCGGACAATGCGGGTTCCAAGTCCCGTCCCGCCAGGCTTTGTTGAATAGGCGGCGTCGGTGAACAGCTTGGCGCGGACTTCCGGCGGCATTCCCGCGCCGGTATCCGCGCAGGCGATGGTGTAGTAGGCGGGGTCAGGGTCCGGCGCGACTGTCAACGTAATGAAGCCGCCCGGCGGCGTCTCCGGCAGGGCATTATTTACCAGGTTAAACAGCGCGTTGTAAAGGCGCGAGCTGTCAAAGACGGCTTCCAGCCGGGCATCGCCCTCCGCCCGGAGCGTCACCCCGGCGAGGGCCGCTGCGCCTGCGAGGGAAGCGGCGACGCGCTGGGCAGCGTCAAATGGGCGGCCCGGCTTGAAGTCTAACGGAGCGACTTCGCCTTTCAGCGCACCGGCAATCTCGCGCGTCCGCGCCGTCACCTGCCCCACCCCTTCCGCAACGCTTTCCCGCGTTTCGGCATAAAAGCCTTCCAGCGCTTCCAGTGCATTGGGCTTTTCGGCCCGGACATCCTCAATGTAGCCTTCCAGCGTTTCCACATACGGCAGAACATGGGTGAGCATGTTGCCGATGTCGTGGCTGATCTCTCCCACCGAACGGGCGATGGCCGCCAAGTTGGCTTCGCGGGCCAGCAGGGCGTTCTGAGTGCTCATAGTAATCAGGCTGCTGACAATCCCAATGACCGCCATGTCGGCGGCGTCGAACGCCCCACTCTGCTTGTTGACAAGCTGAATGACTCCCAGCGGCGCACCGCCGCGCGTGTGCAGCGGGACCGTCATCAGGGAGCGCGTCTGGTAGCCGGTCCGGGCATCCACGGTGCCGACATGATCGGCGTCGGCTTCTACATCCGGCGTCAGCCGCGCCTGTCCCGACGAGAACACTTGCCCGGCGATTCCTTTGCCCAGCGACAAGTCTAAACCGGTGCCAATCAGACTGTCCGCGACCGGGCCAATCGCGTGGCGAAAAACCAGCGTGTTTTCCTGGGCGTTGTGCAGCAGGATCGAGCCGGCGTCCGCATCCACCACCTCCATGCTGGTTTCCAGCGCCTGCCGCAGCAGTGCGTTCGTGTCGGTGATGGAATAAAGCGCGGCGCTTACCTGCTGCACAGCCTCAAGCTGCCGCCGCGTGACCGCAAGTTGTCGTTCACATTCTTCAGGCATGGTTTTTGTTCTAGTGCTGTCACTCGGCGACCGTCAACAAGCGGTACAGCCCCTGCTGCCGGATATACGCTTCCACAGGCTCCGGCGTCAGATACTTGATGCTGCGCCCCTCGCGGATACGCCTCCGAATGTCCGTAGACGAAATCTCTAGGCCGGGAATCGGCAGGAAAGACACGCGGTTCAAGAACGCGGCATCGGCAATTTCTGTCAGCCGTTCCAGCACAAAGCCTGGCCGCGTCACGGCAATAAACCGGCACTCACGCACCAATTGGTCATACTCATGCCAGGTCAGTATCTCTAGTACCGCGTCCGCTCCGGTGATAAAGTACAAAACATCAAGCTGTGGGTAAAGCGCCCGGAAGGCCCGCAGCGTGTCAATCGTGTACGAAAGGCCGGGACGCTCAATCTCCATGCGCGACGCCGAAAAGTGCGGGTTGGAACCCGTCGCCAGCAGCGTCATGGCATAACGCTCTTCCGGCGAGCTGACTAAATAGGCTTTCTTATGCGCGGGCCGCCCATTCGGCACGAAAACCACTTCATCCAGCGCGAACGCCTGCCGCGCTTCCTCCGCCATCAGCAGATGCCCGTAATGGATCGGGTCAAACGTGCCGCCCATAATGCCTAGCCGCTGCATACGCACTCCTTTTAGTTGCCTGCTCATGCCTCAACGTGTTTCGGAGGCTTCCTTGCAGCGTTGGATTATAGCCTTCTTTTTTGTTAAGCGCCATAATGAATGCAAAAAGCAACAGCAGCAAAATAAGCATGATCCACACATACGTCTTTGTTGCGTTCTTTAGCCGGCCTTCTTTAATGGGGACAGTTGCATACTGGCGGACAGCGGTTGCTGCCATCTCATAGTAGCCAGGTGCAGGCATGAACGCAAGGGAGAACGTGATCATCGTGCCGGCAAAGTTTGGAGCGTCATACACAAAACATGCCTGCTTCTCCAGGGGAGCCAGCAAAATCTCCCGCATCTGATCCCAGCGCATTCCCGTGTTGATTTCTTTGCCCCGCGCCGTTTTGCCTTGAATGGTCACGGCCTGCGGATCAAACTGCATCACGCCTTGCCGAACATCCGTCATCATAGCCTTCGCACCGAGAGGACTTGGCACACGCCCGTAAAGCCACTGAAACGGGCAGGAGACGACTGGTGGCACTGGTTCCAAAGTGTTGTCTTTCTAGGAGCGGGTTTGTCCGCTGCCGCGCACGATGTACTTGTACGTTGTCAGCTCTTCCAGACCCATCGGCCCGCGTGCGTGGAGTTTTTGGTTGGAAATGCCGATTTCCGCGCCGAAGCCGAACTCGAAGCCGTCAGTAAAGCGGGTAGACGCATTGACATAAACCGCCGCGCAGTCTACGCCGCCCGTAAATGCCTGGGCGGCGGCGTAGTTTTCGGTGACAATCGCCTCGGAGTGCTGCGTCCCGTAGGCGTTAATATGGCTGACGGCATCATCCAAGCTGTCTACGACTTTGACGGCGAGTATCAGCGCGTTGTATTCCGTCAGCCAGTCTTCTTCCGTAGCTTCGGCGGCGTGAGGGAGTAAGGCGCGGGCGCGGGCATCGGCGCGGACTTCGACGGTTGCCTTTTTCAGCTTCGGGCCGAGCAGCGGCAGAAAGTCGCCTGCGATTTGCGAATGCACAAGCAGCGTTTCGGCGCTGTTGCACACCGACGGGCGCTGAGCTTTGGCGTTTAGGACAATCTCCGACGCCATCGCAAAATCAGCGTCTTTGTCCACATAAATATGGCAGTTGCCGGTGCCTGTCTCAATGACGGGAACGGTCGCGTTTTCCACGACAGTTTTGATCAGCGACGCGCCGCCGCGCGGAATCAGGCAGTCTACGAAGCCGTTTAAGGTCATCAAGCGCCGGGCGGCGGCACGGTCGGTGCTTTGAACAAGCTGAATGGCAGCGCGGGGCAGGCCGGCGGCTTCCAGGGCGCTTTGAAGAACAGCCGCCAGCGCGATATTGGAATGAATGGCTTCCGAGCCGCCGCGCAGCAGCGCGGCGTTGCCGGATTTCAGGCAGAGCGCGGCGGCGTCAACGGTGACGTTGGGGCGGCTTTCGTAGATAATGCCGATGACGCCGAGCGGGACGCGCGTTTTGGTGATTTGCAGGCCGTTCGGGCGGCGCCAGCCCGACAGCACCGCGCCAATGGGGTCCGGGAGCGCCGCAACCTGCCTCAGCCCGGCCTGCATCTCGCCGATGCGCTGAGAATTCAGCGTCAGCCGCTCCATCAGATTCGCCGTCATGCCGCTGTCTTTGGCATGGGCAAGGTCCCGCTGGTTGGCGTCTAAGACAGCGGCATGATTGGTGCCAAGCGCCTCTGCGATTGCGTTCAGCGCGGCGTTCTTCGCGTCTGTCTCCGCCGTCGCAAGCGTTCGGGCGGCGGCTTTCGCAACGCGCCCCTTGTCTTCGACTTCACTTATTGCCTCGGCACTCATGGCAGTTATTCTAACCGAACGCGGGAACGATGTCAAGAGGAGCGTCAGAGGTCCAGGACGAGATTATCTCGGTGAATGACTTCGTCGCTTGGCTTGACGCCGAGGCGCAGCAGGATTTCGTCCGTCCGGCAGCCCATGATTTTCGTAATCTGGACCTGGCTGTAATTGACAAATCCCTGTGCGAATGTCTCGCCGCCGGGGCCGAGCAGTGTCACTAAATCCCCGGCGTTGAAGTGACCGAAAGCGTGCGTGATTCCCGCTGGAAGCAGGCTGCTGCCGCCGGCGACCACTTTCAGCTTTGCGCCATCGTTGACCGTAATGCTTCCTTTTGGAGTAACCCCGTAGGCAATCCACCGCTGACGGGAGCGCAGGCGCGTCGGCTTGGGAACAAATTGGGTTCCGCAGAAGCCGCTGAGAGCGTCCAAAACCACATGGGGGCGGCGGCCGTCGGCAATCAGCATCCGAACGCCGGTGTTGGCGCAAATTTTCGCGGCCTGAATTTTCGTCGCCATGCCGCCTGTTCCCATCAAAGTTTGAACGCCGCCCGCGCGTTCTTCCAAAGCTCGGTCAATTGTCTGAACAACGGGAATAAGCCGGGCGTTTGATGAGCGCGTGGGGTCGGAATCATACAGCCCCGCCACATCGGACAGCAGCAGCAGCGTGTCGGCTTCAATAAGCGACGCCACTAAAGCGGCCAGCGTGTCATTGTCGCCGAACTTGATTTCGTCTACGGCCACCGTGTCGTTCTCGTTGACAATCGGCACGACGCGGTGGGCGAGCAGCGCTTCAAACGTGTTGCAGGCGTTTAAATAGCGCCTGCGATCCTGCAAGTCCTCGCGCGTCAGCAAAATCTGGGCGACAGGAACGCCGAACGCCGCAAACGCTTCCGCATAGGTGTGCATGAGAAGCCCTTGTCCAATGGCCGCCGCCGCCTGCTTCTGCGGGATCGAGCGGGGGCGGCCCGGCAAGTTCAGCTTGTCCATGCCTGCCCGAATTGCCCCCGATGACACGAGAACGACATTGCGGCCCCAGTCAAGCTGCGCGGCGACCTGTCCCGCCAAATCAGCAATGTACGCCGTGTCCGGCGGCCCGCCGCCGCGCGTTAGGGTGCTGGTGCCAACTTTGATCACCAGTTTTTGAGTTAGGTTGAGGGTCATACGCGAAGAACCTACCCCGGCTCATTCATCGCCGCCCTTCCCTAAGAAGGAAGGGTGAAGAGCAAAGGGTAAAAAGCAAGAGGCAGAAAGCAGCATTCGTAGTCTTGTTCTTATCTCTGACCCTTCCTTCTTAGGGAGGGGCGGCGATGAATGAGCCGGGGTAGGTTCTTACTCCTCCACATCTGCTTTTTCTGCGGGCTGATCCAAAGCGTCTTCGTCAAAGAAGGAGAACACAGCCTTGCCGATACGAACGGTGTCACCTTCCGACGCTCCTAATGTCCGCAGCTTGTTGATGATGCCGGTCTTTTCCAGAGTGCGCTGCAAGCGGCTGACCGCGTCTTCGTTGGAAAGCTGGGTCATAGCAATGAGGCGCTCAATGCCCGCGCCTGTGACCACATACACTTGATTGGCGGCATCGTAGCTCGCTTCCCACCGGCGGTCGGTCCGGCGGCCTTTAATGGTCTCCGACGTAATGCGGACAATGCCGTCGTCAAACGGCGGCGGCAGCGGCATCTCGGAGAGCCGCTGGGCGAGGTAATAAACGAGCGGCTCCAGGCCGGAGCGTGTCGCCGCCGAGACCACAAAGACGGGTTTATCTTCTTCGGCAAACTCCGCCCGCAGCATCTCGACAATTTCCGGGTCGGCAATGTCCGACTTATTGAGAACAATCACCTGCGGCAGATGGGCCAGCTCTTCATTGTAATTTGCCAGCTCCCGGTTGATGATCGCGTAATCGTCCATCGGGTCCCGCCCCGATGTGTCCGACACATCAATTAAATGGCACAGCAGGCGTGTCCGCTCGACATGGCGCAGGAACTGGTGGCCTAGCCCAACCCCTTCGCTTGCGCCTTCAATCAGCCCCGGAATATCCGCAATCACAAAGGTTCGCTCGTCATCCACGCGCACGACGCCTAAATTGGGAACCAGCGTCGTGAATGGATAGTCCGCTATCTTCGGCTTGGCCGCAGACAGCGCGGCAATCAGCGTGGATTTGCCGACATTGGGGTAGCCGATCAGCCCGACATCCGCCAGCAGCTTCAGTTCCAGTTTGATTTGTTTTTCTTCGCCCGGCTCGCCGTTCTCCGCAAACTTAGGCGCTTGATGGGTGGAGTTCGCAAAATGCGCGTTGCCGCGCCCGCCTTCCCCGCCCCGCGCGATCAGCGCCTTTTCGCCGTGCTTGGTCAGGTCCGCAATAATACGATGAGTGGCCGCATCGGTCGCCGTTGTTCCCACTGGCACTTTCAGCGTCAGGTCGCCCGCGTTCTTGCCGTGCATGTCCCGGCTCGTGCCGTGAATGCCGCGCTCCGCTTCGTAACTGCGCTGATACCGGAAGTCCAGCAGTGTGGACAAATTCGAGTCCGACTCAATGTATATGTCGCCGCCTTTGCCCCCGTCCCCGCCGTTCGGCCCGCCAAACGGCACAAATTTTTCTTTGCGGAACGCCACAGCCCCATTGCCGCCGTCCCCTGCCTTCACATCAATTAAAACTTCATCTACAAATATCATGTTCTACTCCGAACTTGCGCCACTTGACGCGCTTTACTATTTTCCTGCCCTGAACGGCAGTGCTTTAAAAAGCAACTCCCCGCCTTCGCGGGCAGAAGACCAAAGCGAATGATGCCTTCGCCCGCGCAGGCGGGAGCTTGCACCGTTAAAGCACGGCGGGTTCAGCTCCATGTTCTCCGTCTCTTGTCCTACCCCGGCGGCAGCACCGGCTCGGCGTCTGCCAGCTTCCAGGCTCCGGTAGAAAACTGCGAGGCGACCCACGCACCCAGCGAGCCGAATGCCAATGCGACAAGCGGGTTATTCAGAAAGTAATGGATTGCCCCGCTGTGGACCGCTTCCGGGGACACCAGCGGGATGCGCCAGAACGGATGCACGGAGCCAGTCAAACAGAACAGGCCAAACGCGGCGGCGGCGACATTCAGGCCGTGCCGGCGGGCCAAAAAGCCGATGGGCAGGCCGCCCAGCAGCGACGGCAGGAGCAGAGTCGCCAAAACGGCGGAGCCGTCATAAAGCGCGTCGGACTGAAACACCGTCGCGCCCAGCCAGGCTGTGCCGAGCCGGTTCAGCAGCAGGGTCAGCGCGAGGCCCGACGCGCCTGCCAGAAGCCAGATAAGCGGCGGCTTCACCCGGCGGAACCCTCCATTGTGACCACCTGCGAACCCGTGGGCGTTTTCGTCACTTCAATGCGATTTGAAAAGGCATCTTTCATCTCGTCAATGTGGGTGATAACAATGATGCGCTCAAAGTCGTCCTTGATGGCATTAAGGCATTCCACCAGCTTTTCGCGGCCTTTGGCATCCTGCGAGCCGAAGCCCTCGTCAATGATCAGCGTTTGCAGACGCGCCCCGGCCCGGCGGGCCAGCAGCTTGGACAGCGCGATCCGCAGAGCAAACGCGGCGCGGAAGCCCTCGCCGCCGGAGTACATTTCAAGCGGGCGGGTTCCTAAATTGTCGCTGACCTTGATTTCCAGCGTCTCAATCGGCGTGTCTTTTTTGGACTTGGCTTCTTTCAATGTCTCAAAGTAGAGGTGCATGTCGCCGTCGGTCAAGCGTTCCAGCAGACGATTGGTCTCGTCTTCCAGTTCCGGGATAGCATTCTCGATAATGAGTGCCTGGACGCCCTTCTTACCGAACGCCTGCGTAAGCTGTAGATGAACTTCGTGGTCATATTTGGCATCGGAGAGGCGCTTGGCTTTGTCTGCCCGCACGACTTTTTGCTCTTCCAAGCGGGTCAGCGTTTGTTCACGGCGTCCGATCTCCTGCAATGCTGCCTGCTCTTCCAGATTACGCGCCGCTTCTTGATCTTTGATATGTTGTTTTACTAAGTCCAGCTTTGCCGTTTCCAAACCAACATCCGCCAGCGCAGCAAGCTGCTTTCGGGCCGCGTCTTGATTAGACTGACGCGCTTGCAGCGTATCCTCACCGCGCCTTATGGCGACCTCCGCCGTTTTCAGAGACGCTTCCGCATGTTCCAGTTGAATATACAAGCGCTCGGAAGGCTCCAAAACTGCCAGATCGGTTTTCACTGCGGCGTAGTCCGTCTCGGCATGGGCGAGTTTTTTGAGCGCGGCTTCGTACTTGGCGATCTTGGCGCGAACTTCCGGGGCAAAGCTTGCTTCCGCACAGATACGCTCGGCTTCCTCACGCACGGCCAGCAGGTTCGGCAGCGTCGCACGAGTCGCATCCTTTTCTAGGAGAAGCTGCTGTAATTGCGCCAGCCGAGTGCGATCCTCTTTTGCCGCCCGCGTCTGGGATTCCAGGGCGCGAAGCTCCGTTTCACAGTTACCGATTTCGACTTTAAGACGCGCTGCTTGGGCTTTTATTTCTTTTTGTTTCGCCTGCGCCCGTGTCAGCGCGTCTTGATATTCGGACTGAATATCCGCGACTTTTTCCGGCAGCAGGTCCGAATTGCAGACATCACACTGCCCCTGCTGACCCGCAAGCGCTTCCGCCCGGCGTTTCCAGTCGCGAACTTCATAATCCAGCCCGGCGCTCTGCTCGCGCAGGAGAGTGAACTGCTCGTTCCAAGCCGCAAGTGCTTCACGCACCGGATCAATCCGCGCTTCACTTTTGTCGGCGGCGGCGACACGCGGGGTCAGCAGTTCGCACTGCTCCGCCAGCGCTTCATAATCTTTCACTTTGGTGACTGCATCTTCGTGAGCGGTCACAGCACGCTCTAAACGGCGCTGCACCTCATTTTCCGCTGCCGCCAGTTCCTTGTCGGCAGCCGCCAGAAGCCCTTGCCCTCGGTGGAATTGTTCCCAGTCGCGCTCCAGCTCAACAGAGCGTTTTCGCGCGTCGGTGAGACTTGCATAGTTTCGTTCGATTTCAGGACGGCGCGACAGCAGCGCCCGCGCACTCTCGGCGATAGCACGCTGCCGCTGAAGCTCGCCGGAGACCTCGCGCACTTCTTTGTCCCACTCGGCAATCTGCGCCGTCAAAGCTGCTGCAAGCTCCGCCTGCCCTTTGAGCTGTGCCTGCTGCTCCTTCATGGCGTCCCACTCTTGGCGCAGGGTTTCCCGCCGGGCGGTGAGTCCTTCCAGGCGGATTTGCAGGTCGGCCACTTGCCGGCGCAGGTCCGGCTCGGCGCTGAGCTCGGCATCAATGCCGCTGATGTCGCGCTCTAGGTCTACGGCTTCCATTGCCGCAGACTTCGCCCGGTCCCGTGCTTTGGCTTCCAACTGATCGTAGCGGGACAAATCCAAAATATCGGCGAGTATTTCTTTGCGCTTGCCCGGCGTCTGCTTCACAAACTGGTCGGCCTGCCCCTGCCGCAGATACGCCGAGTTCAGGAACGTATCATACGACATTCGCAGGAGCTTCTGCACGGCAGCTTCCGTGTCGCGGTCCGTGTTGCCGGTCAGCGGATGCCAGCCCGTGCCGAGGCCCTGGTCCGGCGTCTCGCCCTGAAGCTGCCACACGTTGCCACCCGCTTTTTTGGAGCGCTTACGGACGACCCGGTAGCGCTGCCCGCCCATCTCAAACGTGAAATGGACGCTCATCTCGTCCGCCCCGATGCGGACAAGCTCGTCATGCTTGTTCTTCCCCGCTCGGCTTTCGCCCCACAAGGCCCAAGTCATCGCATCCAGCAGCGCACTCTTGCCATGCCCGTTTTCACCCGACAAGCAGAGCGTGTGCATCCCGGAGAAGTCAATGGCGGGAACCTCCGCGCCATACGACATAAAGTTCTTAAGTTCAAGCCGAATAGGAATCATTTCACCTATAATTATACCTGAAAAGTGTATATCAGCGAATGGCAGAGAGTGTGAGTGAGGTGCAATCGTGGCATGGTGGCGTCAAAAACCGTCGGAGATCGGTGTTACCGGCTGTTTCTATATTTTATCGCCTGCGTTCCTGAAGCACTGTTCGGAGGCGATATGGCAGGCCCTTTCGTCTATGTTTATGACCACAGCCATCGTCTGCCTCATTATTATACGGCCCTGAATACCTGGGAATTGGTTGCCGCTGTTATTTGTGCCACACCGGGATTTGTTTGGGTTTGCGCGTCTCAACTGCGGAGCCATCGTAAAGAGCAAGCAAAGCGGCACAAGAGGAAGACGACAGAAATTTATAATACCTCTGTTTGGCCGCCGGCACCACGCCAATAGGACCATGCGTTAGGAACCACGTGCTGAAGCACACGGCTATTGGGCGCAGACGCCGGAAACCCACCGCTTTGGGGGTTAGGATTGTGTCATGTGTGAGGCTGGACGGTCAGCAGTTGAATGCCGTCTTGCCCTGATTGCTCTTTTTTTATCTCTAACTTACCGTTTGAAGTCAGCGTTCCGTCACTGTTGACACGGAACAGGCTTACTTCCTCTTGAGCATTCGCGGATGCCGGCGCAAGCGGGAAGTGTCGATGAGAGCTGTAGGAATAAAGGAACCTGCCGGTGACATCCACAGTCAGTAAGTCGGGGCTAGTGCCTGTCGCTAGGTAGGGAGGCGATAGAGGGGTCAGCTTGCCGTCTGGACCCAACCGATACTGCGAGATGCTGCCGTCGCCGTAGAAATCACCGCCATTCGCCGCATAAACGAAATGGCCTAGGGGATCAGCGGCGACCCCTTCCGGGGCCGCATCGGCGGGAACTGAGCGGGGCACGTTCTCGGAAACGGCTCCCTGCGGGCTGACCAGAAACTGCCAGACAGCACCGTAACCGTCCCCATAAAACGCGAACTTGCCGGAGGGATCGAATGCAAAGGGCTGTCCGAGGTTTGTCTGATAACTGGAGAGTAGGGCGACAGAGCCATCATCGGCAATGCGGTAGCTGTCTATGTAGTTGTTCCCATGAGGAACAAAAAGCAAATTAGCTTTGGCAGCAAGGAACAACTCTCGCTCTGTTACTCCCTCTCTCACATAAGACAGCGTGCGAATAGCCTCAGGGCCGAGCAGACCGTCCGATCCAATCGCGAACTCGGCGACCGCGCTTGTGTAGTAGGTAGAAACAAAGGCAAACCGCTCTGAAGGGTCAATCACAATGTCTGTGGGATAAGTGGGCGACTTGAAGTGGGTGGTTGTCGGCAAAGGAGTCAGTGTTCCATCTCGCCCGATTTTGTACTGCAAAACAGACTCTGTGCGCGGGTCTGTGAGGTAAAGATAATGGCCTTCCGGGTCCGCCGCAATACGACTGAATCCTTGCGGGAATAGGCCGCCCTTAATTTTGACATCAGGAGGAGCAAGGGGTGCAAGCGCACCCGTGTCTGTGACGGCATATTGCCTGATCTCGCCGTCATCCGCATTGAGCAGATACGCAAACTCCGGGTGGTGTGAAGGGGAAACAGCAGGCGTAGCGTCTTGGGTTTTTGTTGCTCGATACCGACTCACTTCTGTTGTCGGCACGAGCGCCATGACACCACTGAGCTGCGAGCCGACTTCCGCGAACGACTGCGGCACATCGGAAAGATGGCCGTTTGCTTGAATCACATATTCCGCAACGGCGTGATCTATACTGTCTGTTGCATAGTAGGCGAACAGGAACCGGCCTGTTCTATCGACCTGCACATGGTCAATCACAGAAAGATTCCGCTCGGTATTCTCCACGGCATGAGGCAGGCGGAGTGCCGGCGTCAGCGGCAGCAGGCGTCCATCTGCCTGCACGGTACAGGGCTGAAGTGTGTCGTTGAGCGCAACATAGGCAAAGCGGACGGACGGAGTAAAATCAAGGGTGTTCCCCGCTACATCAAGCTTAGTCGGTGAAGAGACAGAACCGTCACGCCTCACTTTGCAAACAAAAGTGGTCTTCTTTTCTCGGTCTTCTGCGTACAAGAACTGTCCGCCGGGAACAGAAGAGAGAGAAGTCACTCCTAAATCAACGGCGACCGGCGCGGCTGTCGCGGCTGCCAGTTCACCAGTCTTGCTGACATCAAGTCGCTTGATGGAGTGAGACACATCTACAAAAGTTCCTCCCCCTTGCACCGCCCAATTCGGTATGACTCGTTCCGTACCTTTGTAGAAGTACTCCCGGTTTATGACAAATGCTTGGCGACCGTTCTCAGCGAACACTAAAGAGGCAGGAGAAAGCGCATCCTCATTTTCAATCTCATAAGTGCTGTACTTCTCCCCAGGCTTCGTAATATCTTTCCGCACATCATGTTTCTGGGTCGGGCTTCCCGTCACAACAAAAGGATGAGTCAAAGCGATAAGCTGACCGTCAGGCTGCTGACGAAACTGCCAAATGCCATTACGGCAAAGGACGTAAGCGTGAACACCATCCGGAGCAAACACCATGCAGGATGCTTCAAAGCCCACTATGGCTGGAGAGGCTGCAAGCGACAAGGAGCCATCCGCTTCAACGCGATATTGATAAACAGCAGATTTCCCATTCAGGCTGGAAGCGACGTACACAAAGCGGCCATTCGGCCCGAAGCAAACAAAATCCGTGTAAGCCTCATTCGGATTAGCCATTCGGAAACGAGTATTTGAGGTCATACGCCCATCTTTGTCAACAAGAAAGCGACGGAATACGTTGCCTCCGTCTTCAGAGACCGCTACCGCAAGAGTCTGTGTGCTAGTTTGCGCTCTCGCTGAATGCGCGGGAGTGAGGCAAACCGTCGGGAGAACACACAGGAACAACAAAAAGCGGTACATTGAACAGCCTTCCACAAACTATAAGCACGAAAGCGGCTCCTCATTAAGAGGAGCCGCTTTTTGTCCTACTATGTAACCTACTTCGGTGTGAACGATGTCCCACAGCCGCAGCTTTTTTGGACGTTGGGGTTCAGATATTTCCAGCCGCCTTCCAGCAGATTCGCGGTGCTGTAATCCAGCGTCATGCCGGAGATAAATTGGGCGCTTTTCGGGTCTACCATGACGGTGATGCCGTCAATCTCATAAACGATGTCGTTAGGGCGCGGCACTGCTTCTAAGCCTAGAATATAAGAAAGGCCGGAGCAGCCGCCGCCTTTGACGCCGACACGCAGCTTCAGGGTGTCGTCGCCCTTTTTGGCAATTAAGCGCCGAACCTGGGCGACGGCGGCAGGAGTCAGGGTTACGGGATGTTCGGTGGTTTTAGCTTGCGCTTCTAATACAGCAGAATTGCTCATTGTTTGCTTTCCTTCAGAAAAACCCAAGCTCTAGCTTGGCTTCCTCGCTCATGCGGTCCATGCTCCACGCCGGTTCCCAGACCAGCTCGACGCTGACATCGGCGACGCCGGGGACTTCGCGGACTTTCTGCTCGACTTGGCCGGGCAGAATGCCGGCGACGGGGCAGGCCGGAGAGGTCAAAGTCATTTCGATGTCTACAACGCCGTACTCGTCTACATGAATATCGTAGATGAGGCCGAGGTCGTAGATGTTGACGGGGATTTCCGGGTCGTAAACTTCCCGCAAGGCTTCCTCGACTTCCGCTTCAATCATCAGCGGGTAAACTTTCGTATCTGTTTTCGTGTCTGTTGGTGGCATAATTTATTTCTCGCTTTGCAGCGCGGCTGCCGCTTCCTGCTTCATGCGCCCAATGACGGCCAAGAGGCCGTTGGATCGGCCTGATGACACATGCTTGCTCATGCCGATGCGTTCAATGAAGTCCGGCGGCGTCCCGGCGATCTCCTGCGGCGTCCGGCCTGAATACAGCCGCACAGCCAGGGCAATCAAGCCTTTTGGGATGGCGGCGTTGCTGTCGGCGTCAAAATACAGGCGGCCATCGCGCGGGTTTGTATGCACCCAGACTTGAGACTGACAGCCTTTGACGATATATTGGTCCGTATGGTGTTCCGGCGGCATCGGCGGCAGCTTGCGGCCCAGGTCAATAATATACGAGTTCCGCATGTCGGCATCATCGCCGAATAGCTCAAACTCTTCCACAATCTCATCCTGCGCTTCGTCTATGGTCATTCGCCGAACATCTTTCGGACACGGGCCAGGCCCGTGACTAATGCATCAATCTCTTCGCGCGTGTTGTACAGGGCCAGTGACGCGCGGGCGGTTGCCGAAACGCCCAAACGCTGCAACACAGGATGGGCGCAGTGCTGGCCGGTGCGTATGGCAATGCCCTGTTCATCCAGGAGGGAGCCGATGTCATACGGGTGAATGTCGCCCAGCGTGAACGAAAACACACTCGCTTTTTCCCGCGCCGTGCCGACCATCCGCAGGCCCGGCACTGCCGAAAGCGCCTCGGCACCGTAGGCAGTCAGTTCATGCTCATACGCCGAAATCTTGTCCATGCCCAGCGTGGTCAAGTAGTCAATCGCAGCGCCCAGCCCAATTGCGCCTTCAATGTGCGGCGTGCCGGCCTCAAACTTGTAAGGGATTTCGTTGTACGTCGTGCCTTCCGTAAACGACACCGTTTCAATCATGTCCCCGCCGCCCTGCCACGGCGGCATGGCCTCTAAAAATGACCGCTTGCCGTAGAGGACGCCGATCCCGGTCGGGCCGTACAGCTTATGGCCTGAAAACACCAGAAAGTCGGCACCCAGTTCCTGAACGTCAATGGGAATATGGTACGCCGACTGCGCCGCGTCCACCAGCACCGGAACGCCCAACTCATGCGCTCGCCTAACCACTTCTTTGACGGGGTTGATCGTGCCGAGCGCGTTGGACATGTGGCAGATGCCGACAAACTTAGTGCGCTCGCTGAGAAGCGCCGCGTACTCGCCCATCCGCAGCTCGCCGCTGTCGGTGATGGGGATGACCCGTAGGTGTGCGCCCTTTTCAACGCAAAGCATCTGCCACGGCACAATGTTGCAGTGATGCTCCATCTCCGAGACGATAATCTCGTCGCCTTCTTTGATGTTCTGCCGCCCCCATGTCTGCGCGACTAGGTTGACACTTTCCGTCGCGCTGCGCGTGAAGATAATCTCATGGGCGTCCGCCGCGTTCAGAAAGTTCTTGATCTTGACCCGTGCGCCTTCGTAGCCGCGTGTTGCCAGCTCCGCCAGCAGATGCGACGACCGATGGATATTAGAGTTATAGTCGGTGTAGTAGCCTGTAATCGCGTCAATGACGCTCTGCGGCTTCTGCGTCGTCGCCGCGTTGTCGAGATACACCAGCGGCTTGCCGTGGACTTCCCGCGCTAAGATTGGAAAATCCTGCCGAATGCGCTGCACATCGTATGCGTTTGTCATGGTGTTTTTCAGTCTAAAAGAACGAACCGGAGTAGGTTCTTACAGCGCAATTCCCTGCAACGCGCGGTCAGCCAGCAGAACTTGATCAAGCTGGGCGCGAATGGCATCTACCTTGATGCGGCTGACGATGTCGCTGGCAAACGCATAGGTCAGCAGGGCGCGGGCGTTGTCTTTTGGAATGCCACGAGCGCGAAGGTAGAACAGCGCCTCGTCGGACAATTGGCCGATGGTCGCGCCGTGGGTGCATTTCACGTCATCGGCAAAGATTTCAAGCTGCGGCTTGGTGTCAATCTGCGCGGTCGGCGACAGCAGCAGAGTTTGGTTTGTCTGCTTGGCGTCGGTCTTTTGCGCGTCTTCCCGGACAAAAATCTTGCCGTTGAACACGCCGCGTGAATGGCCATCCAGAATGCCCTTGTAAATCTCGTGCGAGTTGCAGTGGGGCATCGCATGGTCAATCTCAGTGTGGTTGTCAATGAGCTGCCGGTCATTGCCGAGATAGACGCCGTTTAGCGTGCACTCAATGCCTTCGCCGCCGAGATAAGCGTTCGCGTCGTTTCGGACCAGCAAACCACCGAGACCGACTGAGTGTGACGAAAAGTTCGTGCTGCGGGCAAGCTGAAGCTGCATTGTTGCCACATGGTAGGCTTTAACGCTCTCGCGCTGGACTTTATAGTGGTCCAGCACAGCGTTTTCGGCAGCGACTACTTCGGTGACCGCGTTTGTGAAATAGACTGTGTCCGGCGTTCCCGAATAGCTTTCCACTAAAGTCGCCTGCGAGTTTTCCTCCGCAATGATCAGCGTGCGCGGGTGCGAGACGGTCGGACCACCGTGCGGTGTGGACAGAAACACCAGGTGGATCGGCTCGTCAACAACTGCATTGCGGCTCAGATGCACAAACGCACCATCTTCCAGCGCCGCCGTATTCAGCGCGACAAACGCCTGCGTCGTGAACTTCGCGTAACGGCCTAAATGCGTCTCAATCAGCGCAGGATCGGATTCCATCGCGGCGGCCAGCGTGCTGACGGTGACGCCTGCCGGGAACTCTTGAGAAGACAGACCCGCCTGAAAATGACCGTTGACAAACACAAGCTGCGTTCCGCCCATGCCGGCGTAGGTGTAGCGGGTCAGCGCGTCCGCCGTCATCTCGCTTTCGGCTTTGCCCGCCAGCGTGAACGGCATCTCGGCAATCGGCGAAACATTGGTAAAGCGCCATTCTTCGTTGCGCCGGGTGGGAAAACCAACTTCCGCAAAACGCGCTGCTGCCGACTGACGCAGGTTCCGCAGCCATTCGGGACCAGGCGCATTGCTGCCTCTATTGGACCCCGCGAAGTCACGCAGGTAACTGTTTTCTGTCGTCGTCATTGTTTCCGTCATTATGCCGCAACCAATTCTTTCTCTTGTGCGTCCTTGCCCTCAAGCCAGCCGTAGCCCTGGGCTTCGAGTTCCAGCGCAAGCTCCTTGCCGCCGGACTTCACAATCTTGCCGCCAGACAAAACATGAACAAAATCGGGGACAATGTAGTTCAGCAAACGCTGGTAGTGAGTGACGACAATCACCGCTCGCTCCGGGCTGCGAAGCGCGTTGACACCGTCCGCAACGACTTTCAGCGCGTCAATGTCCAGGCCCGAATCGGTCTCGTCCAAGATCGCCAGCTTCGGGTCCAAAACCGCCATTTGGAAGATTTCGTTGCGCTTCTTTTCGCCGCCTGAGAAGCCTTCGTTGACAGGCCGGTTTAAGAGGCTGGGGTCAATGTGCAGCACTTTCATTTTTTCGCGCACCAGCTTCAGGAACTGCGCGGCGTCCAGCTCGTCCTCGCCTCTATAACGCCGAATGGAGTTCAGCGCGGCTTTTAGGAAATAGGTGTTGTTGACGCCGGGGATTTCGACGGGGTACTGGAACGCCAGAAACAAGCCTTCTTGCGCCCGCTCTTCCGGCTCCAGGTCGAGTAAATCTTTCCCCTCAAACAGCACGTCGCCGCCGGTCACTTCGTAAGCATCGCGCCCGGACAAAACTCCGGCCAGCGTGCTTTTGCCGGAGCCGTTCGGTCCCATGATCGCGTGGACTTCGCCCGCGTTGACCGTCAGGTTGATGCCCTTCAGAATTTCTTTTTCTTCAACCCGCGCGTGCAGGTCGCTTACTTCCAATAATGCCATATCGCTCTCCAAACTGTTATTAAGACGCTTTGCTTTAAGAC
>CAXUBO010000003.1:0-7672 GCA_964249345.1 uncultured Armatimonadales bacterium | reverse complement strand
TTAAGACGCTTTGCTTTAAGACACTTTGCCTTGTCCGACCACAATCTTGATCTCGCGCGGGTGACCGTTTTCATTGGTCCCCATCCAGTGATGATCCTTGCCGTCGTGCCGGCCGCCGTGCGCCTTCATGTCAACGCCTTCGGCGTTCGACTTCTTGACCAGTTCTTCGGCCTTGACCTGGGCTTCCTGCTCGGTATGCGTCACGACTTCGTGCGCGTGTCCCGGCCAGCCCTTAATTTCAATTACATACTTGCTTGCCATAATTTCCCCTTTCAAATGCAGTAGCATCTTGCAGCTTCAGCCACGGCGGCGCATAGCTGATATAAATTTGTCCGCTTGCTTGAGCAATTTCTGCGCGAGATTGAATGCTCTCGTAACATCTACAGATGCATAAATACCAGAAGCCGCCGGAGCAGTCCAGCCATCCAACGATAAGTCGTTAAATGGATATTCAGTGTTCTTGACGAATGTTCCGTTTCTTTGCCCGCTGGGAGCGAGATTAGAAAGCCACTCTATATCCACCTTCAGCCCTTGTAAAGTACTATTGATTTGCTCAACCCACCTTTTATCATCTGATCTCAGTCTGTCGCGCCGTGAACGATCCAAATCCTCCATCTCTCGATAGACCTTGTGCTGAGTGGTACTGATGCGGATATTGGTTGTTTCCTGCTCGTTCAAGGCGGCTATTATCCCTTTGATGGATTTTTCGGTGACTTGCTGATACTTGGCAATCGCCTGGCAGTAAGTTGAGGCATCTGCATTGTTGAAAATAGCTCGTGCCGCCACGAAGTCGGATTTTGCTTGAAGAACCCATGCCTCCGATTGCTTCATGCCGCAACCAGCGTTTTGTCTAACTGTGCCATCGGTCCCAAAAGGGAAATCATTTCTTTTGCTTCTTCATCATTGGGACGCTGATACAGCACCTCATATCGCCCTTGCTTGATGGCTTTCTGAAGGTCTTTAACTTCGGGCCATCCTTCATTGAAGGCCAGCCGGAATTCAACCGGATCAGTAAGAAACAACCGCAGATGTCTGCCTTCCGGCAAAGCGAAGTTTGGCGAACGTCCAAACTCAATGTGGAAGATGTGCTTGTCTTCGTCCGGTCCGCCGTAACCAAAGTTACGCGCAATCTCAAACAAGCACTCTTCATTTGGCGCGGCCTCAGAGGCATAGTAGATTGCTAAAAGCAAAGGCTCGTCCTCCAATGCCAAATGATCGTTGACAACCAAATTTCTGATTAACTCTGTTTGATCGTGATACGGCATCTTCTGTTTCCCCTTTTACCCAACGCTGCCTTCGAGGCTGACGCCGAGGAGCTTCTGGGCTTCGACGGCGAACTCCATCGGCAGCTCGCGGAAGACTTCTTTGCAGAAGCCGTTGACGATCATGGAAACGGCGTCTTCGGTAGAAATGCCGCGCTGGTTGCAGTAGAATATCTGATCTTCGCCGATTTTTGACGTAGACGCTTCATGCTCGACTGTCGCGGTCGGGTTCTTGACCTCAATGTACGGGAACGTGTGCGCTCCGCATCGGTCTCCTAAGAGAAGCGAGTCGCACTGGGAATAGTTGCGGGCGTTCTCCGCACCGGGGTTGATTTTGACCAAACCCCGATAGGTATTCTGGCCGCGTCCTGCCGAGATGCCTTTAGAAACAATCGTAGACCGGGTGTTCTTGCCGAGGTGAATCATCTTCGTGCCGGTGTCCGCCTGCTGCTTGTTGTTTGTCAGCGCGACTGAGTAGAACTCGCCGACGGAGTTATCGCCCTGCAAAATGCACGAGGGGTACTTCCAGGTGATCGCACTGCCCGTTTCCACCTGCGTCCACGAAATCTTGGCGTTGTCGCCCTTGCAGATGCCGCGCTTGGTGACAAAGTTGTAAATGCCGCCGTTGCCGTCCTTATCGCCGGGATACCAGTTCTGGACGGTAGAGTATTTGATAGTGGCGTCCTTCATCGCGACAAGCTCGACGCAGGCTGCATGAAGCTGGTTCTCATCGCGCATCGGCGCGGTGCAGCCTTCCAAGTACGAAACGTAGCCGCCTTCGTCGCAGATAATCAAGGTCCGCTCAAACTGGCCGGTGTTCGCGGCATTGATGCGGAAGTAAGTGGACAGCTCCATCGGGCAGCGGACGCCCTTCGGGATGTAGCAGAATGATCCGTCAGTAAAGACAGCCGAGTTCAGCGTGGCGAAAAAGTTGTCCGAGTACGGGATGACTGAGCCGAGATACTCACGCACCAGCTCCGGGTGATCGTGAACGGCTTCCGAAAACGAGCAGAAGATGATCCCCTGCCGGGCCAGCTCGCCCTTAAACGTCGTGGCAACCGAAACGCTGTCAAAAACGGCGTCCACAGCGACATTGGACAGCCGCTGCTGCTCAGCCAGCGAGATGCCCAGCTTGTCATAGATCGCCAGCATCTCCGGGTCCACTTCGTCCAGGCTATTCAAGACCTTTTTCGGCTTCGGCGCGGAGAAGTAAGCAATTTGCTGGTAGTCCACGGGCTTGACCGCGACATTGTGCCAGAGCGGATCGCTCATGGTCAGCCAGTGGCGGTATGCCTTGAGGCGGAACTCTAAAAGCCATTCCGGCTCATTCTTTTTGGAGGAAATGGTGCGGATAACGTCTTCGCTGAGGCCGACCGGAATGGTATCGCTTTCCACCTCGCTGACAAAGCCGTACTTGTATTCTTTGCTTGCAAACTCTTCAATCGTATCTGTGGCTGCACTCATAAGGGTTCTCGCAGTTCTAAATATCTCTCAACACTGCCTAAAGGCGACTAATGTTGTCGGATATAGTGTACCCAGATTTGGCAGCCGTTGTCAATGCTTTTTCGGGGGTGACAGGCGCAGCGGGAAGATAAGTGCAGGGTAAGCGCAGGCAAGTGTGGCGGCATCGCGCGTGGTCACGCTGGTGGGCTGAAGAAAACAGTCCAACTCTGAATTGTGGATTTGGAACAGCGAATGGCTCAGAACCGGAAACATCATGTCATGCGGGTCATCACTGTGGCCGTCAATGCCAAGCGCGTGGCCGAACTCATGGGCGCAAATCTCCTGAAACTGCGCTGGGTCATCTTCACGCTCAACAAACTCAATATCGGCGTGAGTCATTACGTCCCCGTCATACTTCAGCACAGTCTGACCGAGCGTGCGGGTATCCTTCGGCAGCGTAATCTGGCTGGAAAGACGAATGCAGATGTCCGCCCCAGCCTCCGTCGTCACCTTTTGGTAGCAGATGACGCTGCCGGTTGCTGAGACCCACTCGCCAAATCCGGCATCCATTTGGGCCAAGCGGTCCGTGGTGTTCAGGGGGCCGGGCGCAAGATACACCCGCAGGGGAAAGTGAGTCCAGTGCCGCAGCCGGGTCATTTCATGGCACCGGGCGTAGCTAGAAGGCGCAGCTTGGGCCGAAAGGATTTGCAGCAGCGCCAGGAGGAAACAACAGCAGGAGAAGCAGCAGGAGCGTTTCATAGACAATTTTATCACGCCCGCGCCTGCCTGTCAACGCTTTTTTCTGCATTCTGTTTCGGCTGCCGACGGACGGCAAAGATACCTGATTACGGCGTTTCGCTTCGCTGGCCCTTCTCAAATTCGCGCGGTTTCCCGAAGATAAAAGCATCAGTTTGTCCGAGTTGCTTTAACTTTGAGAGGTTCCGCCGAGATGCTTCATTCGCTTTTGCTCGCTGGATTAGTTTGGGCCGCCGGCATCGCGGCGCCGCTGTCGCCGGCCGCGTTGTCTTCGGCTCCCGCCCGCCCCGCCGCTGTCCATGCGGCAGTCCTGCGCGGCGCTTCTGCGGACGCGCGGGCGGCCCAAGAAGAAGCGTTTATTGTCCTCATCAACGCCGAGCGGTCTCAGCGCGGCCTCAGCGCCCTCACGCTTGACCCGATGCTGACGGCGACGGCCCGCGCTCACTCGCAGGAGATGTGCGACCAGAACTACTTCGACCACCAATCCCCAACGCCCGGCCTCTCCTCGCCGATGGACCGCTACTTGGCGTCCGCCAAACAGCTTGGGCTGCCCCAGCCGGAGTATCTGCTTGTTGGCGAGAACATTTATTATTGCAGCGTTTATAGCGACATCTACAACGTAGACTATGCCCACCGCGCCTTCATGGCAAGCCCCGGCCACCGCGCGAACATTCTGGAACCGCGCTTCGCCAAAGTCGGCATCGGCATCTACCGGAACGCCAAAGGCGAGTTTTGGGTGACGGAGATGTTCAGCCGGGACAGAAATCCGTAACCTCTCCCGCTCGTCAAGAACCCCTCCCGCATATAGCACGTCATTTTCTTGCCCTTCCCTAGCAGGGGAGGGAGCGAGGAACGAGCGGGAGGGGTTCTTAATGGGCGGAGGAATCAAAACTTCTGCGCGTTCAGGGTGTCCGCTAGGCGATAGCCGGCCAGTGCAATCTGCTGGTCGGCGATTTTATGGGCCGTGTCCAGATACCCCGCCGGCAGCGTCACTTCTGTTTTCTCCTCGCCGGTCGCCGTCATCGGCAGCGTCTCGTTGACATACACATACTTCTGCGCCAGCGCGTTGCCTTCCACCACCCACTCGTGAACTTCTTGATGTGCGGCAAGCTGCGGGAACGCGCTCCGGCCATACGCCGGGGTTTCCAGCGACGCTGCAATCTTCTGGATGTCTGCGGGGTTCTGCGCGTTGCCCAGCAGGTCATCCCAAAGCGCATGAAGCCGGTGCGGATTGGCGGCGGCTTCTAAGGGGTCTGCGTTGACTGAGTTCGGGGCCAGCGACTCATCGTTGCCGCCCTTGTCGCCGTGGGGGAACTGCGGCGAAAACAGCGACGAATCATGCAGAGGCTGATGCACGTCGCCGATCAAATGCTCCACCCAGCACAGCGCGACGGCCCGGTCTTGAACAGATGCCGTCGGAGAAGCCAGCACCGCCGTTTCCGCCGTAATCTGCGTTTGCGCATTCGGCGTCACGACCAAAATCGCCGCCGGGTCCGGCGTGTAGCCCGGCGCGATCACCGGCAGGTCAATATAGTGCCAGATGGGCCGGTCATCCGGCGTTTTGCGAATGTCGTCCGGCCAGGTGGACGCCTTCATAAACGCGAATCGCCCTTTGTCGGTGTACCCCGCCGGCATCTCGCTCATCCAAAGCGCGTAGTCCCGGTGCTTCGCCAAAAGCGCATCCACCCCCGCCTTCGTCTTCGGCGTCAAGTTATCGTAAGCAATATCCGCCACTGTCATATGCCCCGTCCCATTCCAGGCCGAAGCGGACGGCGCGGCAAACCCCAGCAAAGCCAACCCGGCCAGCGCCGGAAGCAGTCGTTTGATATTCATATTGCTTTGTTCGCCGTCACGCTGCGGGAATCCTGTTTAACTAAGTTTATGCGTTAATGCGGCTCCAAAAAAATCCGCCGGCGCGGATAGTCAATCGTTACCAAATAGTTTCTTAATACCGAGTATCCTATTATCGCGTCGCTCCCATCATGCTGGTCCGGCATCAATACAGCAGGTTGATTCACTACCAGACTTGGCATGTTGGGCCTGGCATCGGGAACCGAGATAGGAAAACTTGGTATCCAATCGGCTTTTGTCTCGCCGAATGCGGTTTTTTGTAACCAGTTGTTGCGAATTTTATCCCCTGCAAGATGTGTTTTGTAGTAGCTGTCTGTCAAAGAGGTCGCAGGAGAAGCATCGCCTGTGTCTACCACAACGGCAAGAGGATGTCCTGACGTTTCTGCCGCTACTGTAAGATGACCAAAATCGAGGGCTTGATGTGTTTTTGACTGCCGTTGAAACGGCAGTATAAAGCAATGTTTTGGACAATGTTGCATAAGGTCATACTGCGAATTGCGAAGAATTAGGACGTGCTTCTTATAATCAATGGTCATCACAGCTTGAGAAAAAGCGGTATTTCCAAGATCACACACCTGCCGTAAATCAGGATAAGAATGAGAAGAACTTAGATTGCCGCTGACAGCAAGTGTCGGCACTCTTAGAAGTTCATAACTTCCAATTTTGATGCTACTAAGAACATACTCCGTAAGATTGACCTGGTTGCCTAATCCATCTTTGGCAAATCCCCAAGACAAAGTTCTTTTTCCGGGCAAGTCTGCGCTTCGCGGCCATATGATGGCGGGCGACCCAGTGTCTAGGATACAGTCTTCCTTTTTGCCTGCGAAATTGGCGTCACAGCTAATCAAGTTGTTCTTTAGCTGAAATGGCACGATAACAGCCTGGTATGGTAATTGTGAATGAAAAATTACTTTGTCAGCAGAGGAATGAAACCGCTGTAAGAAATACCAACCGACGCAGATTGTGATAAGACCAACTAGCACCAGTAAGCATAAGCGCCATGAAACAAGTTTTAGGCGGGACTTTTTGTTCTTTGACTTGTATGAATATGTATTCACTGAATCCATGAAAGGCAATGAGGATGCTTTGCTAAAGCATCCTCATAACAACAATTATCCACCGTTGTTCACAAGCGGAAGATATTGGAGAAGTTCTTCCTCTTTCGAGGACTTTATGGCTTTTCCGCCAAAGAAGTGGCGAATCGCCTGGCCTGCTTCTTTAGCCGCATCGACTATTCCCTTGATACTATCTGGTATGGTAATGTTGATGTTTATTTGGGTGCCACTACCACTGTTTATAGGGCTGTTGCTGCCGCTGGTCGTTGACGATCCGCCCGATTGCCCTCCGCCAGCACCAGCCGCGCCGCCAGCAGCCGAACCTCCAGGACCACTGGGAGTCGGTGCGCCCGAACTTCCCTGCCCAGGCTTTGGCTTATGTTTTTTGCTATGCCCGCTGGGGTCGCTGAAGTTGACCGGATCGCCGCCGCAGTAAGCGTAAGGGTCCTGAGACACATCCGTGTCCCGCGTGATGAACCTGCCGAACGTGGGGTCGTAGTACCTCGCCCCCACCTTCTGGTAGGGGTCCAACCCCGCCGGCCCGTCGCCGTCCTGCCGGTAGCCGTCCGCCCCGTGGTAGCCGAACGGGCTGGAAGTGCTGCCCGTCGTCGCAATCGTGCGCCCGAACGCTTCTGTCTCCTGCGTGGAGGTGATGCTCTGGCTGCTGCTCGTCGCCAGCTTCGTCGTTCCCTGCCCGTCCGTCATGGGGTACTCGCTGCCACGCCGCACAAGCCCGTTGCCCCAGGTGTACGGCACCGTGCCGCCCGCCGCGCTCTTTTCTTCCAGTATCTGGCTGCCGTCCAGGTAGTAGGCGGTAGTGGCCCCGTTGACGACGCGCTGCACTTGCCGCCCCAGCGCGTCATACGAGTAGCTTGTCGTGCTGCCGGACTTGGTGATGCCCACAAGCTGGTCGTCGAAGTCATAGCTGAACGTCGTCTGCTGACCGTTGAGGGTACTGGTGATCTGGTCGCCGTTCTGGTTGTAGGTGTAGCCATACGACCCGGTTCCTGATGCGCTGTTTAGCTGATCGTCGCCGTCATGCGAGAGCGTTGTCACCGCCCCGTTCTCGTTCATCGTCAAGCGGTTGTTCGCGCCGTCCACTGTGTAGCTCTTGGAGTAAGCGTAGTTGCCGGTGCGAACGTCGCTTGTGAGGTGGCCCAGCGCATCATAGCCGTAGGACACTTTGTTGGGGTTGGGGCTGTTGACCACGTCGGCGCTAGTGCCTTCATTATACCCGGTAATTTGGTGGTCGGCGTTGTAAGTGTAGCCGTAGGACTGGAGGATGGTGCTTTGGCCGTTCCAGTT
>CAXUBO010000002.1:45142-83373 GCA_964249345.1 uncultured Armatimonadales bacterium | reverse complement strand
CCACAAATAGTTCATGTATTCCTCGTTGTCCATAAAGTGATACAAAAAAGAAACCTCACCCCGCGTCTCGGCGTAGGGTGAGGTTCGGGCTGCTGGTGACTGTTACTTGGGTTTAGCGGGCGGGGTCTCGTTCAGCCCCTGGCCGTGCTTTCGCCAGTAGTCAGATTGGGCTTGCAGAGTCGCACGATGCGCGTCCATGCCCCCTTTTGGCGCAGGCGTACTGACGGCAGGGGCGCTCGCGGCGGGCGCGGGCGAAGAAGGAACGGCAGGAGCAGTCGCAGTGTCTTTTTGACCGCATCCACTTAGGGCCGCTGCTGAGATTATCACGCATCCACAGACAGCGAAAATTGACCGAAGTTTGCGAAGGTCCTGCATTTATTGTCCTCCCGCCTGCGGCTGACCTGCCGGTGCCTGATAAGCATTGGGATGGCTTTCCCGGAACGCTTTGTACTTCGCGGCTTGGTTCTTGATGTCTTGGTTCATCTGATCTGGGGTTTCAGTTGCCATGGGAGGCGGTGTAGGCTTAGAACAGCCGGCGACGAAGAACGCTGTTAGCGCGGAAGATAATAGCAGAAGAGTAAGTAGTGGGAACTGTTTTCGAGATTTCATAGCAGCCTCTGCCCTTACAAAATTTAACATTGAGAGACTTCAACTTCCGAGGGACCTTGAAGGGAAAGCCGTGGAAACAAGCACTCTGTCCCCACGGCTGGAGAAAAATTACTTGATGTTCCAAGTGACGGCAATCGTTGAGTCGCCACAGTCTGTCGCTGCTGCGAGTTGCGGGCCGCCGCAGCTTCCTGCGGTTGTGTTGAGTGTTCCGCCTGAGACGGCGCTGGGGCGTAAGAATTTGGCATGGGTGTCAGCCATCAGATAATTTGCCCCGTCGTTATGGCGCGGAGTTGTGAAATCAAGCGTATTATTGTCGGAGTTTCCGACGTTACGCACAACCCCGGTTGTGTATTTGATCGCGTAACTCACTTCACCGAGGCCACCGGGGCCATTGAAGCCGTTCGGGTCATAATTATCCTTGCCGCCAATTCCAAATCCGGCTGGGGAACCGCCATAGGCAGGGAGGAAATCATCGCCGCAAGCATGGGTGGCATCTGAATTGTTGCCGCCACGAGTGATGTCATAGCCAGTAGAATTCTGGACTTCAAACAGCAAAACCGTTTTAGCGGGCGAATTGTAAGCCGCCAGCGTCACAGAGTCCGGCGGGAGCGCGGCACCAGGATTTGAACTTGCGATCGAAATTTGGCTGTTGTAGCCATAGCTTGAAACATTGAACGGAATTGCGCCGTTGTGCCGGGGGGTCACGCCGTCGTCCGGGCAGTAAAAAACGTCGGTGCTTTTGACATAAGTGTAGATTTGTCCCGCCCAGCCCTCGGCTCCGCCGTAGGAGTTGGCGCCGGGAGGCGTCTTTTCATCAAAATCTTGTTCATACTGCGTGATCGCAAGTCCAATTTGCTTGAGATTGGACAAACAGGCGGTGCGGCGGGCGTTTTCGCGCACTTTTTGGAAGACCGGGAAAAGAATGGCGGCAAGAATCGCGATAATGGCGATGACGACGAGCAGTTCAATGAGCGTGAACCCTCGTGAGGTGCGGGGCGATGATGGTTTCATGATACTCTTTCTTTCTGGCGTTGAATTGGTGTGAACGATTAAACCGTATTTCCTAAGCATAACTGAACCGGCAGGCAAATCTCCGTCGGGACAAGCGCGTCTGCGCCCGTCGTCTCCGCCGCCGCGTCTACAAGCTTCATCAGCATTTCCAGCGCACGGGCGGCCACGTCTTCCCAGGGGCATTTAATCGTGACCAAATCCCACAACGGGACAAGGTCAGATGGAAACCCGTCAAACCCGGCAATAGCCAGCGTGTCCGGCACGGCGACATTCTGACGGCGGCACTCGCGCAGCAAAAGGTTTGCATTGCGGTCGTTCCAGCAGGCAGCCGCGCAGGGCGCGGGCAGAGTTTGCAGGAACCGAACCGTTTCTTCCAGGTCATCTTCGCACACGCGAAGAACAGACCAGTCGCCCGGCGGAACTCGCAGGCGCTCGGCTTCCGCGACAAACGCCGCCGCGCGGCGCTCAACGGACGTTAAGCGCTCATCGGGGGCTATAAAAACAAAGCGGCGCAGGCCGCGCTCCCAAAAATGCGCCATAAGCTGCCGCATCCCGCCCGCGTCATCGCAGGTCACGGCAGGCAGACGCGGCAGACGGTCCGCCACAGTCACCACCGGCAGGGGGGACTGCCCCAGCATCGCCACCAGCGGATCGTCGGCGTTCGCGTGCAGGATCAGGCCGTCAACGCGCCCGTCACGCAGCTTGCCGAACATTTCTTCCGCCGAACGGCCCCCACGGGCGCTGTGCAGCAGCAAATCTAAGTCCTGCCGCTCGCAGCAGCGCTGCAAGGCGCCAATGATCGTGCCTAAAAACGTGTTCCGGGCATCGTAATCATGGTTTGTGTACAGCCCGACAATCCCGGTGCGGCCTCGGCGGAGGGACCGCGCGACGGCATTCGGCTGGTAGCCCAGGCGCGACGCCGTTTCCAGCACCCGACGCCGGGTTTCCGCCGCGACCCGGTGCTGCGGGTCGCCGCTGAGAATGCGCGAAACCGTCGGCTGCGACAATTGAAGCTCGCGGGCAATGCTTTTGGCGGTCACCGGCATTTTGTTCGCCTCTCGCTTTCCCCCGTAACTTCTGCACATACGAATACGCAGGTCAACTATGATAGACCAAAGATTGCATGAATGTCAAGCGGTACACAAAAAATATATAAAATTGTAGCCAACAGGAAATTGCAGCACAGAAGCGGCGGATTAAGACGCGGGGAGGGGAGCGGCGGACCGTTCCCGGCGGGGCAGGACAGACTGGGTAATCAGCAGCGAAACGACCGCCGCGACGACGCCGCACCAAAACGGGGCATGGTAGCCGAACCGGTGCCAGAGCAGGCCGCCGGCGACGGGAATCACCACAGCGGCGACATGGTTCATGGTCTGGCCCATCGACAAAGAAGGCGTCATCTCGCCGGGCCGGACAATGCGGCTCAAATACGTCGTAATACCGACGCCGAACGAGAACAAAATGCTGTCAAACACCCAAAGGCATTCCAGCACCAGCACGTTTTGCACTAAAGCGTAGCCGGCGAATGTCAGCGCGATGGCCGAGTAATAGAACGACATGGAGTAGCGCTCGCCGACCCGGTCAATCAGCCGCCCCACCGGCGCGGCCACCACAAAGGACGCCACGGCGTTCAGCAGCATCAGCGTTGTAATCTGCGCCAGCGGCACATGCCAGTGCTCGACCAGAGCGAACAAAGCAAACGTCGTGAAAATCTGCCGCCGAAAGCCTTCCAAGAATGTCAGCCCGTAAAAGAGGCCGTATTCCCGCCGCATCAACAGGCGCGGCCGATTGTGCGTGGTCGACGCTCCCGACATCGGCAGCAGGCACACGCCGCCCGCAAAAATAAACAGCGCCGCCGTGACAAAGAATGCCGGATACGACACATGGCCGACGCCGAGGCGCACCATCACAAACGCCAGCACCGCCGCGCCCGCGCCGACTGCCCCCATGCGCCCCAAGTGCCGCCCGCCTTCCAGACCCGACGCCAGCGCCAAAGGAATGGCGGAAGACGACGTAAACCACTGGTGCATGAAAACCGACCAGAAGACCGTCACTAAAACCAGCGCCGCGTAGGAATGCACAAAGCCGGTTGCCGCCACGCCCAGCGCACTCATGCACAGGCACAGCGCGGCGATCCGCGCTTCGGCAAACCGGGCAAACATCGCTGCAATTCCGACGGCCAGCAGTCCCGGTATCTCGCGCGTCGACTCCAGCCCGCCCATCTGGACCGCGTGTACTCCGAGCTTTTCGGTGATAAAGTTGATAAAGACCGCGCCGTACATGGCAAATCCGAAGCCGAAGGAGAAAACAGCCGCAGAAAACAAGCGCCAGTCTCGGTGCAAAACGGCAGGCGGAGCGGGGGTCTGAAAAGGAGTAAAGGACATCGCGGTCTAGTATACCTCCTTTTGCCGTATCTACCTCCTTTTGCCGTAAATGCGCCGCTCAGGGTATGGGCATTTCCGGCGACGCTCATGATTTCGGAAAAACCTTGCAAAATCGCCGACTTGGCATGGTCTATGCACTACAAGAAATCACTGAACCGCACAGCGACGGAATCTCTTACGCAAAAGGACGAAAACTCAGCCGTTGCCGTCCATGACCTGCTGTACAACGAAGGCCGCAAATGCGGTCGCCGTTTCGGACTGTTCCAAGAGGTACTTCCCGATGGCTCTGATCCACATGTGCCGCCAAGTCGCCCGTCATGGGCCGCCTCGGTTTGTTCCCGGCAGCGCGTCCTGCGCGGCCTCCGGACGCCGCGCTTCTTTTGTGCCGACCGCGTTCCCGCTGTCAGCCACCCTCAAGCTCGTTTCCGGGGCAATGGCCTCGCCGCTGAACCGGCTGCGGCCTGCCTCCGGCTAACTTTTTCTTGTCTGGTCTCTCGCCCCGTCCCGGCCTTTGGCTGCGGCGGGTTTTTTTTGTTTAAGCATAACCTGTGCATGGTAAAAGCCACTGCAAACGTGCAGAAGCGAGATCAGAAAATAGACCCGAAGATAGAAACGGAACCCACCATGCGGATTATTGGATTGGAAGAACATTTTACGACGCCGGAAATCGCTCAGGCGCTCCAAAGCCTGCCGCCGGACCAGCGCGACGACAGCCAAATGATGTCCCAGTCGGAGACAATTCACTCGCGCCTCATGGATTTGGGCGACGAACGCCTGCGGCAGATGGACGACATCGGGCTGGAGCGCATGGTGATCTCGGTCACGGCCCCGGCAACGCAAATCCTGCCGCCATCTGAAGCCGTGCCGCTGGCACGGCAGGCCAACGACCGACTGGCGGCTGCCGTCAAAGCTCATCCCGACCGCTTCTCCGGCTTTGCAACGCTGCCGACCTCCGACCCGGCGGCGTCGGTGCAGGAACTGGAGCGTTCTATCCAGGAGCTGGGCTTTCTCGGCGCCATGATCAACGGGCGCTCCGGCGAAAAGTATCTGGATCATCCCGACTACCGCCCCTTGCTGCAAAAAGCCGCCGACTTGGGCTATCCGATCTACATTCACCCGCAGATCGCGCCGCGTGCGGTGCGGGCCTACTACTACGACGGCTTTGGCGAGAAAGCCAGTGTCGGCTTCGCGTCGGCGGGCTTAGGCTGGCACATTGAAGCGGGGATCACCGCGCTCCGGCTGATTATGGCCGGCGTCTTTGACGAAATCCCAAGCCTGCAAATCATTTTGGGCCACTGGGGCGAAACGATCACGTTTTACTTAGAGCGGATCAATAAAATGTCTATGTTCACCGAAAATTTAAAGCGCCCCGTAGCCGATTACTTCCGGCATAACTTCTATGTCACCGGCAGCGGCATCTATCACACACCGTATTTGTTGGAGTGCATTCGCGTCTTGGGCGTGGACCGGGTGATGTATTCGTCGGATTATCCGTTTGAATACGGCGGCGGCGGCATTGGGAAAAACTTTTTGGAACAAGCGCCGATCTCCTACGATGACAAGCTGAAAATCGCCCATATCAACGCCGACAGACTGCTGAAGCTGAAGTCGCCTCCGATGGAACTGGCCTAAGCCTGCGTTGACATAAGCTTGTTTAAGATGCTACTATTTCGGTATGACTGACTTTATTTTGCGCGGCGGCATGGTTTACGACGGTCTTGGCGGTCCCGGCATAGGCACGGATGTCGGGATCACCGGCGATCAGATTACAGCCATCGGGGATTTATCACAGGAAGCGGCGGGGCAAGTGCTGGATGTGTCCGGCCTTGCCGTCGCGCCCGGTTTTATTGACATCCACACCCACTCCGACTTTTCGCTCTTGATCAACCGCCCGATGCGTAGCTCCGTCGCACAGGGCGTCACTACGGAAGTGGTCGGCAACTGCGGCACGTCCATTGGCCTCGTGACGCTGAGCGACGTATTCGCGCAGGAGCGCCGCTGGGCCGAGCGCGGCGGTACGGAGCTGAACTGGTCCAACTTGGCTCAATATCTCACGCGCGTAGAAGACGGCGGCGTCGCCTGTAACATTGCAACATTGGCAGGCCACGGCACCATCCGTAAAGCCGTCATCGGCTTTGACGACCGCCCGCCGACCGCGAGTGAACAGCTCCAAATGGAGCGCATTCTCTCCGAAGCGCTCACCGACGGCGCGATTGGCCTGTCTACGGGCTTGGAATACCTACCCGGCGGTAATGCCAAACACGCTGAAGTGGCCGGCCTCGCAAAAGTCGCCCGCGACGCCGGCGGCTTTTATGCCACTCATATCCGCAACGAAGGCGACACGCTGGTGGAAAGCATTCAGGAAGCGCTCGATGTCGCTCAGGCCACCGGCATCCCGCTTCAATTGTCCCACCACAAATCTGAAGGCCGGGGCAACTGGGGCAAGCCGCACCTCACGCTGCCGATGATGGCCGCCGCCCGCGCGTCGGGGCTGGACGTTCTGACCGACCAGTACCCCTACACGGCGTTTATGACCGGCCTGTCCGTCATCCTGCTGCCGCACTGGGCCAAAGAAGGCACGATTGACGAAATGCTGGCCCGCCTGCGTCAGCCGGACACCCGCGCCCGCATTCTCGCCGAAATCAATTCGGAACCCTGGGACTGGAACACTGTCCAGATCGGCATTGCCCGTAATCGCCGCGAGACTCAGGGCATGACAATGACTGAGCTGGGCCGCCAAGTCGGCAAGACGCCTGCCGAAGCCGCCCTAGACCTCTTGCTCGACGAAGAAGGCTTCGTCGCCGCCGTCCATTTCGCCATGTCCGAAGATGACGTTGAGTTTATCCTGCGCGACCCGCACACCATGATCGGCTCCGACGGCGTCGCCAACGACCCCGCCAGCGAAATGGCCGAAGACAAGACCCATCCGCGTACCTACGGCACCTTCCCCCGCGTCTTCGCCCACTACGTCCGAGGCCGCGAAGTCCTGTCTCTGTCTGAGGCTATCAGGCGCATGACCAGCCTCCCTGCCCAGCGCCTCAAGCTCACCGACCGGGGCATCATCAAAGTAGGGGCAAAGGCTGACATCACCGTCTTCAGCCCCAAAACCATTGAAGACTGCGCCACCTTCGCCGATCCGCACCAGTTCCCCGCCGGCATCCATCATGTCCTAGTTAATGGTCGAATAGCCATGCAGAACGGAGCGCAGACCGATGTGCTATCAGGGAAAATGCTGAGGCGAGGATAGATTGCACTTAAATTAGTCCGGGCACTAAAGTACCCGTCTGGGAGGCGCAGACGCCAACCGTCCTGCGGACGGAAGACAATTTCCCGCGCCTATTCCTGTTCTTCTGTCCCCTGGACATTTGGCGTCTGCGCCTCCCAGACGGGTACTTTAGTGCCCGGATGAAGAAACCCGGCCTAGGTCTAACCGACGTGGGTGAGCGGAATGCTTGCCAATCTTAACTGTTCCTCTAAGCGCCATCCCGGCGGCTGCGCTGCCGAGTCGAACCATACACAACCATCTGTAATCCAGTCATGTAAGTACATGTCGAACGAGACAGGCTCCGAAGTCCCAGGTTCATCATCATTGCCGAACTCGTAACCGCAGCACAAGCATACTTCGTAAGAGGGCTCACCCATAACTAGGCAATAAGGCGGTTTCATTTCTTTGGGAATGGGTGGTCCTTTATAATCTTTATAAGGCTTGACAGATAACTCTGCGTATCCACAGCAGGGGCAACATTGCCTACGGGTGCAGGTGTTCATTTCTTTGACGTCTGTACTTGCCACTATGGTTTTTCCAGCAGGGCCAGCTTCAGCACTTGGTCGGCGTGGCTGACTGGCTCGAAGGTCATTTCAGACTTGATGTTTTCGGGCAGGTCTTCCAAGTCTTTTTCGTTTTCGGCGGGCATGACAATGGTGCGGATGCCGGCGCGGTGGGCGGCCAAAACTTTTTCTTTGAGGCCGCCAATTGGGAGGACACGCCCGCGCAGAGTGATTTCGCCGGTCATGGCGATGTCCTTGCGGACGGGGCGACCGGTCAGCGCCGATGCCAGCGCAGTCGCCAGCGTGATGCCTGCCGAAGGGCCGTCTTTCGGGACCGCGCCGGCGGGGACATGGACGTGGATTTCTAAATGCTCGTTGAAGTCGGGGGCCAGCCCCAGCATTTCGGCGCGGGAGCGGACATAAGACATGGCGGCCTGGGCGGACTCTTTCATCACGTCGCCAAGCTGCCCGGTCAAAATGAGGCGTCCATCTTTGCCTTTCATGGGGGAGACTTCAATGGCAATCACATCGCCGCCGGCTTCGGTGTAAACAAGTCCCGTGGCCGCCCCGATCTCATCTAATTCTTCCATGACCCCGTAGTGAAACTTGCGAGAGCCAAGCAGCTCGCGCAGCTCAGTGTCGCCGACCACGACCGGGGCGGTATCGCCCTGTGCGACGCGGCGGGCGATCTTGCGGCACACGGACGCCAGCTCGCGCTCGAAGTTTCGGACGCCGGCTTCGCGCGTGTGTTCCCGGATGATCTTGCGGACTGCCGCTTCGGGAATGGTCAGCATCGCCTCGGTCAAGCCGTGGTCTTTGATCTGCTTCGGGATCAAAAACGCTTCGGCAATTTGAACCTTTTCGTCTTCTGTGTAGCCCGAAAACGAGATCACTTCCATGCGGTCGCGCAGGGCCGGCGGAATAGGGTCCAGCAGATTGGCCGTCGTCAGGAACATCACTTCGGACAAGTCAAACGGGGCTTCTAAGTAATGATCCGAAAACTCGGCGTTCTGCTCCGGGTCCAGCGCCTCTAAAAGCGCGGAAGAAGGATCGCCCCGAAAGTCCGACCCCATCTTGTCAATTTCGTCCAGCACAAACACCGGGTTGCGCGTTCCCGCCTGCTTTAGTCCCTGCAAGATGCGTCCCGGCATCGCCCCAATATACGTCCGGCGATGGCCGCGTATCTCGGCTTCGTCGCGGACGCCGCCGAGCGAAATGCGGACAAACTTGCGGCCCAAAGCGCGGGCAATGCTTTTGCCGAGGCTTGTTTTGCCGACGCCGGGCGGGCCGACAAAGCAGATAATCGGGCCTTTGAGCGTTCCCGCGAGCTGGCGCACGGCCAGGAACTCCAAAATGCGCTCTTTGACTTTCGCCAGGCCGTAGTGGTCTTCGTCCAAAATGTCTTCGGCAGCCCCAACGTCCAGTGTTTCTTCCGAAATCACCGACCACGGCAAGGCCAGCAGCGTGTCTAAGTAGCTGCGAATGACGACGCCTTCCGGCATCCCGAACGGCATTTTCTCTAAGCGCTCAATCTCTTTGGATGCTCTCTCAGCGACTTCTTCGGGCAGCTTGGCTTCTAACACTTTGGCCCGGTACTCATCCACTTCGCTTTGGCGCTCGTCACGCTCGCCCAGCTCCTGCTGAATGGCCTTCATCTGCTCGCGCAGCAGGAACTCGCGCTGGGTTTCGCCCATCTCTTTCTCTACGCGGGACCGAATGTTCTTCTGAATTTGGAGTATTTCGAATTCTTTGGTCAGCAGCAGGCTTAATCGTTGCAGCCGCTCCTGCGGGTCCAGTATCTCTAACAGTTCCTGCTTGACTTCCACCCGCAGCGACGGCAGGTGCCACGCCACATGGTCCGCCAGGCTGCCGGGGTCTTCAATGTTGAGGAGCGTCACGACGACCTCCGGCGGAATGTTCTTGCCGGTGTTTGCGATCTGCTCAAACTGTCCCATCACTGAGCGCATGAGGGCTTCGGCTTCCAGCGGAGACACTTCGGCGGGCGGCAGACGCTCGGCTTTCACCTGAAAGAACGGCTCGGTTTGCAGCCACTCGGTCACACGCACCCGCTCTTTGCCTTCCAGCATGACGCGCACCGTGCCATCGGGAACTTTGAGTATCTGAATGATCTCGGCGACAATGCCGATCTCGTGCAAATCTTCCGCTTCCGGGTCTTCCGTGGCAACCTGCTTTTGGGCTATCAGGAGAATATGCTCGCTGCCGGCCATCGCTTCATCTAAGGCACGGACAGACTTCTCGCGCCCGACAAACAGCGGAAAGATAATGCCGGGAAAGTGCACATTGTCGCGGATCGGCAGCAGGGGCAGTTCACTGGGGAACGGCGCAGGTATCGGCGTCTCTGCCGCAGACCGCTTGGTCGGGTTCTTTGCGCGGGGCGCAGCGCTGGAAGGGGTTCGGGCCATAAGTTGTGTAAACACCTTTGTATGAAAAAGTAAGAAAGCGAGGGAATAAATTCCTCTCGCTATTTATGATCGTCCTGCGGACGAAAGAATGATGATCGTAAAGTTTCTTCGTCCGAAGGACGACTTTATTTAGCGAGAGGAATTTATTCCCTCGCTCTTTTTCTTGTCGAACAGCGGAGATAGTACAACTATTATTCCGAACAAAAGGCCCAATGCAAACCCTGCGACGCCGCCTACTATTGTGAACGCTGTGACCGAATGATTAAGCTGTAGAACGTCTCCCGACATAAATCTGGACTCAAGGCTCCCACTAATCCAAGCCCCAGCAGACCCTGCGGCATCGCCGATCCCTCCAACAAGAAGAATGAGCAAAACTGCTTCCAGAATGGCCCGAAACACTTTCGCAACTTTCCGCAGGTAGACAAAGATTATCATCTTACGAAGCCGCGCGTAGCTCCGGCGTTGTGACGAGCAGCGGGGAGATGCGCTGGCGGACGGTGTCGGCGGTGATGACGACTTTCTGAATGTCGCGCTGCGAGGGTATCTCGTACATGATGTCCTGCATGACTTGTTCAATGATCGTTCGCAGGGCACGGGCACCGGTGGAGCGCTTAATGGCTTCCTCGGCAATTGCTTGAAGCGCGTCGTCGGTGAACTTTAATTCCACGCCGTCAAACTCGAAGAACTTGGCGTACTGCTTGATGAGGGCGTTTTTCGGCTCGGTCAGGATGGACACTAAGGCTTCGTGGTCTAGTGAGCGCAAGGTGGTGACGACGGGCAGGCGACCGATAAACTCCGGGATCAGGCCGTAGCGCAACAAATCTTCGGGCAGCACATGGGCCATCATGTCCCCGGCACGCCGGTCACGCTTGGATGCAATGGAAGCCCGGAAGCCGAGCGACTTTTGATTGAGGCGTCGCTCAATCGCGTCTTCAATGCCCTCAAACGCGCCGCCGCAGATGAACAGGATGTTGGTTGTGTCAATCTGCACATACTCCTGCTGGGGGTGCTTGCGCCCGCCCTGCGGGGCGACATTGGCGATTGTGCCTTCCAGTATCTTTAATAACGCCTGCTGGACGCCTTCGCCGGACACGTCACGGGTAATGCTGGGGCTTTCGGACTTGCGCGTAATCTTGTCAATCTCGTCAATATAGATGATGCCGCGCTGGGCGTTCTTGACGACGGTTTGGATGTTCTCGCCGTTGTCGGCGGCCTGCAAGAGCTTTAAGAGAATGTTTTCCACATCTTCGCCGACATAGCCCGCTTCGGTCAGCGAAGTTGCGTCGGCAATGGCGAAGGGGACATTTAGGATTTTGGCGAGAGTTTGCGCGAGCAGAGTTTTGCCGCTTCCGGTCGGGCCGAGCAGCAGGATATTGCTTTTTTGCAGCTCCACATCCGATGACTGGGAATTGATGCGCTTGAAATGGTTGTAGACAGCAACAGACAGCGTCCGCTTGGCCTGCTCCTGGCCGACGACGTACTGGGACAGGATACGGTAAATTTCCTTCGGCTTCGGAATGCTGCCGATGCTGGAAAAATCTTCTTCCCGCTGGGTCTCGTCCCGGATCAGCTCTTTGCAGAGGTCAACGCATTCCAGGCAGACACCGCCGTGGACACCCAAAATCAGCTTTTTGACCTGCTCCCGGCCCTTGCCGCAGAGCAGGCACCGGCTGTCGTTGCGCTCATTCCCAATTCTCGCCATGTGTGTCCTTTAAAACCGGGCACGTTTTGGGTGCTACCGGCTGAGTACGTTGTCAATGATGCCGTATTCGACGCCTTCTTCGGAAGTCATCCAGTAATCGCGGTCCATGTCGCGGGAGACCTGCGAAAACTCGCGGTTGGAATTGTCGGCGATGATGGAAGTCAAGCGCTCCACAAACGACATGTGCAGGCGCATGGAGATTTCCATATCTTTGGGCGTTCCCTGGTAAGCGCCGCTGCCTTGATGGATCATAATCCGCGAGTTCGGCAGCGCGGCTCGTTTGCCTTTTGTGCCGCCGGACAGCAGCACCGCGCCCATGGACGCCGCCATGCCGACGCAGGTAGTGGCGATGTCCGGCTTAATATGGCGCATGGTGTCGTAGATCGCAAGACCTGCCATCACGTCGCCGCCGGGCGAGTTGATGTAAACTTCAATGTCTTTGTCCGGGTCTTCTTTTTCCAGAAACAAAAACTGGGCGACAATGATGTTCGCCATTGACGGATGAATCTGGTCCCCGATGAAGACAATCCGGTCTTTCATCAGGCGCGACCAGAGATCGTAGGCCCGCTCGCCGCGCGGGCTTTGCTCAATCACTGTGGGTATCCAGGTCATTCCGCACCACCTTCTTCTGTTGCATACTCAATTTCGTCGGCTGCATCGTCGGCAGCGTCATCTAAGACTTCCTTGTCGGCTTCAGGACTATTCGCGGAAACGACCTTCTCTTCAATTATGGCCGATCCCCGCAAAAAGTCCAGCACTTTTTTTGCCTGCGCCCGGTTCCGCAAGGCTTCCATGCCATTGTTCGTTTCCAGCAGGGCGCGGACAGCAGCGGGCGACGTGCGCTCGTCGGCGGCACGCTCGGACAGCGCCGCTTCGACATCGCCGTCGGTCAGCATCAGACTTTCGGCATCCGCGACTTTGCCTAAAAGCAGGCCAATCTCAATGCGCTTTTTCGCGCCCTCCGTGAACTCGGAAACGATCTGTTCGCGGGTCTTGCCGACCTGCTGCAAGTAGTCGTCTAATGGAATCGCCTGCTGCTCCAAACGTGCCAGCAAGGCTTTAACTTCGTCGTCTACTTCAGCTTCCACTAAGACCGGCGGGTACTTGATCGTTGAGCCGGCGATAATCTGGTCGATCAGTTTAGAGTCGGCTTCGCTGTCGGCATTCGCGACCAGGGACTTTTCCATATCTGTTTGCAGCGCGGAGCGAAACTCTTCCAGCGTTTGGAAACGGCCATTGGAGAGCTTCTGGGCCAGATCGTCGCTTAGCTCCGGAATCTGCTTTTCGTGAATTTCGTTGATCTTGACCGTGAACTCGGCCTCTTCGCTTGCAAGCTCCGTATCCGGGTAAGTCTCAGGATAAGTCAGAGTAAACGTCTTTTCTTCTTCCTTTGCCATGCCGATCAAAGCCTCGTCAAAGCCCGGAATGTTATCGGCGCCGATTTCAATCATCGTGGGCCGGACTTCGGCGGCTTCGGGCCGGATGTCTACCAGCGCCGACAAGTCTGCGACAACTAAATCGCCCGTCTGCACCGGGCGCTCGACCTCCGGGTACTCGGCAGCCCGCTCGCGCATCCGCTGCATCTGCGTTTCCACAGCGGCGTCGTTCAGTTCGTATTTGGGCTTTTCCACCGTCAGGCCCGTGTACTGCCCCAGCTCGACTTCCGGGCGCAGAGGAATGATCGCTTTGAAGATGAACGGCTTTTCGGCAAACTCAAGCTGCATCAATTCCAGCTTCGGCTGGGCGAACGGCTCAATTTCTTCCTGCTCCAGTGCTTTGGCGTAGGCGGGCTCCACCAGAAGCTCGGCGGTGCGCTGGCGGACATCGGTTTCGGGGACGCGCTGCTTGACAAAGTTCAGCGGCGCTTTGCCCTTACGGAAGCCCGGAACACTCACATATTTTGAGTATTCGCGGTACGCCTTGTCGACGGCCTGGGCGACTTTGCCCGTTTCCACTTCAATCGTGAGGGCGACTTGACACGGGTCAAGCGGCTCTTTGGTCACCTGCATAGTTGGGTGCTGCTCCTGTGTGCGTTGTATTGGTCGGAATGGTGTTATTGGTTGGCATTGTGTTCGGTGCGCGTTTTCGCATGATTGCTTGCGGACAAGATGGGAAAAACGAGGTTTAATGGCTGTGAGTGTACCCCGCCGAATGGGGGATTGTCAACGCGAAAGTCACTTGTCCACTTGACGGACGCGGGCGGGTTAGGCTATGATGAGTTTGAAACATTGCAGGTCAGAACAGTGTAGCTTAAGGTGAACAATGGAACAAGCCGCAAATCCAGATAACGACGACTTGCCCCGGCTGCGGGCGAGTTTAACTGAAGCCGTACAAGCGCTGCTTGCCGGTGCCGAGGAGCCGAAAGATCGCTTCATTCATAAGTTCGCGGAAGCGCAATTCGCGTCTCACGCTTTAAGCAAAGCGCTTCTTCGCGCAGTCTCCCAGGTGACAATGGAACTTGGCGAAGCGTATGCAGTTGAAGCAAACACGCTGCCTGCAAGCACCTCTTTTCTCTGCGCCGCACTTGCCGAGTTTCGCCGACGCAAGGGCATCAATTTTTAGAAGGCATATTTTTATGACACTTTTCGAGTCCAAAACGGCTCAAATTACGGTGCTGCTGGCCCCGGTGGCTGCGCTGTCCGTGCTGGCGGGGCTGCTGACCGGCGGCGTGCCGAAGACCTTGCCCTTGCGGGCGGAGGCTCCGGCAGAGGTCGCGGCGGCGCACAAGGCCACGGTGTATGTGTTTTTGTCAACGCAGTGCATGGTGTCCAAAGTTTATGCGCCCCGTTTGAATGCGCTGGCACGAAACTACGGCAAGCGCGGCGTGGCGATTGTCGGCGTCTTTTCCAACATCCAGGAAGGACCGGCGGAAGTGGCGGCGTTTGCCAAAAGCCATGCGTTTGCGTTTCCTGTTACTCGTGACGCCGATGCGTCGCTTGCCGCGAAGTACGGCGCGACCATGACGCCGCAGGCATTTGTGGTGGATGCGTCGGGCCAAACGGTCTATCAGGGCCGAATTGACGACAACGCGGACACGACTTTAGTGCATCACCATGATTTGCAATCCGCCGTAGACGCCGTGCTTGCCGGGCGTCCGGTGCTGCACCCGAAGCTTGCCGCGTTCGGCTGCATTCTGCGCCGTCCGGCGGCGCATGTCGCGTCGTCGCAGATCACCTACGCCCACGACGTTGCCTCAATCTTGCAGCGAAACTGCGAGACCTGCCACCGGGCCGGACAAATTGGGCCGATGCCGCTGACAAACTACACGCAGGCCGCCGCCTGGCGCGGGGACATCAAGCGGTACACCGAGAGCCGCCAAATGCCGCCGTGGAAGGCCGACCCCGGCGCGGGCGATTTTCAGGACTCGCGCCGCTTGTCGGATCACGATGTCGCGACGCTGGCAAAATGGGCGGATGCCGGTGCGCCGGAAGGCGATCCCAAAGACGTGCCCGCGCCGCCGCATTTTCGGGACGGATGGCCGCTGGGCCAGCCGGATTTGGTCTTGCAGCCGAGCCGCCCCTACCATTTGGAAGCCGACGGCTCCGATGTCTACCGCTGCTATGTCATTCCAACGGACTTTACCCATGACCGCTATGTCAGCGCCGTAGATGTTCAGCCCGGCAACCGCTCCGTCGTGCATCATGTGATCGCATTTATTGACGGCACCGGCGCGTCGGCCAATCTGGACGGCCATGAGAAAGAGCCGGGCTACACGAGCTTCGGCGGCGTCGGCTTCACGCCCACCGGGTCGCTGGGCGGCTGGGCGCCGGGCATGACCGCCCACGCCCTGCCGAACGGCGTCGCCACCGAAGTTCCCGCCGGGGCGCGGATCGTCTTGCAGGTCCATTACCACAAAGACGGCAAACCGGAGACGGACTTTTCGCGCATTGGCCTGTACTTCGCCAAAACCGAGGTCCAGAAGACCCTGCACATTATCCCAATCATCCACGGCCTGGACATCCCCGCCGGCGACAGCCACTACACCGTCACGACGCTTGGCGTGCCGTCGCCCGTAGATTTTCACCTACTGGCAGTGACGCCCCACATGCACCTTTTGGGCCGCAAAATGGCGCTGACCGCGCTTCTGCCGGACGGCCGGAAAGTGCCGCTGATTTCCGTATCCGACTGGGACTTCAACTGGCAGGCGACCTACTTCTACAAGAAGCCGATTGCCTTTCCCAAAGGCACCCGCGTCCTGATGACGGCCACTTACGATAATTCGGCCCGCAACCCACGCAACCCGAACTCGCCGCCGAAAACTACCACCTGGGGCGAGCAGACCACCGACGAAATGTGCATCGCGTTCCTGCACTACACGCTCGACCGCGAACACCTCGCCGTCCGGGACAACCCCGGCGCGTCAAAAGTGGCGAAGAAGTAAATGGCCTACACGCTTTTTGCTGTACTGGCACCCTCGGCGCTTTTTGCGCCCGAACCGGCATGGATTGCAGCCTCAAAAGTAATCGCTCTTGAACAAGGGATTAATATGGTTCCCGTGACGCACGCTTTATACGATGCTCTGGTTCAGCAACATATTCCAGACTCTACGGAAGATTGGGCCGGCTTTGTCCTATCGCCAGCCCCGCTTGTCCAGCCTTTGAGCCGGTTGTCTGAGCATAGTATTGCCGCTTATGTGGAAGCAGATTTTTTTGGCGGCAGAGGAGATCAACGCTGCGTCGTCTGGCGAAAGGGAAGCATTGTCTTAGAACCGCTGGATGACCCGAATGCCATCAACAAAGCACTGCGCCGTCTCAGCGTAAGGCATCGTTTATTTCGGGATGAGTTTGAGGCAGTTGGCTTAAACAAGCATCGCAGCAACGAAGAATGGCTTGCAAGTTAGCCGCAGCATGTTCGCCCGCGCAGGCGGGGGATTGCACTTCAAAGCACGGGGCTGAACCCCCGTGCTTTCTTCTGTGTCTGCGAAGGCAGACAATCGCCCTTCAAGCCCCGGTCTTCAGACCGGGGCAATGGAGCGAGACCCCTGCGTTTCTACTTCCCCGTCAGTCGCCAAACCGGGCCACGCGGGCTTTGCCAGGCGAGGGTACGAACGTAAGGCGACAGCAGTGTTTTAAGGTCGGCAGACGTGAGATGATGCTTTGCCGAAAGCGCCGCCAGAGTTCTAGCGTTATGGTTCGGCACAACCTCGTCCAGCGCATAAACGGCGTGGCCGGAGGCGAGCGTGGAAGCTATTTGGGATTGGGTGAGCGAAAGCGCGGCGGGGATGTCATCGCGCTTTTTTGTCAGCAGGCCGTGAAGCGAAATCACGTCCCGGTCGGCGAAGTAGGGCAGGGCGACCTCGCAGGGGCCGCCGTCGCCTGCGCCTGCGACTAAAACAACGTCGCCAGGCCGCGTATGCACCCGGACATCGGCGGCGATGCGCCGGAACGGATCGGACATCGATGACAAGTGGGGCAGGATGCCGACTTGCAGGTTCAGCGCGGCGTACAGTGCAATCCAAGCGCCGACCAGCCAGTTGGCAATCCGTCCGCGCCGGCGTGCCCGGTAGTGCGCCAGCGTCAGCGCCAGCAGCAGACTGGCAGGAACAAGAACCGGCACCCAGAACACGAAGTAGCCCGGCGACCAGACCGTAAAGAACGCGGCATAGACCAGAATCCAGAGCGTGAGGATGATCACGAGGCTGCGGTTGTGCGAGCGCCAAAGCTGAGGCAGATTTGCGAGGACGGCATAGGCGGCGGCAAACCAGCCCAGCACGGACAGGGTGTAAAGCCCTAACAACAGCGCCGGCAGGTGCGGGCTGAGCGTGAACGTGCTGGCCCGGCTGCCGGGTTCCACAAAGCCGGCATGACGCAGCGCGTAAAAGTCGCTTTCCAAGTTGTGCAGGATGTGAAAATCCCACCACCAGCCAAGTTCCGAATACTCGCTGGTCCAGGCATGAAACGCCGCCAAAGAGTGCAAGTGCAGCACGAAGACCCCAACGGCAAGATAAGGCAGCGCGGCTGTCGCTGCCCAGGCTGCGAGGTAAACAAGCGCCATCCGAACGCGCTGTTTCCGCCAGTCCTGCGGGTGCAGCAGCGGGGGCGCGTCCGCCAGCAGCACCCCAACCAGTCCGACAACGACAAACAGCCCGGTGCTTTCGTGGAAAAGCACTGCGCTGCCTGCCAGCACCCCAGTCAAGGCGGCAAGTGCCGGGCGAGGCGCCGCCATGACGCGGGCGAGAACCGAAAATGCAGCCAGCAGAAAAAAGAGGCTCGGCATGTTCACCCGGCCGTCCGCCGCGCAAATCCAGTACCCGAACGAAAGGGCAAGACCAGTGGAGATGAGGAGGGGCAGGCCGCGAGAGCGCTGAAGCAGCCGCCGCAGGGTCAGGTAGTAGACGGAAACCCCGGCAGCGCCCAGTGCCGCGTTCAGGCTTTGCAGAACCGGCAGAGAGCCGCCGCCGTAGCCGCAGAAGCGGACCGCTTTCCAGAGAACATAGCCAAGCGCATTGAAAAGCAGGTGATGGGGATGAAACAGCCAGCGCGGGTTCCCGGTGCGCGGGTACAAATGCGCGATCTGGTTGGCATAAGAAACGGCGTCAAAAGTATTCGCAGCGGTCCGCGTGAACCAGTACAGCAGAAACGCCCCCCCAAAAAGAAGCGCGGCTGGGAAAGTGGCCGAGAAGAATGTTTCGTGCCGGTTCCGTCCGCGATCCAAAGTGTGTGCCGGAGCTATTGTATCAGTCGCCATCGTCGGTCTTTCTCGCTCAAACTCACACAGGCTAAAGTGCGTGGACAACCAAAGACGCCGGATACGCGGAGCCGTTCAGCAGGAGGGTTCGGAGGCGAATGACTTTGCTGTCGCCCGGCTGAAGCCGAACGCGCATGACTTCTTCTTCCGTAGGAGGCGGCATCGGCGCGAATTGCAGCAAAGGCTGGCCCGGCACCTCAAAGACGCCTGCCGCAAGGCCCGCTTCCGGCGCGAACAGCACGCTGACCGTGCGCGGCAGTGCCGTCGGGTTCATCAAACGCACCGTAATAAAATAGCTGACGCCGTAGTTGCCCCATAGCGTCTGCGTTCCCGCTGCGTTACGCAGCGACTCGGCGTTTCCCAATCGAAGATAGACCCACTGCCCGCCGACGGCATAGGACGCATTGAGTGACACGCGCGGCGCTCCGAACACATACGGCGACGTTCCCTGAACCATTCCCGGCGCAAGCGAGGCCGCCGGGGCTGAAACGAGTCGCGCGTCCTCGCCTGCGGTCTGCTCCACGGCTTTTGCGAGATGGAGCGGCGACGAGGCTAAAGTCTCCCGGTCATCGTCGGCGGCCACCGTCAGCGACAGTGCCCCGTCGGTCCCGCCGACCTGCTGCACTTCTAAAATGCCGCTGACCGTGAGACGCGGCGCGAACGGCTGAACGACTAAAGCAATGCGGGCATGGGGCGGCACTTGCAGCACGACTCCGGTCCTGCTGTCCAGCGCTGTCAGGAAGGCGGCTCCGGCCTTTTGCCCGATTGCAACCGTGTCCACTTCCGGCTGGGCCACGCCGTCCAGGAGATAAACCGACAGCGCCTTGTCACCGGCGTTGACGACATCGCAGTGGAAGATCAGGGGCCGGCCGCTGCTGTTTTGATGGTGATAATCCAGACGGATCGGCCGACCGGGAGAAAGCGGGGCCGTGAACAGCTTGATGCTGCCGCGCACTTGTTCCGGGTTGTTGGAATAATACAGCGCCGCCGCCGCCGCCGCCGGAAGAGGCTGGTTGACTACGGTAACGAGCGGGGCTGCGATTACCGGCAGCAAATCCGTCCCCGCGACCCGCACTTCCACGCGGCGGGAGACCGAGTCGCCCGGCGGCAAAGACGCCGCGATTTTCGGTGTCCGCAGCAGACGCACCTGCGCTCCCGGCGTCGCGTTCAGCGCCAGCTTGAGGCCGATATAGAGCGCGGTCTGCACCAAGCCGGACGGCGCGGCGGGTTCCCCGGTCACACGCACGGTGATCTGCGGCTCGACGAACGCGGCGTACTTGCAAACGGCGACATCCACGGGCAGGACGCTGTCCCCGGCCCGAACCGTAATCTGCGCGGCTCCTGCTCCAATGCCTCGGACGGTCAGGCGCCTTTGCGCGGGATCGTAAGACGTGGTCACAATGCGGCTGTCCCCGCCGGAAACCGAAATCTGATCCGCTGGGGCCGCGCCGCTAATGACGACGGTTTTCGTGTCGCCGAACGGCAGCACGAACTTGCCGGGGAAGGCGGCAAGCGCCGGCTGCGCCAGCAGGCGCTTCAGATTGGCCGCCCAAAGCTGGGCCAAATGCCGCGCTGTCTGCCGCTGGGCCCGTGCTTCGGGCGGGGTCGCCAAAAAAATGGGCTGTCCGCTGCCTGTCACTGCCCAGCCTTCGCGGCCATGCGAGATCGCCGCGATCTCGTTTGCCGAAAGACCGGAAGCGACCAAAGCCGTCAATCGCTGCTTGATACCGAGCGCCCGCGCCGCTGGGCTTAGGCCGCCGGCGCTTGTGTGCAGCGTCGCCGCTGCCTGGTCATTCACGGTGACAGCGGCAACGAGGCCATGCCGCTCGGCATAAGACTTTGCGCCGATCCGTGCCTGAAACGGCGCGGCAAAGACCGAAGAACCGAAAAACAAAGCAGCACACAAAAGTGCGGCAGTCAGTGGCGGTGAGATGCGAAACGTGCGGAATAAGTGGATGACGTACAAAAATAGCTCTCCTCGTGGCCCAAAGATTATAAGCCTTTTCGAGCGTCAAAGTCAAGCTAAACGCCAAACCTGTGGTATGATAAGAACGATGTACCCTGAACTACCCCTGCCGCCTGTCGGCGCATCTCAGCTTGACACAGCTCAGCCCGAAAAGCTGCTTGCCCACCGCCGAAAACGGCTGGAAAACCCGCCCCGCACCGCCGTCATCGGCGGCGGGCCGCTTGGCCTGGAAGCCGCGCTGTATGCGTCCCGACTCGGCCACACGGTCTTTTTGTTTGAGCGCGAGCCGGAAATCGCGCCTGATGTTCGCGCCTGGGCGCACGTCACGATGTTCACCGACTGGAGCCGGAACCGCAGCCCGCTCGGCCTGCTGGCCCTGCACGAATCCGCCGACGCCAAGCGTAGGCCGCTGGGAAAGCTCCCAGCAGACAGCCTGCACCCGACCGGCGAGCGATTTCTGGAGCAGTATCTCCAGCCCCTCGCGTCGGCGCTGGGCGATGCCGTTCATCTGGAAACCCGCGTCGCCGCCGTAGGCCGGTCGTTCATGTTCCCGGACGAGCATCAGGAAGCGCCCGAAAAGCGCTCCGCCCGCCGGTTCCGCCTGATGACGCGCACGCCCCGCGACGAGCGCGTTTTTACCGCAGATTACATTCTTGACGCTTCCGGCATGACCCACACGCCGCGCTGGGCTGGGGCCGGCGGCGTGCCGGCGATGGGAGAGATGGGCGGCTTCCGCCAGATTTTTCACGGTGTCCCGGACGTGCTGGGCCGGGACCGCATTCATTTCTTAGGCAAGCGCGTCCTCTTAATCGGCGACGGCAGCTCCGCCGCGACAACCGCCGCCGCCCTCGCCGAAGTGGTCGCGCTTGACCCCGCGACGACGGTTTTGTGGGCCACGCCGTCCCGCGCGGCCCTGCCGCTGCAAATTGTCTCGAATGACCCGCTGATTCGCCGGGACACGCTTTTGAAAAAAGCAAACCTTTTAGCGACAACCCCTCACGCCGGCTTTGAGTACAGCCCGATTACCCAGGTGGAAGCCCTGCAATATTCGCTGGCACACTCTCGGTTCCAGGTGACGCTCCAGGTCAACCACGAAACCCGGCGCCTGCCGATGGACGCCGTCGTCGCCAATGTCGGCTACCGCCGGGACGTGACTACGTTTGATAAAGTCCTGCACCCGCAAGAGCCGGACATCTACGCCCTCGGCGAAAAGACCCTGCCCGCCGGCGACTTTTTCCTGACGCAAGGCCGCGCCCAAATCCAGGACATCTTTCGCCAAATCACCGGGCAGCCCGACCTAGACCTCTACGCTGACGCTGAAAAGGCGCTGGCTTTGCGGCAGGATGCTGTTGAAGCGTAACAGTGTTTAGGCTGTGCCGCATCGAACCATGACCTGAATCGCGGCTAAACAGCGCGGACGCTAAGAAGATACCGCTTCGCGGCACTGGGATTGAAATTGTTCTTTTCTTTTGTCTTAGCCCCGCGAAGCGGTGCTTTGTAGCGTCCGCGCTGATTAGCCGTGCCATTTATGGCATGGTCTTGAACGCACGGTTCTTAGGGTTCGGCTTCTGTCTGATGCCAAACCATTTCGGAGAGTATGGCGTTCAAGCCGCTCCACATCTTTTTGTTGCTCTCCTGTCATTAGACCATTGCCGACATTCCCGACTTCCCAGAAAAAGGGCAGGGGCAGGCAGGGCAGGGGCAAGTCCGGCTCCTGCCCGATGAAGCAAAGCTAACGGCTGCGGGTTCCGCCGGGGGTGCGCTGGCCGTCCTGGTGCTGATGACCCACGCGGGCGGCTTTGGCGCGGGCGGCGCGGGCTTCGGTCTTGGCGTGCTTGCCTTGAACGGCTTCGGCGGGGCAGTAGATGTGGCAGGAATTGTGCTTCATCACGACGGCGGCGATGTCCGGGTCGGAGTTTGTCGCGGACGCAAGCAGGCTGACGAACTCGCTGGGGTCGGCGGTGTTTTCAGCGAACAGGCCGTAGTGCATCGGGATGACTTCGCGGGGAGCAATCTGGGCGGCAAGCTTTGCGGCCTGGGCGGCGTCCATGTTGCCCCAGCGACCGTTGATGGGGACAAGCAAAACTTCCGGGCCGTATTCTTCCACGGCGGCGGCGAGGCCGTCGTTGTACTCGGTGTCCCCCGTGATATAAACCGAAACCGTATCGGTGCTGGGGCCATCCCCGGAGAACTCAAACACGAAGCCGACGCTGTCTTCGGTGTGCTGGGCAGCGACGACATGGACAGCAAAATTCGGGAACTCCAAAGACTGACCCGGCATGGCGGTGGTGATTTGGCTCATGGGAACGCCAAGCTTGGTCAAATGGCGGCAGGCGGACGGCGGGCAGACCACGGGCGCGTTCGGGTTCATCTGGGCGATGACCGGCGCGGTCTGCGGGTCCAAATGGTCGATGTGGTCATGGGTGAGAAAGAGGTAGTCTAGGCGGACTTCTTTCGGGCGCACTGGAATGTCTACTAAGCGGGCCGCATTGCCGTCGCTGTTGGCGCTGTCCGACAGATACGGGTCTACGACAATGACCTCGCCGCCGTGGGCTTTAAACGCAAACCCGCCCTGGCCGAGCCACTGAACGGCGACTCGCCCCGCTTCAACTTTTGACTTGATCAAACGCTCCATTTGCATAACCTCCGAAAAGAGTTGACTGCCGGTACTATTGGCGTCCCCATGGCTGGACTCCTGCGCGATTTCCCGGCTTTGCGTTTGGCTTTACACTTTGGCCTCTTTGTGCTACAATACCCGTGTGGCTTGGGCCGGAATGACGCAGATAGGAACGGAGCAGACAGGAACGGAGCAGGTGCGGGCGGCCGAGGTGCGCCAGGCCGAAGAGCTGGCCGCGCTGGAGCGGGAATGGCGTCGGCTGGCTTCCGCCTGCGCGTCGGCGACCGTCTTCCAGACCTACGAATGGAACGCAGCTTGGTGGAAGCATTTTGGCCGGGCGCCGGGGCGCAGGCTGCGAGTGGTCACTTTTCGGGACGCGGGCGGTGCGCTGGTGGGGCTTGCCCCGCTGATGACTTCGTTTTGGTACGCGACGGCGCTGCGGCGATTGTCATTTTTGGGAACCGGCACATCGGATTATTTAGACTTACTGGCAGCGCCGGGATGGGAACGCCAAGTCGCCCAAAGCCTGTATGAATACCTGGTTTCTGCCAGCGGCTGGCAGATTGCCGACTTTCAGCAGCTTCGTGACGGCAGCGTGTTCCGGCGTTATCTTCCGGGATCGGACAGCCGATTAACCGTGCGGGACGTGCCGGGAGAAGCGTGTCCGTACCTGCCTCTGCCGCCGGCGTGGGATGCGCTGCTTTCGGGGTTAGGCAAAAAGACCCGCGCGAACGTCGGCTACTACGACCGGGCGCTGTATAAAGTGTATGACGTTGACATCGGGCCGGTCTTGGAAGAATCTGCGCTAGACGGCGAGATGACCCGCTTGTTTGAGCTGCATGGACGGCGCTGGAACCAGCGCTGGCTGCCGGGCGTTTTTGCCGGGCGGCGCGTTCAGGCATTTCACCGGGACGCTGCCCGGCGTCTGCTGCGGCAAGGCTGGCTGCGGCTGTTCACCCTGCGGCTGGACGGCGAAACCCAGGCGTCCTTGTACTGCTTCGGCTACGGCGACCGATTGTGCTACTACCAGGGCGGCTTTGAGCCGACCCTGGCCCGGCTGAGTTTAGGAACCGTGCTGACGGCGCGGGCGATGCAGGCGGCGATTGCGGAGCATCGTCAGGTCTTCGACTTCCTGCGCGGGGATGAGCCGTATAAAGCGAAATGGACCGGCAGCTCTCACGCTAACCTGCGCCGGATCGTGACCCGTTCCGGGTCGCCGTGGACGCCGCTCGCCGCGTCGGCGCAGGAATGGGAAACCCGGATTGAGCAGCGCGGCAAGGCGTGGATGCGCCGCAAGAAGGGCGCATGAGTAAGAAAGAGTGCATGAGTGAGAAAGGGCGCATGAGTGAGAAAGGGCGCATGAGTGAGAAAGGGCGCATGAGTGAGACATGATCCGACGCTTTTTTACCCGGCTGCTGATACTCATTTTAATTGCCGCGTGCGGGTATAACTGGCTGCAAACGCAGCGGCTGCAAGCGCAGGTCACGGTTCTTCAGTCTCAGCAAAACTTACTCAGGCAAAGTGCATTTCAGCAGCCCGCCCCCTTGACCGTCAAGACACATACGCCGGAGGCGCGTTTAAGCCTCTCCGCCCTGCAAGCGCGGTGGAAACACCTGCGAAACCAGGCTAACGCTTTTCGTTCAACCAGCAAGAAAGTCTTCCATGAAATTATTTAATCACTTTTCTTCCAAGAACTTTTCTTCCAAAGCGCGTATCACTTTGGCCGCGGGCGCGGCGGTGGGAATGGCGCTTGTGAGCGCAGGCTGCCAGTCCGGCCAGATTCACAACAACGTCATGAACACCGAGCAGGAAAATGCGCTGGGCCGGGAATATGCTTCCGAAATTGACTCCCAAACGAAGTTTGTGATGGATGGCAAAACCAATCGGCGTGTTCTGGACATTGCCACTCCCATTTTTGCTCAGGCCCAAAAAGAAGCCCCGGATGTCTCGTTCCGAATCCGGGTGATTGACAGCCCGGAAATCAATGCGTTCTCGATCCCCGGCGGCTTTGTCTATATTTATCGCGGGCTTTTGGACAAAATTGGGCCGGACGATGATGCTCTGGCCTGCATTATCGGCCATGAATCGGCGCATGTCGTGCGCCGCCACGTCGTCAAGTCCATCTCCGACTCCGAGAACAAAGGGTTTCTGGTGGATTTAGCGTCCGTTTTGAGCCGTTCCTATGCGGTCAGTCAAGTCGGCGGCACATTGTTCCAACTGGATCAGCTTCACTATAGCCGCGAAGCGGAATATGAAGCCGACCGCTGGGGAGAGCGATTTGCTTACAATGCCGGCTACGACCCAACCGGCATGGTGCGGACGTTCCGCATCTTTGAGACGATGGAAGGCCAGGAACCCAGCATACCCAGCTACGCCGAAGACCATCCCGGCAGCGCGAACCGCATTCTGCGGGTTCAGGAGCAGCTCCGCGAGCTTCGCGCCGATCACGGCACCTATGTATCCGAGGCGTATGATCCAAACGGCGACAAAATTGCGGCGAAAGAACATGACATAGACTATCATCTGCTGGTGCTGTCTACCAATGTTCCAGTTCCGCCCCCGGACACGACCGCAAAAACGCAGGCGAAAACCAGGCCGACAACGATTACGGAAAATCATCAGTGAGCCGGTCGCCCGCCATCCATTCGCGCTATTTGTCCGGCCCTGCGTCCCGCAGCCCAAAGCCGTTGATGACAGTGACGGCCATCATTCCGGCGTACAATGAAGAAGACCGCATCGCCGCCGTTTTGGCAACGGTTACGGCAGCGTCGGTGGTCGGCGCTGTCATTGTGGTCAATGACGGCTCAACTGACGGCACGGCAGCCGCCGCGCAGGCTGTTCCCGGTGTGGAAGTCCTGACACTGCCCGCAAACCGGGGCAAGGGCGGCGCGATGCGGGCGGGGGCAATGCACGCGCAGGCAGATGTCCTCCTGTTTTTTGATGCAGACTTGATCGGCCTCAAACCGCAGCATGTTCAGGACCTTCTCGCGCCGGTCTGCTGCGGGGACGCGGCGATGACCATGGGCATCTTTCGGGGCGGGCGGCTGTGGACCGACATGGCCCAGTTCTTCGCCCCGGCCATTACCGGGCAGCGGGCCATCCTTCGGGACGTTTTCCTGCAAATCCCCGATTTAGAAACCGTAGGCTACGGGATCGAGCTTGCCATCAACGACTACGTCCACCGGCAGGGCCTCATTCGGCGCAATGTCACCCTGCGCGGCGTGACCCATCCGATGAAGGAACAAAAGCTGGGGTGGGCGAAAGGAGCCGCGTCCCGAATGCAGATGTACCGACAGATGCTGAGGTTCCGGCTGTCGCTGCGGAAGCGTCCGAAACCCGGCAGGAAGCATCGGCAGCAGAGAAAAAGGCCGGGAAGCAATTAAATTGCTTTCCGGCCTTTTTCTTCGGGAAATGCTTCAACAAAGCTCAGCGGCTGAAGTCAAGCGCCGGCGTCCACTTGTAATTGCTGACAAACGTCGGGTCTTTATGAGCCGTGCCGTTCTCATAAACCACGCGGTAGAAGCTGGCGGTGTAGTGCCGCTCGCCGAGGCGCTGGTAGTGGTCTACCAGCCGCACTTTGCGGCCCGGCACAGCCTGTCCAAAGAGAGACACAATCGCGTGCGAGCGCGTCGTCTTGTAGGAAACGTAAACCGGCGCCTTTGTGTCGTTCTGAAACTTGAAGTCCTTCTGCCCGTAATAAACTGTTGCATCCCGCCCTGGATCGGCGTAAGGAATTGTCCGCACATGCTGGCGCCGCTCGACGATCTTCAAATCCGCAAGCATGGCCGCGTTGAACAGCGTCGTTGCTACCTGACACATGCCGCCGCCCTGCTGAACTTCCATCTTGCCGTCCACAAAAACGTGGCCCGTGCCGAAGCCCCGCGCCGCCGTGCGCTCTCCAACAATCTGGTTGACGGAAAAGACGCCGCCGGGCGGGACGACCGTGCCGTCAATAATCTGTATCGCGAGGCGGACTGTCTGCGTTCGTCCGGCGTCGCCCGGATTGAATCGCGTAACAAAGTAGCCGACGCGGGCATTGATGCCTTTCAGATCAGCCGCCGTGATGTCTGCTTTTTTTGTTTTCACCGGCAGGACGACATGCACGACGCCGGGATTGGCTGTCACGGCCTTTTGAATCTGGTCTACGGCGGCGGTGACATCCAGCACGGCGCCGTCGTAGCCCGGCACGACATGAGCCGGAACTTCGCCCATCCCATTGTCACTGCCGCCGACATTGCCGACGGCGACTTTGGCATCCTTCGGCTGGCGCTTGACGTAGGGGGCAATGCTGCTGAGATAGCCGCGAAGCACTGCGCGGTCCACCGTAAACTTGACCGCGCTGATCGGGCTGGCGTCGGAGCCGGAGGCATACCGGATGCCAAGCTTCTGGCGCGTGGGATGCCATGTTTGGCGTCCGTCGCCCAGCCGCAGCCGCGCCGCGAGGCGGCCGCTTGCGGCGGAAGCATGATGGGCCGATTTGCGTGCCGCAGATTGATGGGAGGGCAGCGGGGCAGGTGATTGCGCCTGGTCCGGCGACTGAGCGGAAGCGGGCGCTTGATGAGGCGTCTGCGCCGGCAGCGGCGACGCCAGCAGGCCGGCACCGAAGGCGGCGGCGGAAAAATAAAGCAGGCCTCGGTTCAGGCGAAGCATAAAATGGGGTTCCTTTCGTACCTAGCCAGGCAGGCACTGACGCAGTTGAAGTGACGGGATGAGAGTGATAGAAATAGTTTACCCGATGGCGAGGAAAAAGGCGGCAGGCGAGCCGAGGTATTATTGCCGGAAAACAAGCGGAAGTGCTGAACCGGCATTGTAGATGCCGGTTCCGAAGAGCACCGCCAGGCCGACTTTACTGAGCCGACTTTACTGAGCCGACTTTTCCGCCAAATGCAGAACAAGGGGCTGCTTGCGAAGAGTCACCACCTGAGCAAACTGCGCTTTGGCGGCGGCGTAATCGGCAGGCAGGATTTCGCCGGGGTGCGATGTGACGACAAGATGCACCGTGACGACGTTTCCGGTCTGGGCAACGGTTTGGTCGTAGTCGCCGAGCGGCATCGTTTCGTGCAGGTCGTCCGGCTTGTCTTCCAGCGCGTACCCGGCGGGCAAAGTCACAATGAGGTCTTGAACCACTTCTTCGGTTTTGTCCTGGTAGATGGGATAAACCCGCGAGTCCCGGTCGTAAGGAGCGCTCGTCATGTTCTTGCCGTCAATGATCAGCAGATGGCCGGTGCGCGTCGCCCACAAGGGCGCGTGGTAGGTGAGGCCGATGGCGACGGGCTGGTCCCGGTCCGCAAGCGGCGACAGCGAGTAATCCAAAAGAGAAGCCGTGGGGCTGAACCCGCTGACCATGTTCTGAAAACCGGGCTTGAGCTGGGACGCTTCCAGGCCGCGAAACGAGAGCCGTGCGCCGAGGCCGTTGTCGCCGCTCAGGCTGAGGGTTGTCCTGCATTCGGCGCTGCCATCCGCGTGCAAATCCACGGTTGTGGTGGTCGTCTCACTGTTCTGCTCCGGCGTCCCAAGAGGGATAGTCTCAAAGCTGCCGACGCCGCTGCGGATCACAAACGCATCCACGCCCCGGTCTCCGCCGGGGATCGCGCCGAAGGGACACATGGCGGCGGTCGAGTCAAACCAATACGGCTTGCCGTCAATGTCGGCCCGGACAATGGCATGGTTAAAGAACGACGGAGCGGCCAAATACTTTTCCACCGGCTGCGTGCTGTCCGCACCGAGCAGGACCGGCCAGGCAGTCTTGATGCCGGCCTCATGCAGCATGGTCAGAAGCAGGGTCGCCATGTCCTTGCAGTCGCCGTAGCGGTTGCGGCAGACATCGGCGGCGGGGTGGGGCTGGAATGCGGACAAGCCCAGCTCCAAAGCGACATACCGGGTCTGGCCTTCCACCCAGTAGTAGATGGCCCGCGCTTTCTCGGTATCGGTCGTCTTGCCGGCGGTCAGCGTCTTCACCGTGTCTTTGATTTCCGGCGACACGGCCATTTGTCCGGCGGCAAGGCCCTGGTACCAGTGCGCGATGACCTGCCAGGAGGGGATGGTCGAGATTTCCACCGACGGAATAAAAGTGTAGGTCGGCGGCATCATCGGCTCCGGGATAATCGTGCCTAAATCGGTCATCTGCCACACATAGGTGACGTGCTTGCCGTCTGCCGAAGGCGTCACTTTAGCGACCATTCCCTCTGTATTTTGCGGCAAGGTGTTGATGGGCATGGACGCCGGGGCAGTCAGCGTCATTCGGCTCATCTTGACGGGGTCTGCCCCGTCGCGAAAAGTCCAAGTCTCGCTGTACTGGTTTGGCAGAAACGACTTATGCGTCGTGCGGGTGTAGACATAATCAATAATCGCGCCGTCTTCCACGCCCGGCATGGAAATCCCCGTGACTTTGGCATCGTCATACATCGCAAACTCGGAGTACGGGGCGCTGGTATGAATGTCGCCGCCGCCGGCTGTCAGCACTGCGCCGCCGGGCTTGATTGTCCGGGCATGAACCTGAGTGATGGTTTCCGTGCCGGCATCAAACGGGATTGTAATTTCCGCTTTGTCATGCGCCCTTTGGTTGAAAATCTTGAACGTCTCATGGGTCACGTCCACGCTTGTGCCGTCGCTGTTGACGTGGACAACACTTTCATCGCGCAGCGTGATCGCCGACGCATCGGGAAATGCAGCGGCGGCAGGGGCTGATTTCAGCAGCGTGGCGGCAGACACATCAAAAGGGGAAACGGCAGGCGTTGTTTTAACGGCAGGCGTTGTTTTGACGGCAGGCGTTGTTTTGACGGCAGGCGTTGTTTTGACGGCAGGCGTTGTTTTAACGGCAGGCAAGGTTTTGGCTGCCTGAGACGCGGCGGGCAGAAGAAGGCAGGTCACGGCAAGCGTGCCGAGTACGAGCGGACGGTATGGCATAAAGTGTCCTTTAAAGTCTGCGGCGAGAAAATCGACGGGTCAGTATTCCATACGTCAACACCAGCGCAAATGTCACGCAAAAGTACGGTCATCTACCCTATGTTCCGCTCGATTTGCTCGACGGCATCTTTGGCGTGCTTCAAGTCGGTTCCGGGGTTCTGTTCACGGTACAGCTTGATGGCGTCAATCTTGCGCCCGCGCCGAAGCAAATCCATAACATCAGTGGGGGCAGCGCCGGTCAGTGTGGGGCCGGCAGGAAGCGCGTTCGGCGGGTTCCCAGCGCTGCTCTGGAGGGAGGCATTTGCGTCAAGCCCGGCCTGAGAAAGAAGCTGATCTACTTTTTTCTCAAGCCGGGCAAGACGCGCCGCATCGGCTTTGCCGGAGGCAGCCGCCTTCGCGCCTAAAAACGCGGCAAAGGCGGCTGCGCCGATCAAAATCAGGTCGTGCGCTGTCATGGCAGCCTCGCTTCATTCTTAAGACTTCATCCTCGGCTAATGTCCGCCGCCGGCGGCTGCGGCTCCTTTTTTGGGCTTACGCAGCAGGAACACGGCAGGGATTGCAGCAGCGAACGTGAGGCCGAGCAGCAAAAACGCATCGTTGTAGGACATGGTTGCCGCCTGCGCCATGACAGTTCCGTTGAGCGCTCGGAGTGCCGCATTCTGAGCATCCGACAGGCTGCTGCCGTGGGACACGAAGTTCGCCGCAAGGCCGGATACCCGCTGGTTGTAGATTGGGTTCCCGGAGTAGAAATTGGACACCAGGTTGACGCGGTGATAGGCGTTCTGGTTGTAGATATAGGTGTTCAGGAAGGCAATGCCGAACGAGCCGCCAAGCTGCCGGGCCAGGTTGATGAGGCCTGATGCCTGCTGGACTTCCTGGGGTTTCAGCGACCCAAACACGATGCCGTTCAGCGTTGAAAACAAAAGGCCGAGGCCAAAGCCGCGAATAATCAGGGCAAGGCGCGTATCCGGCTCGCCGGAGGCCGTGCTGAGATGCCCCAACTGCCACATGGACACCATGAAAATCAGCACGCCGGTGATGATGATGACCCGTGGATCGATGGGGCGATTCGGCAAGCTATTGATTCGCCCGCTCATCATGGCGGCGACAGCGGTGGCGAGTCCGCCCGGCAGCAGCACCAGCCCCGTGGCCGTCGGCGAGAATTGCAGGACGTTCTGCGTGAACTGCGGGAAAATAAACAGGCCGCCATAGAGGCCGAAGCCGAGCGCCAGGAACAGCACCGTCCCTGACGCGAGATCGCGGTTCTTCAAGACGCGAAAGTTCACGACCGGCGCTTTGTTGCGCGGCGACAGCTCCCAGGCCAGCATTGCGGCGAGGCTAACGGCAGCCAGAATGGAAAGGCGCGTGATGGCAACGCTGTCAAACCAGTCGTCCTGCTGGCCTTCTTCCAAAACATACTGCAAGGAGCCAAGCCCAATCGTCAAAAGGCCGATGCCGGCCAAATCAATCGGTCCGGCTTTCTGTCCGCCCGGCGCATCATGCAAATATGTTCCCACAAGAAACGCGGCCACGATGCCAATCGGGATATTCACAAAGAAGACCCAGGGCCAGTTGTAGTTGTCGGTGATGTATCCGCCCACCAGCGGCCCCAAAGTCGGAGCGACGACAATGCCGAGAATAAAGAGCGTCTGGACCAGCCCTTGCTGCTGAGGCGGGAAGATTTGCCGCAGCGTCGCCTGCGCCGTAGACAGCAGGGCCGCGCCGCCCGCTCCCTGCAAAATGCGCCAAAAAACAAGCTCAATCAAGGTCTTGGACGTACCGCAGAAGAACGACGACAAGACAAACAGGCCAATGGAAAAAACAAGGTAGTGTTTGCGCCCGAACCGCTGCCCCAGCCACGCCGTCATCGGCAGCACAATGACATTGGACAAAATATAGCCGGTGGAAACCCAGGCGATTTCTTCAATGGTTGCGTTCAGGTTGCCGGCCATCTGCGGCAGGGCAACATTGATAATGGTCGTGTCCAGCACTTCCATGATCGCCGCCGTGATGAGGCCGACCAAAATAATCCAGCGGTTTGGGTTCAGCGCTCCAGCCGCTGCCGCCGGGCCGCCGCTGGGGCTGCCCCCAGAACCATTGCCGCCGCCTCCCGCACCGTTGCCGGAAGGCGGAAGCGGCCGGCGCCCGCGATGGTCTAAAACTTGCGTAGACATAAAAACCCGTTTCCAGTGAGCGTATCAAGTGAAAGACCCGGCACGGGAAGTTCCATGCCGGGCAGATGCTGTTCTCGTTAATCGTTTTTGTGACGGCCCGTGCTGGTGTCAATAGTTGCGGTCACGGACATCCCCTGACGCAGATTGGCAATGTCCCTCGCTCTGGCAAACTTTTTGTCTTCGTTTTGTGCCGCCGGGCGCAGCTCAATCCGAACCGGAATGCGCTGGACCACTTTCGTGAAGTTGCCGGTCGCGTTGTCCGGCGGCAGCAAAGCCTGAGTCGCGCCGGTGGCTTCGTTGATGCTCTTGACGTAGCCGTGGAAGATCAAGCCAGGGAAGGAGTCCACTTCAACGTCCGCTGACTCGTTGGGCATGACGTTCCGAAGCTGGGTTTCCTTGAAGTTTGCCGTTACATAAACGTAGTCGCCCTGGGTGATGGTCACGATGGTCTGTCCCGGTGACAGCGACGCGCCGATGTTGACTGCTTTCTTGACGACCGTGCCTTCATTGGGCGCATACAGGTAAGTGTCGCCTTCAATGATCTTGGCGTTGTTGAGCTGCGCCAGCGCGGATTTCGCGTTCGCCCGTGCGGTCCGAATCTCATCCTGCCGCAGTGTCACCTGCGTATTGCCGGCCTGCGCCGTGGACAAGTCGGCAAGGGCGCTGCTGTTTTGACCAAAGTTATTCAGCACGTTAGACTGCTGAATTGGAATTTGCCGGATGTTAGCCTGGGCAACGCCGAGGCCGGCGCGGGCAACCTGCACGTTCTGATGCGCGGCATCGGCGGCCCGCTGGGCGGCTTTAAGCTGGTTCAGGGTCTGCGCCACTGTGGCACGAGCGCTGTCTACCTGCGAATGCGCCTGGGCTGCCTGAAAGCGTGCGCTGTCAAGCTGGGACGCCGCATTCACAGTGGCCGCGTGGGCCACGTCATACTGCTGCTGCGTGACGGCCTGCTGGCTGACGAGCCGCGCGTACCGGGCTTCATCGGTGCGATCCCGTTCAAATGTCGCCTGAGTTCCGGCGATTTGGGCGTCTGCGGAGTCTGCGGCCCGCTGGGCGGTGCGGACATTCTGAAGCTGGGTGGCGACTGCCGAACGTGCCGTCTGCACCTGGGCGTCATACTGGGCCGCCTGGGCCTGCGCCTGCGCCACCTGGCTTTGGGCCTGCGCTACCTGGTTCAAGACCTGATTGCGGCTTAAAAGAACCTGCTGCTGCGAGCCTGCGGTCTTCGCCTGCTGGGCGGCAAGCTCCGCCTGCGCTTTGCGAATGCCCGCCTGAGTCGCCTGCTGCTGGTAGGCGAGGTTCTGCTCCGCCTGCGGAAGCTGGCTGAGGGCTGACTGATAATTGGCCTGCGCCTGCGCCAGTGATGCCCGCTGGCCGCTGTCTTCAATGCGCCCAATGAGCTGGTTTTTTGTGACGGGGTCGCCCTCATCCACGGTCAGCGAGTTTAACGTCCCGCTGATGATCGGGCTGACATTGACAAGGTTGCCGGTGACATAAGCATCATCGGTGCCGACATGGTTCTGGGCGTAGTTGTAGTAGGACAGGCCGTAGATAATCGCGGCAATCAGCACGGCGGCGGCAATCCCAATTGTGATGTACCGGCGAAGCGGGCTGGCCGGCTTTTTGGCCGGCGGCTGGTCGCCGCCCTGCTGCCCGTCTTTGCTTTGCTGGCCGTCCTTTTGGTCGTCTTTCTTGGGTTCTTCTTTTTTCTCGGCGTACTTGCTGCCTTCATGCGGCAGCTCTACGCCGTTTGAGGGGTACTTGGCGGCGCCGGGCGCGTGGCCGTTTGCCCCGTTGCCGTTTGTAGTCTCCGGCCTGCTTCCGCTTTGACCTTGTGTTTTCTGCTGGGAATCGTCTGCCATAATTGTGCCTTCCTCTAAAGCTTCCGTTACTGGGTTTGTGGAGCGCCGATTGAGTTTTGAAACTGGGCGCGGGCGACGAGATAATTATAAACGGCGTCGACTTGGTTGTTCTCCGATTGAACCAGTGCGGACTGGGCATCGGTGACCTCTAAATAAGTGCCGACCTGGCCCTGGTACCGAATCTCAGCGAGCTGCCGCGCGGCAATCGCCGACTGCAAGGCGGCATTCGCCGCGCCGATCTGCTGGGCTGCCGTGACTAGGTTCAAATAGGACTGCCGGACATCCAGCGCGACATCAGAGCGCGTGGATGCTAAACTGGTCTGAGCGTTGTCTGTGCTGAGATGCGCTTCCTGCACACGGTCTCTGGTCGCGCCGCCGTCGTACAAGGGAATGTTCAAGTTCGCCGTAATCTGGGCGGTGCGCTTGCGAATAAATTGAAAGTTCGTGTCAGGGTAATAATCCCCGGCGGCGGTTAAACTAAACGTCGGCTCTAGTCCGGCCCGCGCCAGCTTGATGCCGGTCTGTGCGACTCGCACATTGACCTGCGCCTGCAAAATCTCCGGCCGCGCCTGGTTGGCATACCGAAGCGCATTGTCAATGTTGATGGCCGCGACCTCCTGGGGGGCATTCGGCAGCGGCGGTGCGGCTTTTGCGTCGGGCGCACCAACCTGGCTAAAGTCCGTCACCGGCAGGGCGATGACGACGCCGGCTGCATCCTGCAACGTCACCGGAGCATTCAGCGGACGTCCGACAAGGTCGTTAAAACTGGTTAAAGCAACGCCATAGTTGTTCTCAGACGTGGCTAAATCCTGCTCGGCGGTATCCACCTGAGTTTGAGCGCGAAGGACATCAATGCGCTGCCCCACGCCGGCGTTGTTCAAGTTCGTGGCATCGGTAAGCTGCCGCTGGGCGTTTGCAAGCGCGGCATTGGAAACATCCACTTGATGCTGGGCGCGGAGCGTGTTAAAGTAAATGGTCTGCGCCCGCAGGATGCGGGCATTGCGGACCGATCCTAAAATAAACGTGTCGGCCAGGCTTTGGAGACGGTACTGGTCGGTCGCGGCCCGGATTTGCCCGGTCAGGTCCAAGCGGTCCGTAACGTCAAGCTGAAGGATTTCGTCGTGCGTTCCGGTGACGATGAGTGGCGGCCCCATGCCAAGAGCAACCTGCGTTTTCTGGTCAAAGCGCGTTGCCTGCCCGCTGGCGTTGACGTTGGGCCGTGCGGCGGCGGCGGCTTCATCGGCCCGCTTGCGGTCAATTTCGACGTTGCGGGTGGCTACGTCAACATCGGCGCTGCTGCGAAGTCCGGCTTGGATCGTCTGGGCAAGATTGAAAGTTTGCGGCGCTGTGCTGGCTCCGGGAAGCGGCAGGCTACCCTGGTTGCCGGAGTTGCCGGCGGCGCTTTGCGAAGAGCCGACCCCGCCGTTGCCGTTTGACCCGCTGCTGCCAACCCCGGTTGTCCCGTTTCCATTGGTTCCGTTGCCGTTACTTGTGCCGTTGCTGTTGCTTGTGCCGTTGTTTGTCGAAGTCCCATTGGTTCCTGTGCCATTGGCCCCGTTGCCGTTCGCTCCGGTTCCGACGCCGTTTGCTCCGGCCCCAACGCCGTTGTTTGCGCCGCCGACGCCGCCGTTTCCGGCCCCGACGCCTGCATTGGCCCCATTCGCATTGCCGTTGGCCGCGCCGACGCCACCGCCTGCGCCGTTGCCTCCCGCACCGACGCCGCCGCCTGCGCCGTTTGCGGCTCCGCCTGCGCCGTTTCCGTTGCCTGCTGCACCGTTGCCGTTGCCTGTGCCTCCGGCGGCTTGTCCGATCCAGATGTAACCAGGCGTGAGAGCATCAGAAGCAAAGGCGGGATGGGCCGCCGCCAGCATCACGCTTGCGGTCATCGTGCCGACAGTGGCAGCGTATTTCGTCCAGGTTCGTGTCATATTTTGCGGAGTCCTCGTATCGTTAAAGCGACCATGTCGGCGATTTCTGCGGCAATTTCTTCCGATCCAAAAACGCAAGGATAGGGCGGCAGCAAGCCGGTCGTCATTGTCTTCAAAGTACGCGCCGCGCCAAGCGTATCCGGTACGTCAAAAACGCCGAGGCGGTTGCCTTCCTCCAGAACTTCAGCCAGTATCTCATGCTCCCGCTCGGCGAGCGGCTGAATGTGCTTGCGGATATGCGGCTTGATGGCAACAATCATTTCCTGCATGGCCGGCGATTGACGGCAGCTTTGGTAAACATCCAGGACAGGATACTGTAGCATCTCCGTCAGCTTTTGGATTGGGGACTTCTGCGGGTCTCCTGCAATGGCTTCAATCTGCTGCAATCCACGCTTTTTGTAGGCCGAAACAATCGCCAGTCCTATTTCTTCTTTGCCGTCAAAGTAAAGGTAGACCGTGCCTTTACCGACGCCGGCATCCGACGCGATTTCGTCAATCGTCGTCTTCTTGAAGCCGTAGTGCCAGAGCCGCTGCTCGGCAGCGTCCAGTATTTTTTGCCGCACATCCCCGTGCCGTGTCATTTTCGTAGTTCCTGACGTGCTGAACGAATGACTAGAATGTTATTCTGGTCATGTTATACCACGCAAACGCGAATTTTAGTCTTGGCGTTCCCGATTATTTGAACAAAAAGGAAAAAATCTTTAGGAAAGCTCGCGGGAGCGGTCGGCGGCGGCTTGAACGGCGTCTATTAGAGCCGTGCGGATGCCGGCGCGTTCTAAGACATGGAGCGCGGCGATAGTTGTGCCGCCGGGGGTAGTGACGTTGTCTTTAAGCTGAGCGGGGTGCTGGTCAGAAGAAAGAACCATCTGGGCGGCACCCATGACGGTCTGCGCGGCGAGAAGGCGGGCAGTATCGCGCGTTAAACCTTCCTTGACACCGCCGTCAGCGAGGGCTTCAATCATTAAGTACACATACGCCGGGCCGGAGCCGGACAGGCCGGTCACGGCGTCGAGAAGCCGCTCCGGGACTTCTACGGACAGACCGACCGAGGCGAACAAGTTCTGGGCCAGCGTCAAGTGCGCTTCAGTGGCGGACGCGCCCCGGCACAGGGCTGTCGCGCCGGAGCCGACAAGGCAGGGCGTGTTCGGCATCGTGCGGATAACAGGAATGCCGGCAGGTAGAAGCGCCTCCATGGTCGCCAGGCGGATGCCGGCGGCAATGGAAATGACAAGCTGCTGCGGGGCGACAACCGGCGCGATTTCGGCAAGCACGTCCGCGACCATCGGCGGCTTAACCGCAACAAGAATGAGATCGGCATTTGCGATGGCACCCGCCGCCGAGTTTGCCGCGAGAGCGCCGGGACCAAGTGTGGCTGCCAGCGCGATGGCTTTAGCTTCATGCGTGTCAAACAAACGCAGGCCGGAGCCGAGCATGGCGCCGGCCTGGACTAAGCCCCGCGCCAGCGCCCCGCCCATCATGCCGGTGCCGAGAATTGCCAGTGTTTTGTCGCGCAGCATAAAGAAAGTGTCTTAATAAAGAAAGCGTCTTAATAAAGAAAGTATCTTAATAAAGAAAGTGTCTTAATCCCGGTCGAAGATGGCTGCGCGAACGCCGGTCGCCGGTTTATCTTCAATGTCAATGATAACCGAAGAGGGCGTAAAGAGATAAACTTGTTCGCCGATTTTTTCCACGCTGCCGTCTAACGCATACGTCGCGCCGTTGAGAAAATCAATGATGCGTTCGCTCATGTCGTTGGACGTTTGCTCTAAGTTGACAATCTGCTGCTGACCATCTTTCAGGCCGTCGGCGGCGCGGCGGGCGTCGTCAAAGGTTTGAATGGCCCGGCGAACCGTGATATGGGTCTGACGTGCTTGGTCCATCCGCAGTGTGGTTCCTCGCCGCAGCGGGCTGTACGAGCCGCCGCTGGCGCGTGTCGGGGCCGGAGCGGGCTGGGGCTGCTCCACGACGGGGGTGTCTTCGGGATAGTCCGCGTCCTCATCATGCCCGCGAAAGTGGCTGAGAATGCGCCCAATGACGCCGCCGTCACGCGGCGGAGTGTCTTCGTATTCTTCTGCTTCTGCCTGGTTCATCGTATTGCCTCGCCTCCTGTCAACAAAAAGAAAAAGATGTTATCAAAAATCAGCGTCCTCCGAAAATCAGCGTCCTCCGAAAATCAGCGTCCTCCGAAAAT
>CAXUBO010000002.1:40908-45042 GCA_964249345.1 uncultured Armatimonadales bacterium | reverse complement strand
AAATCAGCGTCCTCCGAAAATCAGCGTCCTCCGAAAATCAGCGTCCTCCGAAAATCAGCGTCCTCCGAAAATTGCTGTGCCGACGCGCACTAAAGTTGCGCCTTCTTCAATTGCGGCTTCAAAGTCGCCGCTCATGCCCATCGAGAGTATCTGGCGGTTTGCCGCCGGAAGCGCGTCAAACAGCCGCTTCAATTTTTGAAAGTAAGGGCGCGGGTCCGCGTTGTTCGGCGCAATCCCCATCAAGCCGCGCAGGGCCAGATTTGGAAGCGCGGCGATTTCAGACGCCGTATCCAGGACCATCCCCGGCGCAAAGCCGGTCTTAGTTTCTTCGTCGCCCAAATGCACTTGCAGCAAAATCGCCTGCGGCTCTTCTTCGGCCTGCCTGCTGATAGCCGATGCCAATTTGACACTGTCTACGCTTTGGATAAGATCAAACAACGAAACCGCCAGCCTCGCTTTATTGCTTTGCAGATGGCCCAGCAGGTGCCAGCGTCCTCCTGCAATTTGCTGCCGCTTTTCCGCTGCTTCCTGCACATAATTCTCGCCGACATCGGCGATGCCCGCCGCGAGGGCCTCAGTGACGGCGGCAGCCGGCTTTTTCTTTGTGACTGCCACCAGCGTGATGTCGCCCGCGCTGCGCCCGGCCCGCGCCGCCGCGTCTGCAATGCGTTCGCGCACCCGCGCGATGTTGTCCGCAATTTCGGGGTTGTCCGCAATTTCGGGGTTGTCCGCAATTTCGGGGTTGTCCGTGATCTCGCTCATGGCTGCTGCACTTCATCACGCGCTCCGCGCCGGCCCAGCGGCTTGCGGTCGCCGGTCTCAATGTAGTAGACTCGCTCGGCGATGTTGGTGGCATGGTCGGCAATCCGCTCCAGGTACACGACAGCCAGCAGCAGGTACGACGCTGGAAAGATGCGCGACGGCTGCTCCTGAGTCAGCTCCAGCAGCTCTTCGCGCAAGGTTTTGAATGCGGCATCGGCCTGGTCGTCATCCTCACAGACCTGAACCGCAAGTGTTAGGTCGTGCCGAACCAGGCTTTGCAGGCTGTGATGCACCATGGTCCGGGCCATCAGCGCCAGCGGACCGATGTCCACCAATGGAGCCTTCAAATAAAATTCTTGAGTCAGCTTGCGGGCAATTTTGGCAATGTCCACGGCATGATCGCCGACGCGCTCTAAATCGGTGATAACTTTCAGGGCGCTTTCGATCTGGCGCAGGTCACGGGCCATCGGCTGCTGCAATGCCAGAAGGCGAATGCACTGGGCTTCGATTTTGCGGTCCATCTCGTCCACAAGGTCATCTTTGGCAAGCACGGCCTCCGCCAGCGCCACATCATTTTGATGAACCGCTTCCACAGCCTGACCAAGCATCTCTCCGGTCAAGGCGCCCATTTGTAAAAGCTCTTGTTCCAGGGCCGCGAGTTCCTCGTGAAAGCTGTGGCGCACACTCAGCATTGCGTTTTATTCTGCCTCAATCTCACTTTTTTGGATTATAGCATAGTTGTTGCTATTTGACAAGCAGCTTCCAATCTTTTTCGTCTATATCTATGCTACAATTTGCAGAGTCTCTACTAAATACAGTTTATGAGTGACAGAAGGAAAACCTACCCATGCGATTTGGCATCTGCGCCCCTCCAGCCGAGAGAAAAGCCATGACACTTGCAGGTTATGATTATTTGGAGCCTGCCGTGACCGGGGCGCTTCAGCCCGAACAGCCGGAAACGGAAGTGATGCCGCTCCTGAAAGAACAGTTTGCATCGTCTGCGCTGAAGCCCGAAGCTTTCAATGTCTTTCTGCCGGGCGATCTGAAAGTCGTTGGGCCGGCCACTGATCCCAAGAGGGAAGAAGGCTACCTTGACTCGGCCTTCCGGCGCGTGAGAATGCTGGGCGGCGAGGTTATCGTGTTCGGCAGCGGCGTGGCACGGCGACGACCCGAAGGCTGGCCGGAGGCGGACGCAAACCGGCAAGTCTTGGAGTTTTTGGGCCGGTGCGGGGAAGCAGCGCAGCATCACGGGGTCGTCGTCGCCATTGAGCCGCTGAACATCTCCGAGTGCAACTTCATCAACAGCGTTGCCGAAGCAGCCGCGCTGGCAGCCAAGCTCGGCCATCCGGCGGTCGGTGTTCTGAGCGACTTGTACCATGTCGCCCATGACGGCCAGAGCTACGACGAGACGCGCAATGCCGCGTACTGGCTGCGTCACGTTCATGTCGCCGGTGCCGGGCGGCGCAGCCCTGTTCCCGCTGACCATGACTTCCTGGCTGCGTACCTGTCCGTCTTGAAGCAAATCGGCTATGCCGGGCGCATCAGCATTGAAGCGAACTGGGAAAATTTGGGAGAACAGGCTGCCGAAGCGCTCCAAGTATTGCAGCGTGCCTGGGACGCGGCTTAATCCTGATTGAAGCGAACGGGAACAGTCCGGGCGCAGGCGGCGACCGGCGCAAACGAGCGGCGATGAAGCGGGCAGGGGCCGAACTTTGCCAGCGCTGCCAGATGCCGAGCCGAGCCGTAGCCTTTGTGGCCCGCGAACCCGTATTCGGGATAAACCAAGTCAAAGGCTTGCATCAGCCGGTCCCGTGCGACTTTGGCAACGATGGACGCGGCGGCGATGCTGACGCTGCGCGAGTCGCCCTGCACCAGCGCCTGCTGGTTCATGCAGGGAAAATCGCGCACAGGCAGGCCGTCAATGAGAACAAAGTCGGGCAGGGGAGTGATCCCGGAATAAGCCAGGCGCATTGCCTCATGCGTAGCCTGAAGAATGTTGATCCGGTCAATTACGTCCGGCTCGACGCTGCCGATGCCGATGGAAACGGCTTCGGCGCAAATACGCGCTTCGGCCCATTCCCGCTGCCGCTCGGAAAGCTTCTTGGAGTCGTTGATGCCGTCCAAGCGAAAGTCATCCGGCAGGATGACGCAGGCGGCCAGTACCGGCCCGGCCAGCGGCCCGCGCCCGACTTCGTCAATGCCGGCCACTCGGACAAACCCTGCCGATTTCGCGGCATTTTCATGCTGCCAAAAACCGAAATCCGCACTCAATAAATCGTTCTCACTACTCAATAAATCGTTCTTAATGAATGACACCGATGCGCGAAAGCGGCCAGAACACAAACTGCGCCCGGCCCACGACGCGGCGTGCGGCCAAAGTTCCCCAGTTGGTGCCGTCGCTGCTGTCGTTGCGGTTGTCGCCCATCATTAGGTAGCGTCCGGCGGGAACGGCGCCCGCAGGCTCAGACCATTCTTTTTGGAACTCGGCGGGCGAAATCGGCTGGTCTTGCCGTTGATAGCCATATTGGAAGCCCGGATCGTCCAGCTCCCCGTGCGTCCGCTTCAGCGGCTGACCCTGGTAAATCTTCATGTCATAGTCCGGGTCTTCTCCGAGGAACGGCTCATCCAGCTTTTGCCCGTTACAGAGCACATAGCCTGGCTTGATGACGACATCGGCGTGAGGCATTCCCGTCAAAATCTCGGAAAGGCGCTGCTTCGTGACGAGATGCGCGTCGGCAAGAACGCCGTTCGGGACAAACTTGACATGGTGATCCGCCTGGCTGACAGACCCGGCGCTTTGTGCGTCCGGCCCAAACTCGCCGGCACGGGCCAGCGCTTCCCGGACATCTGCATGGTTATGCGGCTGCCCGTGAACTAAGACTATTCCCCCCACGACCTCAAGATGGTCTCCCGGCAATCCAGCGAGGCGCTTGATGAAGTCGGTGTCAGGAGGCAGCCCATCAGGCACAGTCGCTTCCGGCGGAGCAAGAAACACAACCACATCATCACGGTGGGGATGGTGCAGCCGGAAACCAAGCTTGTTGACCATAATATGATCGCCAGAGCCGTTGTTACCGAGCAGCGTCGGCTCCATTGAAGCAGAGGGAACAAAGAACGCTTGCAGCACGAAGGGCCGGATGATCAAGAGGAAAAAGGTCGCGACAGTCAGCCCGGTTTCCAGCGTGTCAGCCCAGGCGCGAGCCGCAGGCGTTTTTGCAAAAAGCAGAGCGAAGCGCAGCAGGGACGCGGCAGCAACCGCGCCGAGCATCCAAAAGATGTTCGCATTAGCTAAATCTGTCCAGTGGAAAGCGGCGGACGGCATCAGCAAACAGTTCCTTAGCAAACAGTTCCTTAGCAAACAGTTCCTTAGCA
>CAXUBO010000002.1:18904-40808 GCA_964249345.1 uncultured Armatimonadales bacterium | reverse complement strand
GGCATCAGCAAACAGTTCCTTAGCAAACAGTTCCTTAGCAAACAGTTCCTTAGCAGACAGTTCCTTTCCTTAGCAGACAGTTCCTTAGCAGACAGTTCCTTGTTGGCGGCCCCAGAGTGAGTGCCGGAGCTAGTGAATGATGCCGAGGCGGGACGGCGGCCAGAAGATGAGCTGCGCCCGGCCGACCAGCCGGTGCGCGGCAAGCGGCCCCCAGTTGGTGCTGTCGTTGCTGTCATTGCGGTTGTCGCCCATCATCATGTATTCGGCAGCGGGAAGCGGCTCAGTCGGAAGCTTGGCTTCTTTTGCATACTCCGCCTCGGTAATCGGGCTGCCGTCCCACTTGTAATCTTCCTGGTACGGGCCGTATTCGTGTTTCAGCGGCTCGCCGTGGTAAATCTTCATGTCGTAGTCAGGGTCTTCGGCGATGAACGGCTCGTCGAGCTTTTCGCCGTTACGAAGAGTGTAGCCGGGCCGAATCGTAACCGGAATGTCTTTTTGGCCCGTGTAAATCTCCGCCAGGCGCTCTTTCGTGACAAGGTGCGTGTGATGGGCGTTGTCGGTGACATCCACGCCATCACCGGCAAACTTGATGTGGCAGAAAGCTTGAAGGTCGTCATTCGGATTTGCCGACGCATCCGGGCCGCATTCCCCGGCTTCCGCCAGCTTCTGCCGGACATCGCCGTGATTGTGAAAAGTGCCGTTAATGGAAAGCCGGCCCGCAACTACTTCCAGCCGGTCGCCGGGCAGGCCGATCAGCCGCTTGATAAATTCCGGGTCGCCTTCCATCGCCGCCGGCGGTGCAAGGAACACAACAACGTCGTCATGGTGCGGCCCGTGCAGACGGTAATCAAACTTGTTGACCAGAATGCGGTCGCCGGAGCCGTTGTTGCCAAGCAGTGTCGGCTCCATGGATGGGGAGGGGATAAAGAACGCTTGCAGCACGAAGGGCCGGATAATCAAAAACACCAATGTAACGGCGATCATGCCCGACTCTAAAATCTCGGAAATGGATCGGGCCGTGTCGGATTTGGAATAAACAAACGCCAGACGAATCAGCGACAAGGCGGCGATAATGGCAAGTATCCAGAGGATGTTTAAGTTCGCCAGGGTTTCCGTCCACTGGGACGCGGCGGGAGTATCGGTCAGTGTCGGCTGCATAGAAGTTGTCCAAAAGATAAGCGATCAAAAAATAAAGCCGCCGGAATATTCCGGCGACTGTGGTTACGCGGGCAAGAAGCTTAGAAGTTCCGCTTTTCTTTAACGCGGGCCGCTTTGCCGACCTTGCTGCGGAGGTAATACAGTTTCGCGCGTCGTACCAGGCCGCGCCGGGTGACTTCAATTCTGTCAATCCGGGGCGAATGGATCAAAAACGTGCGCTCGACGCCGTAGCCGTTGGAAATCTTGCGGACCATAAAGGCCGACCGGGATAAGCCTGCCTTGCGGAAGATGACGGTCCCCTCAAAAATCTGGATGCGCTCTTTGCCGCCTTCAACGACTTTGACATGGACGCGCACCGTGTCGCCCGGCCCGAAGTCTGGGACGCCCTCTTTGCGCTGGGCTTTTTCAATTTCCTGAATCAGTGGATGCATTCGTGTTTTCCTGTTCTCCAAGCCGCTCTTCGTTGAGTTTTTCGAGCAGCTTTTGGTCGGACTTAGACGGGACAAATTCCGCCCAGAGGTCGGGCCGACGCGCTTGCGTGCGGCGGAACTGCTCCTTGCGTCGCCACTTAGCGATCTCGGCATGGTGGCCGGAGAGCAGAACATCGGGAACGCGCCAGCCTCGAAAGTCGGGCGGGCGCGTATAATGTGGGTATTCCAGCAGCCCTTCCGAAAATGTATCATCTTCGGCGGACTCTGCACTTCCAAGAGCGCCGCGTTGAAGCCGCGTCACGGCATCAATGATAATGAGAGCCGGCAGCTCGCCGCCGGTCAAAACGTAGTCGCCGACGGAAATCTCCTCGGTTGCCAGATGCTGCCGGACACGCTCGTCAAAGCCTTCATAATGGCCGCACAGAAGAACCAAATGCGGGCAGAGGGCTAGCTCCTGCGCTTTTGCTTGGTTGAAAGTCTGCCCCTGCGGCGTCAGCAGCGCGACCCGTGCCGCTTCTGCGAACGGCAGGCTCTCCACGGCGTCAAACAGCGGGCCGGGACGCATCACCATTCCCGCGCCGCCGCCGTAAGGCGTTTCATCCGTGCTGCGATGAACGCCGGGGGCGTAATCACGCAGATTATGAACGTATATCTCGACCAGCCCGGCCTCGCGGGCGCGTTTCAGAATGCTGAAGCCCAGCACGGACTCGATCATCTCCGGGAAGATAGAAATCACATCTATTCGCATAGCAGCTAGGCCGCGTCGGACTTTACGGCCGGATCGTCAATTAAGCCCGGCACATCGCGGACAACGATTTTTCGCGCTTCCAAGTCAATGTCAATGATGTAGTCGCCGGCCACGGGGATCATCGCCCCGCCGTCGGTGACATATACGTCATGCGCGGGCGACGACAGCACATCGGACAGCTTGCCGAATGACCGGCCGGTGTCTGCGACAACGTCCAGCCCTATAAGCTGGTCCACATAGTACTCGCCTTCCGGCAGCGGCGCACGCTCGTTTTCTTTGATGAGAACCGAGCAGCCCAGCAGCATTTCTGCGCCGTTCCGGTCCGTGACGTCTTTGAACCGGGCAATCCAGAAGCCTTTCGGCTGACGGCGCATCCCGATAAGCGTCAAATCCGTTTGGAAGCCGTCGCTTGCCCGCAAGAGGCGCACGATGCGCCCGATTTGGAGCGAGCGCACGGCAGCGTCGGAAGTCGCTTCCTGAGCGGAAGCCCCAACAAGGCGAAGGCGGAGGCTGCCGCTGACGCCATGCGCTCCGGCAACCTCCGCCGCAAGTACCGAGTATTCGTCTGTGTCCGCAAGTTCCGTCATGGCAGCAAACGCCTGGGAGAAGAGCGCTTACGCGACAATCTCGACATACACTTTCTTTTTCGCTTTCATGGCAACAGCTTTCGTGACTGTCCGCAGAGCGTTTGCGATGCGTCCCTGCTTGCCGATGACTTTTCCCAAGTCGCTCGGCGCGACATGGACTTCATAGGTGGTCGACTCTTCCCCCGGTATTTCCGTTACTGTGACATGTTCGGGTTCATCCACTAATTCCTTGACGAGGTACTCAATCATGGGTTTCAACGTACTGCAACTCCTACTACTTGTCCTGACGGCGCTGTGGCACCGATGCTCACCGCCGTCAGGGGTCTTACTTGGTTTGTTTCTTACTTGGTTTGTTAAGGTGTTTGGGGCTGGCTTAAGACGCAGGCGCGTCGGCTTCCGCCGGGGCAGCAGGGGCTTTGCCTGCCGCCATCTGTTCATAAACGCCCTGCTTCTTCAGGAGCGCCTGAGCGGTGTCGGACGGCTGTGCGCCGCAGCCGAGCCAGTAAACCGCCCGGTCGCCGTCAATTTTCAGCTCCGCCGGCTCAACGCAGGGATTGTAGTAGCCCAGGGTTTCAATGAACCGCCCATCACGGGCACGGCGGCTGTCGGCAACCACCATACGGTAGAACGGGCGCTTTTTCGCTCCCATGCGGCGAAGTCGGATTTTGACGGACATTCAAGATACTCTTTTCTTCAGTGGTAGTTTTCAGTAAAAATTTTGTTGATCGGCAGTCTTGGCAGCTAGTTGCGGCCAAACGGCAGCTTGAAGTTTGGCGGCGGCTTGCGCTTGTTCTTTTTGGCGCTGTTTTTGCTGCTGCCGCTGTGGCGCCCGCCCATGCCGGCCAGCGAAGGCATTCCGCCGCCTTCCATGCTGGTCAGGCCGCGCATCATTTTCTTCATCTGCTCAAGCTGGGTCAGCAGGCGGTTGACTTCCTGAACACTGCGCCCGCTGCCGAGCGCAATGCGCCGTCGGCGGCTGCCGTTGATGATGCCCGGCTCGCGCCGCTCACCCGGCGTCATAGACAAAATGATGCCTTCAATTTGGGCAATATGGCTTTCGTCAATTTGCGGCATGTTCTTAAGAGCATCGGACCCGCCGAGGCCGGGAATGAGCTTAAGGATTTGGTCGAGCGGCCCAAGCTTTCGCATCTGCCGCATTTGATCAAGATAATCTTCAAAGTCAAACTTGTTGGCGCGGAACTTTTTCTCTAATTCCGCCGCTTTTTTCTGGTCAATCGCTTCTTCGGCCCGCTCAATCAGCGTCAAAACGTCGCCCATGCCGAGAATGCGGGAGGCCATGCGGTCCGGGTAGAAAACTTCTAAAGCATCCATTTTCTCGCCGACGCCGACAAACTTGATCGGCAGGCCGGTGACGCCTTTGATGGACAGAGCCGCGCCGCCGCGCGTATCGCCGTCCAGCTTCGTCAACAGGAAGCCGGTGACGCTCAGCCGCTCGTTGAAGCCCTGCGCGACGTTCACAGCTTCCTGGCCGGTCATTGCGTCTACGACCAATAAAATTTCAGTCGGCGAGGTGGCGGCTTTGACCCGTTCCAGCTCCTCCATCAAGGCGTCGTCAATTTGAAGGCGGCCTGCGGTGTCTAAGATGACAACGTCGTACCCTTTGCGCGTGGCCTCGGCGACGCCTTCGCGGGCGATGAGTTCAGGCTTTGCTCCGTCCAGCGTAAACACCGGCGTTCCGACCTGCTCGCCGACCACCTGAAGCTGCTTGATGGCGGCGGGGCGATAGATGTCGGCGGCGACCAGCAGCGGCTTTCGGCCCTGCTTCTTTAAAAGCCGGGCCAGCTTACCGGCATGGGTCGTTTTGCCCGCCCCCTGCAAGCCGCAGAGCATGATAATCGTCGGCGGCTTCGGCGAAAACAACAGCGGCGCCTGCTCGCCGCCGAGAAGGCCGGTCAGCTCCTCGTCAACAATTTTGATGACCTGCTGTGCCGGGTGCAGGCCTTCCATAACTTCGACTCCGACCGCACGCTCGCGCACGCGGGCCGTGAAATCTTTGACAACCTTGAAATTAACGTCGGCTTCCAGCAGGCCGAGGCGCACCTCGCGCATGGCCTCGGCCACGTCCGCTTCCGAGAGCGGGCCTTTTGCGCGGAGCCTTTTGAAAACATCTTGTAATTTGTCGGCGAGACTCTCAAACATAGGTTAGCTCGGCTTGGGGTTGTCTGTCAAAGTGAACAAAAGCGGTCGATTAAACAGACGCAGCAAGTAGTATACATCTTGGTTTGCAGAAAAGTCAAGGCAGACACGCCGGAAACCCGCAAAACGACTAGAGAAACCGGCGGCACTTGGCAATAATAAGGCCAAGCCGGTTTGGAAAAATCCTCGCCGCGCGGCGAGGGTTTTGAGCGGAAACGGGTAAAAACACAGCACCAGCGTGTTCGCAGATGAGCGCCTGTGGAAAGAAAAGGATTTTACAGATGCCGGTGGAACGAAAACTGCCGATCAAGGTGAGCCAGACGGACGTTAAGCTGTGCGAGCTTTGCGGAACACTGAATTTCAAACACAACAAAGAATGCTGGACCTGCCGCTGGCATGGCGGATTTAGCGGCGATGCTCAAACCATTGCGCTGGCCTGGCGGCGCCTGGAAACGCAGTATGAAGAAGTCCGGCTGGAACATGTGACGGCCCGCCGCACTTCTCCCCTCGGTGACTTCGGAGCCGCGCGTCCGGCGTCTTTTCCGCAGAAGCTGTGCGGGACGCTTGCCGCCTGCTGGCAGCGGTTTTTGGATCAGCGCAACCTGCGTGCCGCCCAGCGTCAGGCCCGTTCACAGTCCCAAATGCCGTCACCGCCTGACCATCTCAGCATTTAGAGTGCGCTGACTTTTGTTTAGCCTGCGATCCGCAGCCAGTCATGGAACAAGTAATACATGCGGTCAATCAAGAGCGCCATTCGGGTCATAATGGTTGAGCCGAAGATCGCGCCAAACGAAAACATCAATATCCAGCGTCCAAACCGGGCCGTCCCGCGAACGGCCCGGTTTTGCTGTTCAAACGCAAAAAAGAAGTAGAACAAAACCGACACCAGGATAATTAGGAACAGGGCATTGTTCACCACAAACGAAATCTGGTGCAGCAGAACATGGTTTTCGCCGGGAACAGCCGGCGGCGGCACCAGCGGCTTGAAGCTTTTTGTGACCTGCGGCATGAACCGCTGCGAAAAGTCCCGAAAAATGGTTCCGGCGGTCAGGCCGAAAAAGACGCCGAAGATCAGACGGCTCATCCAGGCGAAGCGCTGCGTGTAGATGCCGTAAAACATGAGGCCGAGCGGCACGGTCATAATTAAAGGCCACTGGCCGTCATGCACCATCGGGTCCCAAAACTGCGGCACGAGAATCTGGCTGATCGTGATGTAAACATCGTAGCCGAGCGCAAGGCCCAAAAAGATATGCTCAAACAAGCGGTAAAACTTGTTTTCTTTGAACACCAGCGATAAAATCGCGACCGTGCCGAGCGCCCCGAACAGCAGGGTAGGATTAAAAATGTGGCGCAGGTAGTCGGACTGTGGAGTCATCGGGCGGCCCTCCGCTCCGCAGCCCGGCCTGCAAAGTACCCAATGTTGCCGAGGGCGATCAGCCCGATAATGAGCGCATAAACCAGCGACAAGGCTCCCGTGGCACGAGTCCCGAACGTAGACGTGCCAAGCAGGTATTCATAGTCCCCGGCCCCTTTAACGCCCGTAAGCATTCCGGCAATCTGCCCGGAATCCAGATACGGATAATACGTCGGAGCACCCACAGCCGTTGTTGCCAGCAGAAACGGCACCGGCTTCGGCCCCTGCCGCAGCCCGCCCAGCCCCAGCCAGGTTTCAGCGGTGGCCGCCGGCGTCACTTCCACCACCGCGCCCATGTCCTGAATGCTGTTAATCCCCTTCATTGCCGCCATTCCTGCCAGCGCCGTTCCATGCCGGTCTTTTTTGAGAGTGCCAGGGATGTTGGTCGCCATTGCCTGTACCGTCTGCGAAAAAACAGAAGCGGGCTTGTAGCCAAAATTGACATAATCCCGCGTTTCGACATAGCCGTACTTGGGGGCAAGGCTATCGACCATGTTCTGGACCAGCGTGTTGTTTTGCGGATCAAACGACAAAATTGCAAACCGCAAGTGGCGCTTCATAATGTGCAGCAGAATGGCCTGCGTCTGCCACTGGTTTTCCCCCCGCGTGCCGGGCGACCACTGACCGTCCACTAAGACCATGCCGCCGGAAGGAACCTGGGCAATCGTATCGTAGAAGTCCTGGGACTGCTTGGAGGGAATAATCGGCAAGTTGAACTTGCGGTCAAACAAGGGAACCAAAATGAACATGACCAAGATGGCGTAAATCCACCGCCGGTCAATGGTTTGTAGCTGCTGCCAGAATTTCGGGTCCATAGTCGCTTAAAGTTCCTGGTCAAAGTAGGCGCTGCGCTCCAGGCTCAGCCAGAGGCGCAGAGAGGTGGCGAGCAGGCCCACCGTGAGGCCGAACAAAATGCCGCGCTGGGCCGCGCCGTTGACCTGCATGAGCAGCCACTGGGCGATATTTTCAATGCGGAAGTTTGCCCAGGGATTTTCTATGGGCCTGCCGAGCGCATCTACCCCAGACGTTGTCGGAATCCAGCTTGTCAGCACTGTCCCGAAGAAAACAGCCCCAAGCATAACAATCAGCGCCGCCGTCATCAGCAGCGTCGCTTCCAGCGACCGGATTCGGAAGGCGCGGTAGGCCGCAGACGCGATATAAAACGCAATCATGGAAAATGTGGCTGCGCCTAAGTTCGTCAAGCCGCCCTGAAAGAGAAAATTGAAGACATCGGTGGAAGTCACGCCGGAGCCGAAGACGTGCAGGTGCGGCGCGTAGTCGTTCAGCAGGCCAAACACCAGCATAAGAAGAAACATGACAATCAGCACAACGCTGTTGCCCCAGCCGGGCCGCTGGCGGGCCACCGCCCGCGTGTGAAGCTGCAAAAGCGAGATGACCCCGACGCCGATTGCAAATGCCCCAACAACTGTGGAGATGTTGGCGACGCTGTCTTGGTACGGTGTCAGCGGGTTGCTGCCGTGCCGGGCAGGCCAGAAAAACTCAGCGACGTAGTACAGGCCGCCCAAAAACGTGAAGAACGCAATGATGCCGCGCCGGGAGCGCCGGGGCGCAAATTGAAGCCCCGCCAGCACGCCGAGGAGAAACAGAAAGCCGCCCGCCAGCTTGCCGTAATATAGCGGGCCGTGTCCGGGCAGCGGCGCAAAAAAGTGATGCAGGACAGAAAGCAAATCGGCTCCTCGAAAAATGAACTCAAGATTTCAGCAGATGCGTGGCAATGTCCAGCCAGTGAGGAACCGCGTGATGGTGTAAAAGATAGGCTGCGCCCCAGGTCGCAGCGGCCGCTCCTAAAAAAACGACAGCCAGCAAGATTACCTTGCAGTAGTCCTGGCCGACAATGCTGCCGAGCAAGGTCCGGTTTCCGGAAAGATACGCCGAGGCGGCATAAAACTCATCGCCGATAATAACATAATCGCAGGCGGTGATCAAAAATGGAATTTGGTTCGTTTCTGTGGTTCCCGCCACCTGCACCGCGCCGATCTGCTGGCCGGTTTCCGCAAAAATGAGCGATTCCGCGAAGAACAAGCCGAACAAAAACGAAGCCGCCGGCCTTTCGCGGTTGAGGATGCCGGCCACGCCGGACGCATAGGCAAACTGCTGGCCGGTCAGATAGCGCACGTCGCCGTCATCAAACAGCTCCGGACGGCCCATGTCGGCGTAGGCGTCGCGGATCGTCTCCTGAGCCACGCCGTTGAACACCGGGTCAGCCGTCGGCAGGATAGTCCGGTTGCCGAACCGGGCGACGGCTCGCGCAATGTAGCCGAAGATAGACAGCGCCTGCAAGTTTTCCACGGCGAGGCCCGACGGACCGGGGATCATCAGCACCGGACGGCCCATCTCCGTGGCGCGGCCTACCGCTTCATCGATGGCATTGAGGCCGGGGATGCGGCGAATAGTCGGCAGGGTGCCGGTCTGCGACGTAAGAACTTTGTAAATAATGATACTCGCCAGCACCACCACCAAGATGCTGACAAACCAGTTATCGCTTGCGTGCTGCATTCACGGCTCTTTCTCCAAAACTGGGTTTTCTTGCTGGGTTTTCTCGGCGGCGGCTGTTTCACAAATCCGGTCAATCAGAAGCCGCACGTTTTGGGGCTGCTCTAAAATCTTTTGCAAGCGCTGGACCCCCTGAATGCCGTTCGGCAGCCAGGGAGCGACAAACGGCGAGAAAGCAACAAGCCCCTGCCCGGCAATATGGCTGAGCGGGGCGCTTGACTCCAGAAACAGCGTTGCGGGAACTTCCAGACGCCACTTATGGATGGTGTCGGCAATCTTGGCGAAAAGCTGGTCCCGGTCTTCGTCTGAAACCGGCGCGTCCCAATCAAAACCCAGCAGGCCGGGCAGGTTAGACATGGGAAGGCGTCTCCTGCCGGAAGCGGCGAACGGCGGCAATGACAATGTCGCGGTTGTCGTCATTAAAGCGCAGAAAGACGCCGCGCAGCGGCTCAAACCGCGAGTTCTTTGCTTGCAGCGGGCTAAGCTTGATGCCGTCGTCCGTCAGATACGCATGGCGCACATCCGCCCAGCGGATTTCAAGCGACGTTAGGCCATGACGCGCAGACGCCGACTGCGCCGTCAGTGTGTAGCGAACTGGGAACACATACTCGGACATTGAAAAAAGAAGCGCCAGCAACGGTGCAAGGCTCAGCCAAAGCGAATGGAACACCCACAATCCAGCCGCGAACACCGCGAGCAGGACCAGCCCAAGATGGGCGGGATGCTTTGGCTGTCGCCTGATTAAATGTACCGACCAGGAGAGAACGCTCTCTTCCGCACTCACTTCCATAAACACTGCTTTGAATCAAGGACTGCTTTCAAGAGATTTCCCATTATAACGGCGCTTTCCCGCATTTGTCAAGGCGTAGAAGCTGAACAGGTCTTGTCCTCGGCGGCATTTTCGGGTATGATATGTCCATGCCCTTGCTGGACATCCAGAACTGTACCAAACAATTCGGCGGCCTCACGGCTGTCAACGGCTTCACACTGTCTTTAGAAACAGGCGAGCTGGTCGGCCTGATTGGCCCGAATGGGGCGGGTAAAACAACGGCGTTCAACCTGCTGACCGGCGTTTACGCGCCGACTTCCGGCACAATCGCGTTTGACGGCACCTCAGTGGCCGGTCTGAAACCCTATCAGATTGCCGCCGCCGGGCTGTCCCGGACGTTCCAAAACATCCGGCTGTTTCCGACGCTGACGGTTCTGGACAATGTCCGCACCGCCGCGCATCTGCACTACCGGCCTTCGCTGTGGCAGGCTGTTTGGCGCGGCAAACAATTTGCATCCGCTGAGACCACGACGCTGGACGAAGCCCGCGCTCTCTTGAACCGCTTCGGCCTCTTAAAGTACGAAAATGAGTTTGCCCGCAACCTCGCCTACGGCGAGCAGCGGCGGCTGGAAATCGCGCGGGCGCTTGCAACGAAACCTAAGCTGCTGCTTTTGGATGAACCCGCCGCCGGAATGAACCCGCAGGAAAAGAACGATCTGATGCGCCAGATTGAGAGCCTGCGCGATGATTTCGGCCTCACCATTTTGCTGATTGAGCATGACATGAAAGTCGTCATGGGCATCTGCCGCCGCATTCTGGTTTTAGACTACGGCCAGATTATCGCGCGAGGAACGCCTGCCGAGATTCGCGCCAACCCAAAAGTGATTGAAGCGTACCTCGGCGAAGCAGACGCCGCGCAGGGCGTGTCCTGATGCTGACCTTAGAAAATGTCCAGGTGTCTTACGGGGCGATCCGCGCCCTTCAAAGCGTGTCCCTTCAAATCAATGCCGGCGAGATCGTGACGCTCATCGGCGCAAATGGGGCGGGAAAAAGCACGACGCTGCGGGCCATCTCCGGCCTGGTTCCCGCAAATGCCGGGCGCATTCTCATGGAAGGCAAGGACATCACGCTCTCGCCCGCCGACAAAATCGTCAAACTCGGCATCGGCCACTCACCGGAAGGCCGCCGGGTCTTTGCCAACATGACCGTTCGCGAGAACTTAGAGCTGGGCGCGTACACCCGCTCTGACCGCGCTGGCATCAGGCAGGATTTTGATCGAGCTTTGTCGCTGTTCCCGCGCCTTGGGGAGCGCATCGGCCAAAACGCCGGGACGCTGTCCGGCGGCGAGCAGCAGATGCTGGCGATGGGCCGCGCTTTAATGGCCCGCCCAAAATTGCTGCTCTTGGATGAGCCGTCGCTTGGTTTGGCTCCGTTTTTAGTCCGCGACATCTTTCAGATTATTCAAGACATCAACGCGCAGGGAACCACGGTGCTGCTGGTAGAGCAGAATGCCCACATGGCGCTCGGCGTTGCCCACCGGGGGTATGTTTTGGAAACCGGCAGCATTGTGATGGCGGATGAGGCAAAAGCCTTGCTGGCAAACGACGCTGTCAAGAAAGCATATTTAGGGGAGTAGCAAAGAGAAGAGAATTGCGAGGGAGTGAACTCCACTCGCTGAATGGCATCCTTCGGATGAAAATCTTCAGACAAAGGACAAGCCGTATACGCTTGGCTTTCTTGTCATCCGAAGGATGCCATTCAGCGAGTGGAGTTCACTCCCTCGCACCTCGCGCAGCTAAGTTTATGAAACGAACTTCACTCTATGAAACCCATCTCGCCGCCGGCGCAATCCTGGTTCCCTTCGCGGGCTGGGAAATGCCCGTCTCCTATGCCGGAACCGTCGCCGAAGTCGCCGCCACGCGCACGTCAGCCGGGCTTTTTGATGTGTCCCACATGGGCGAAGTGACCGTGGAAGGCGAAGGTGCGTTCGAATTCGTGCAGTCCGTGACGACAAACGACGTGTCTAAACTTGTTCCCGGCAAAGCCCAATACTCGCTGCTGCTGAACGAATCCGGCGGCATTGTTGACGACATCATTGTTTACTGCCGTGCCGAAAACGACTATTTGATTGTCCTGAACGCGGGGTGCAAAGACAAAGATTGGGCTTGGCTTCAGGCGCAGGCGCAAGGCAAAATGGATGTGAGCCTGGAAGATGTCAGCGACCGCTACGCACTGATCGCAGTGCAGGGGCCGGATGCTGTGAAACTCGTTGCCGAAACAATGAATAAGCCGGGGCAAAACGGTGGTTATGAGACTGACTACAAGTTGGAAGGCGTCAAGCGCTTCAATTTTGTGGGCATACATGAGTACGGAATGCCGCTCATTTTGTCGCGTACTGGGTACACGGGCGAAGACGGATTCGAAATACTCTGCGATTGGGAAGACGCACCTGTGCTTTGGGACGCGCTTGTCACGGCGGGTGCGGCGCCCGCCGGCCTCGGCGCACGCGATGTGCTGCGTCTGGAAGCCGCCTACTCGCTTTATGGGCATGAATTAGACGCCGAAACCGGCCCCTTGGAGTCAGGCGTCGGCTGGGCCGTCAAGATGAGGAAGGGCAACTTTATCGGGCGGGACGCACTTCAACAGAAACAGCCGGTGCAACAGCTTGTCGGGCTGCAAATGGACGGGCGGGCTATCCCCCGCGAGCATTACAAAGTCATGGATGCCGAGGACGGAGAAGTCGGCGAAACGACGAGCGGCACCTGGTCGCCGACGCTCAAAGCAGGAATCGCAATGGCGCGAATCGCGCAGAAGGCGGCGATTGTCGGTGCGTCCGTTTTTGTAGACATTCGAGGCCGCAAGGCTCCCGCAACCATTACAAAACTGCCGTTTTACCGAAACGGCGTTTAAACAATGCCGAGGTTGTGGAAAACCCCGGCAAAAAAGTGTTTTTCAGACAAAGAGCAGAAAAGATTGGTCTTCTGTCCGAAGGACGCCTTCCTGCCGGGGTTTTCCACAGCCTCGGCACACGAGAAACAGAGGAGAGCCATGCCTGAGCCGACAGATTTGAAGTACGCGAAAACTCACGAGTGGGTACGCATTGAAGGCGACACTGCGACAGTCGGCATCAGCCAGCACGCGCAGGAAGAACTCGGCGACGTAGCATTGGTATTGCTGCCGGAAGTAGGGCGCATGGTGCAGCGCGGCGAAAAGTTCGGCGAGATTGAAAGCATCAAGGCTGTCTCGGACCTGTACGCCCCGATCAGCGGCGAAGTCACCGGAGTCAATGACACGCTGACCGATGCGCCGGAGAAAGTTAACGATGCGCCTTACGGCAACGGCTGGATGCTCAAAATTAAGATGAGCCAGCCCGCCGATGCCGATTTGCTGCTTGACAGCACTGATTATGAAGCCTTGCTTTGATCCGTTCAAGCTTGTTTAGTTCAGGAAAAGTTTGTATGTCCTATATTCCGAATACAGACGCCGACCGGGCGGAAATGCTGTCCGCAATTGGCGTTGCCTCGCTTGACGATCTGTTCGCGCCGATCCCGAAACATCTTCAACATAATCAAGAGCTTCAAATTCCCTCCCGGATGGACCAGATCACGCTGGCAAAGCACTTGAACAAGCTGGCGGCAAAGAATGTTCATGCCGAAGCGTATCCGTGCTTTCTGGGCGCGGGCATTTACGACCATTATGTGCCGCCAACGGTTGCCGCCATCACAGGCCGCTCCGAGTTTTACACGTCTTACACGCCGTACCAGCCGGAAGTCAGCCAGGGGATGCTGCAAAGCATTTTCGAATTTCAAACTCTGCTGTGTCAGCTTCTTGCGATGGATGTTGCCAATGCGTCCATGTACGACGGCGCGACGGCGCTGGCGGAAGCGGCCATCATGGCGGCGGAGCTGACGGGACGCAAGCGTGTCACGGTGCTGAACTCCGTGCATCCGTCCTACCGGCAGGTGCTGGAAACCTACCTGCGCCACGTCGGCATCATCATTGACCTAGTCGCAGATGACTTGGCCGCAGACACGGGCGAGCTGGGGGATTCCGTTTCAGACGAAACCGCTGCCGTGATTGTCCAGCACCCCAGCTTTTTCGGCACGCTGCAAGACATGGAGCGTTTAGGAGAAGCGGCCCATGTCAAAGGCGCACTTTTTATTGCCTGCGTTGATCCCATTTCGCTTGGCCTCTTGACGCCGCCCGGCGACTATGACGCCGACATCGTGGTCGGTGAAGGCCAGTCTCTTGGCTGCCCGATGGGCTACGGCGGGCCGCTGCTGGGCTTTTTCGCCTGCAAAACCAAGTTCATGCGCCGCCTGCCGGGCCGCATTGTCGGGCAGACCACCGACGGCGACGGCAAGCGGGCCTTTGTGATGACCCTGCGGACCCGCGAGCAGGACATACGGCGCGAGCGTGCCACTTCCAATATCTGCACCAATGTCGCGCTGTTCGCTCTGGCCGCCACCGTGTACATGGCGACTCTGGGCCGGAAGGGCCTCGCGCAGACCGCCGAGCTTTGCCTCCAAAAATCGCACTATGCCGCCGCTGAGATCGCCAAGCTGCCCGGCTACGCGCTGGCGTTTGAAGGCCGACCGTTCTTCAAGGAATTTGTCGTCAAAACCCCAATGGCCCCAGCCCAAGTCAACGAGAAACTGCTGGAAATGGGCATGATCGGCGGCCTGCCCCTCGGCGAGCTGTACCCGGAACTGGGAGACGCGATGCTGGTCTGCGTGACCGAGCAGCGGACCAAAGAAGAAATTGATGCGCTGGTGACAGCATTAGGAAGCATGAGCAATTGAACTATGACTGAAACGCCTGAGCCGCTATTGTTTGAGCTGAGCCGCCCCGGACGCCTGGGGATCGAGCTGCCGGCCTGCGATGTTCCCATTCAGACGCTGGATACGCTGCTTCCCGGCATTGCCCGGCGCGAAGTGCTGCCGCTCCCGGAGCTGTCGGAACCCGAAGTCGTGCGGCACTTCACGCATTTGTCCCAGCGCAATTATTCCACTGACTCCGGGTTCTATCCACTGGGTTCCTGTACCATGAAATATAACCCGAAGCTTAATGAGGAGATCGCCCGGCTACCGGGATTTGCCCGCGTCCATCCTGAGCTGCCTGATACTGCCGTGCAGGGAACTTTGGAATTGCTGTACGCGATGCAGGGCATTCTCGCTGAGATTGGCGGCATGGACACGGTCAGCCTTCAGCCTGCCGCCGGCGCTCATGGCGAGCTGCTGGGCCTGATGCTGATTAAAGCTTACCATGACGACTACGGACAAGGCCACCGGAATACTATTCTTGTTCCCGAAGCCGCCCACGGCACGAACCCCGCATCGGCAGCCCGGTGCGGCTATAAGACTGTCACTGTGAAATCGGATGAGAGGGGCCGCGTTGATCTGGCGCATCTCAAGACGCTGCTGAATGACCGGGTTGCTGGTCTGATGCTGACGAACCCTAACACGCTCGGCTTGTTTGAAGACGACATTGCCGAAATCTGCGATTTGATCCACAAAACCGGCGGCCTCATCTACTGCGACGGCGCGAACATGAACGCGCTTGTGGGCCGCGCACGGCCCGGCGACATGGGCTTTGACGTCATGCACTTTAACCTGCACAAGACGTTTTCGTCGCCGCATGGGGGTGGGGGACCCGGCTCCGGCCCCGTCGGCATCAAGAAGATTTTAGAGCCGTATCTGCCGGTCCCGCAGGTGATCAGAACCGAAGAAGGCTATCGTTTGGAACATGACCGGCCAAAATCCATTGGCAAGATTCACGGATACTACGGCTCGTTCCTGTGCATCCTGCGCTCCTACGCTTACATTATGTATTATGGTCGGGAGCGGCTGGCGCAGGTCTCGGAAAACGCTGTTCTGAACGCCAATTATATCCGAGTTCAGCTTCAAGACGCGTTTGATGTCGCCGTCAGCGAAATCTGCATGCACGAGTGTGTGTTTACGGCCAAGCGGCAAAAGAAGGCGCACGGCGTCAGTGCGCTTGAGATCGCCAAGCGCCTGATGGACTTCGGCTACCACCCGCCGACAATCTACTTCCCGCTGATCGTCCCGGAAGCGCTGATGATCGAGCCGACCGAGACCGAAAGCAAAGAAACGCTGGACCAGTTCATTGACGCCATGAAGCAGATTGCCCGCGATATTGAAGAAGACCCGGAGATCGTCAAATCCGCCCCGCATTCGACGCCGGTGCGTAAGCTTGACGAAGCGACAGCCGCCCGGCAGCCGTGCCTCTGCTGGACTGGTCCGGCGGAATAAATGCGCTGGAACTGGCAGGAAGAAGCTGGGCCGGGAGACCCAAGTCAGAACATGGCCGCCGACGCGGCCCTGCTTGCCGCACTTGCCGGAGACGCCGCAGGAGCGCCTACTGTCCGGGTCTATACCTGGGACCAGCCTGCGGTCAGCATCGGACGCCTCCAAAGCGACGATGCGGTCCGGCAGCTTTATCCAAGCCTGCCGATTGTTCGCAGGCCGACTGGCGGACGGGCTGTTTTGCATGGTAATGACTTGACGGTCTCCGTCGCTGTTCGCTTGGACCGGTTTCCAGTGGAACACCGCTCCGTCACAGACTCGCATTTGCTTCTTGTGGACCCGCTCCGGTCCGCGCTTGCATCAAGCGGCCTAGATGTCTGCTATGGGGGCTGCCCGATCCGAGATCAAAAAAACATTGTCAACTGCTTTGATCTTGCGGCTTCCTGCGATTTGATTGACAGCCATACGGGCAAAAAGCTGGTCGGAAGCGCACAGCGCCGCGAGGAACGGGCAGTCTTGCAGCAGATGTCCGTGAGCCTTGCCCTTCTTGGAGACCGCACCGTGTTCCTTTGGCGGCTTCGGAAAGAGTTCGCGGAAACATTTTCGCGCTATTGACGCACAATTCGCGGTATAATGCACTGAGACAAGTAATGCACTGGGATAAATAATGGACTGGGATAAGAAGAGAGCGAGGGAAGCCTGGCATGGCACGCAAAATACTGACCTGCGACGATGAAAAGCATATTGTGCGGTTAATCCAAGTCAACTTAGAACGGCAGGGATACGAAGTCATCACGGCTTTCAATGGGGCGGAATGTCTGGAAAAAGTCCAAGAAGACCGCCCGGATTTGATTGTCCTGGATGTGATGATGCCGGAAATGACTGGTTTTGAGGTTTTAGACATCCTCAAGAAAAACCCTGAAACCGAGAGTATTCCCGTGATAATGCTGACCGCCCGCGCCCAGGACGCCGATGTCTTGCGCGGCTGGCAGTCTGGGGTGGAATGCTACTTGACCAAGCCATTCAATCCGATGGAACTTATCGCCTTTGTGAAACGCATTTTCTCCATGGAAGATGGAATCGTTGATGAGAAACGGTATACGCTCTAGCAGCTTTTTGACAAGCAGCGGGCAGAACAACAGCAGCGGGCAGAACGACAGCAGCCGGGACGATGCGGACGATCCGGCGGCGTATTATCCGTACCGGCCCGAAAGTGCTGTTTTTGCGGACGAAACCAGCCGCGCCCAGAAAACCTTTTTTGTGTTCCTAGGGATCAGCATTGCCTGTGCGGCAGCGACAATCGGCACCGGCAGCTACGCCGCTTGGCTATCGCGGCAGCAGGCCGCGCATCAGGCTTTAACCGACGTCAACGACATTCTCCGGTCCTGCCAAAGCCGCATGAGCCAATTGGAGGCGGATTTACAGCGCCTGCCAAATCGTCAGGCATAAGAGCGAATCGTTAGGCTTAAAACCGAAGCCGAGAAAGTAAGAGAAGCCATCAGCGGACACATTGCTGATGGCTTCTTTTATGACGATATATTTGGTTCCGATAATGGATATTATGCGTTATCGCGTGACTGGGGTGCGTTGCTGAAGTGGATGGTGCGGCGTTTGCTGGGACTCGAACACGCTTTGATTACGAGCCACTATGCCAAAGTTCTTTAACGATAATCAATCTCACGAAAGGTCTGCCTGGAACGTAAACGCCTGGCTCTGGTGAAACGCCATAACTGTTGTTGCCGCTGCCGATACGGACATGAAGGCGCTGCGTAATCTGAGCTTCAGCCTGTTGCGCCGTCATTCCCAAAGTAAGTCCAAGAATGTTGTATCTGCCACTCGGCGATGTCCCTTGATCTGCCTCTGCCGTTGCGGCTATGGGCAATAGCATTGCACAAGCCAGAACTAACATCATAAATGTTTTCACTGAGCGTTCCCCCTTCACCTATCTGTCGTCATAAAGAACCTTTATGCGCTTACGATCTGGAACGATCAAACCAGCGGAACCAGAATGACTTTTCGTTACGTTCCCGTTCATGTTTCAAGGCTTCTGTGAGTTCTGCGATCCGTGCGTCTTTTTCCTGAAGCAAGGCTTCCAAGTGAAAAATGCGCTCACTGACCTGAACCGTTGCTGTTTTTTCCCGTTTTCGTTTTCGTTCCTGTTGGATATTGCTCTCAATTTGGGCTAAGATAGAAACAGGAATGACAATTGCCGTTCTTGTTCCCGTTTGCGTCCGGCGCGACATGGAAAAACTGCAAGAAGCGTTTTCGGGACGTGCCAGCCAGCGGCGCAGGCGCGGAATAGTAAGCCCAAGCCGCTGCGCTGCTTCTGCCACTGTCAGGAGTTCATCAGCCATGTCAAAATTATACCAGCCCAGGTAAACAAAGAAGCGTCAAAAAGCCCCGCACATTTCGCCCAGGGCTTGTGTCTTCTTTAGCGTATATTGTCTTAATGCTATTGTCTTAATGCCGGAAGTGACGCTTTCCAGTCAGAACCATCGCCGCGCCATATTGATCGGCCATCGCAATGGATTCATCATCTTTCTTTGAGCCGCCTGGCTGAATGATTGCCGTCACGCCTGCCTGCAACGCTGCCTCTGGACCATCTGGGAACGGGAAAAAGGCGTCGGACGCCAGCACTGCGCCTTTGGCTTTTTCGCCGGCCTGAGCCACCGCGAGGCGGACGCTTTGGACCCGGTTCATCTGCCCGGCGCCGACGCCGACAAGCTGCTTATCTTTGACCAACACAATGGCATTCGATTTGACGTGCTTAACGAGTTTCCACGCCAGCATCAAGTCAGACATCTCTGCCGGTGTTGCCTGCCGCTCGGAGACTGTCTCAGTTTCCGAAGCCTTTGTCATAGCCGTATCCTGAGTCTGAACCAGCAAGCCGCCGGTGACACGTTTGTAGTCATACTCCTGCGCTGACGGCGCAGTCATCTCCGGTGCTTGCAGCAAAATTAAGTTCTGGCCCCACTGTTTTTTAGTCGTGAGGATCGTAAACGCTACAGGATCATAGCCCGGCGCGATGATTGCCTCAAAGAACGTATTCTTGCCGGTAATTAGATTCGCTGTCGCAGCATCGATTACTTTGTTGACAGCGAGGATACCGCCGAAGGCGGAGATCGGATCGCCTTCGCGTGCTTTCTGAAATGCTTCGGCAAGAGTTCCCGCAATGGCCGCGCCGCAGGGGTTGGTGTGCTTGATGATCGCAGCAGCCGGGGTGTTCTGGTCGAAGAACTCCAGCACCAAATTATAAGCGGCGTTCAAGTCGTAGATGTTGTTGAAGGAAAGCTCTTTGCCGTGCAGCTTCTCTGCCGCCGCCAGACCGCCTTGTGCGGACGGCTCCCGGTAGAATGCTGCCTTTTGATGCGGATTTTCGCCGTAGCGCAAGTCCTGGACTTTCGTAAACGACAGCGTCAGCAGCTCCGGGAACCCCTGCCCTGCCTGATCGTCAGCCGTCTCCACCGGCTCCTGGGCCGTTAAATAGTGTGTGATTGTCGCGTCATACGCCGCTGTATGGGCATACGCCTGCGCGGCTAACCGAGAACGTGTTGCCTGGGACAGCGTGCCGTCGCTGCGCTGAAGCTCGCTCAGAACGGCGGAGTAGTCACTCGGAGACACAACAACTGCGACAGAGGCATGGTTTTTGGCCGCCGAGCGGATCATAGAAGGACCTCCAATGTCAATGTTTTCTACGGCCTCTTCGCGAGTGACACTCGGCCTTGCAATCGTCTCCGCAAAAGGATACAAGTTGACAACAACGAGGTCAATCGGGGTGATGCCATGCGCGGCGATTGTTTTCATGTGCTCCGGCTTGGAGCGGTCCGCCAGCAGGGCACCATGCACGGCGGGGTGCAGCGTCTTGACGCGGCCATCCAGCATTTCCGGGAAGTGCGTGATGTCGGAGACGTTTAAGACCGGCAGGCCAGCCTCTAAAAGACTTTTCGCGGTTCCGCCGGTGGAAACAAGCTCAATGCCCAAGTCGCTCAGGCCACGGGCAAAGTCCAGGAGACCATTTTTGTCTGAGACGCTTAGCAGCGCCCGTTTGATGCGTGTCATGTCATATCCTTTCATCATAAAACCCTAACAAATAGAACCTCTTACAAAAACAAAATCGCCTGGACACCCGGCACTTGTCAGGTGTCAGGGTGCCCAGGCGAACGGCTTTTCCAGGTCAGCGCTTCCTCGGAGTTGTTCTCCGCAAACGCCAGAGACGCTAACCTTCTTTGCTTATCTTCTTTGCTTATCTTCTTTGTGGATGCCCACAAATTTTTGTTTCCAAAGAGATTATAGCACACAAGAAGGAATTTTCGTATTGATGCCGAATCAACATACATTGACAGCCTTCAAGCAAACGCTTGATGCCGGCCCAAAATTTATGTCTCGTTGAAGGAGATGCTCCCTGTGAACGGCAGCCTCACAATACACACATCGCTTAGCCATCCCGCCGTCCCGTCCAGCCATTACTTGGACGATTCACTCCATGCTCTGCTGGAAATCCAGCCGGAAGCCAGGCTGAACTCCGCCGCACGCTCCCCTCTGAATCTTGTGCTGGTTGTGGACGCCTCAGCCAGTATGCACCACTTTCAGCTTTCCGACGAAGAGCGTGAATACTGGATGGGCGTTGCCATCTCCCGCGATGAGCTGGAACGCGGCGAAGCCGATGATTCGGATGCTATGTACTGGACAGGGCAGACGCTCTCCGAAATGCACACACTCGCCAACACCCCCATGTCGCAGGTGACGGAAGCCATTAAAAGCCTGCTGATGACTTTGCGCCCAACCGATCAAGTCGCCGTGATCGCCTTTGCCGACCGAACGCACCCGGTTTTCAACCAGCAAGACTGGGCAAGCTTCCCTGACGGCTGCTTGATGCAGATGGACATGCTTCAAGAGCGCCGCCTGCCGGCAGACATTGGGACCGGGACACACATGGCTGATGCACTGCGTCAGGCTCTCCAGTTCATCAGTCAAAACTCGCTGACGCACGGCATTAATCGTCTCATCGTGATTTCCGACGGCATTGTTCAGGACCAGGAAGCCACACTCAAGTCCATCGCGCAGATTGAATCGCAGGGGTATGCCATCACCACAATTGGTGTCAGCGACGAGTTTGACGAAGAATTCCTTACGCGCGTTGCGGACAACTCGCGCGGAGAATACTACTACGCCGCAGACATTACAGAAATCACGCAGCGGCTTTCCCAGGAAATGACGACGCTTGAAGCGACCAGCGTCACCGACCTCTACATTGCGGTACGCGGATTGGACGGTGCTGTTGTTCAGGATTTATTTTTGGTTCGCCCAGCCATGACCATGTTTGACGAGGTTCATACCGAAGACGGCTGGCTGCGGGCACGAGTAGGCGATGTTTCCAGCGCAAGCCCAGTCAGCGTCATGGTGCAAATTGCGCCGCCGCTGCTGCCCGCCGGGGAACGTGCGATTGCGGAAACGCTACTGACCTGGAACCAATTAAATGAGTCAAATGATGCCGTTCCCGGCAATGACCGCTCACTAATCACTGCAAACTTCACCGATGACCCACTGACACTTTCTCAAACAAACCCGGAAGTGCAGGATTTAGTGGCCCGCTACGCCGTTTACAAGTACGAGCGCGAAGCGCAGCGTGCTCAGGACAAAGGCGATCTGGAAACTGCGCGGGAGAAGCTGGGCGCTGCGACCCGGCAGCTTCGCAGCCTCGGAGAAACCGAACTGGCGCAGGAAATGGAAAGCCAGCTTGCAGAACTCGGTGATGAAGCGTCCAACCCTTCACGGGTCAAGCGCATCAAAGCTACCACTCGGCGCTTAGGTAGTGTGCCGCTTGCAGAGACACGCGCAGAATAGAAATACGCGCAGAATA
>CAXUBO010000002.1:12629-18804 GCA_964249345.1 uncultured Armatimonadales bacterium | reverse complement strand
ACGCGCAGAATAGAAATACGCGCAGAATAAGCGTTTTTTACTATGATTGATTGGCAGCTTGGATTGCAGGCCTTCCGTGAAGGCCGGATGCGGGAAGCGGCGGATCGACTTCAAGCCGCGCTGGCTGAGAATGATCTTGCCATCTCTCAAAGCGTGCGCTATGAAACGTATGCGTTCCTCGGCGCAGCCTTGTATGCGCTTGGCAAACCGGCGGAAGCAGTGCCGGCGTTTGAAATGGCTTTTCGCTTCTCGCCGGACGCCGTGCCGACCGATGACTTAATGATGAACCTGGCCCATGCGTATCTGGCCGCAGGCAGGCGTGCAGCGGCGCGGGAAGCCCTGCTTTATTTGCTGGCCTATTCGCCCGGTCATGTCGCTGGTGGTATGCTGCTGGCACGCCTGGAGGACGCTTCCGGCGACGCTCCTCTTTCCGGGTCGGTTTTGGGCGCATCGCCGGAAGCAGCCGAAGCTTACATCCGAACCCTCACCTTTTCGCAGCCGGTTCCCGGCGGATACCCTCCAGCGGAAGTCCATGAAGCTCTGCGCCAGCTTCAGCGGCTGATTTCGGACCTCAGCCGGGAACTGAGGCAAGCGGAAGTGCAGAATGCCCAGTACGAGCTGGAAATTCTGCGCTACCAACAGATGGAAGACGCTGTTGTTGAGAACATTATTCAAGCGCAGCCTGCGGCTCAGGGGCAGGCTGCTGCCGGCAAGCCGGAAAATCCAGAAAAGCTGTCCCCCATCGAAATCCTCTTCCGGCAGGAACGCTGACTTCCTTAGTTTCCAAATTTATTTCCCAAACAAGCGGCGCGACAAATTAGTCTGCAAAATGTTCTCCGGGTCCGTCTGCCTCTTAAGCGCAAAGAAACGTGCGGCCCGCTCCGGCCCGACCGCCTCCGCCGCCGACATCTGGTGCAGTGCGCTGTCTTTGGCGAAATAAAACCGTCCGCCAGCGTCTATTACCATACGGTCCATCTCGGCGGCAAGGCTCAAAAGCCCGCCACGCTTTTCGGGCCGCACCGCAAAATCCAGGGCCAGCGAATAGCCGTCTACGGCATGGGTCATCAGGAAATCGTCGGGGCGATGCCGCTTGAATACTCCCAGGTACGGAACCAGGCCGTAAGACTGTGCAAGAGTGAGCTGCTTGGAGAAAACTTCCTGCGCGTGTTCTTTGGGAACAAAGCTCTGGTACTGGATCAAGCCGCCCGGCTCATACGCTTTTTTCCAGTTCGGGACATAATCCAAAAGAAAAGCAAAACCAGCGTGGGACTGCCGATGCACATGACCATCGCCCAGCTTCGTGGAGGCAAGATACTTGGCTGCGTTGATCAGGCGCATTCCGGGATCATTGACAAACGGCTTCATAAACCGCCACATCAAAGACTTGGGAAACACGCCCAAGATGCTGTCCGGCAGTTCTTGGTTCACGACCCGAAGCGTCTGCTCCGGGTTCGGGTCTTCCCCCGGTTTCAAGTAGTTGGCTTGATGCACCTGCCCGCGACCTAAAGCATCGCCCGTACCAAAGCAGTCAATCCAGCCGACTAAGTAATCCGACTGCGGCAGGCGCTGCTCAAAGACCTCAAACAAGTGGTCAAAATTACGGATGCCGATTGGTGTTACGTTCAAAAGGCCCGAATATACTTTCTTGAGCTGTAATGACAGACGGCTGATGACGCCCAGCATTCCAAATCCGCCGATGGCCGCGTAGAACATCTCCGAATTTTGTTCGCGCGAGCAAAAAAGTGTCTCCCCAGACGGCGTAATCAGGTCGAAGTCCAAGATGCTATCACCGATGGGGCCGACTTTGAAGTTGTTTTTGCCGTGAATGTTCATGGCCGCCGCGCCGCCGAGTGTCGGAAACATGGTTCCCGAAACGACGCTGGGCCACCAGCCGTCTTCTATTGTATACTGCCACATCTGCTGGATCGTGACACCCGGCTCAGCGACAAGAATGCCTGTCTGCGGGTCCCAGCTCAAAATGCGCCGCATCCGAGTCAAATCCAGCAGCATGTTTTCCGCGTTCAGCGACGCATCTCCGTAAGAGCGGCCCGCGCCGCGCGTTCCAACCGAGCGCCCACTGCGCCGGGATTCTTCGAAGACCGCACGAATGCCGTCGGAGTTGATCGGGCGCGAGACGTAACTCAGGGATGAAGACGCCATTCCCCACCCTTCGACGCGCTCCATTGTCTTATCAGTCCGCTCCGTACTTGCCTCAGCAGGCAGCTTATCGCCCAGTTCTTTTTCGGCTATCATCTTACCAGCCAGTTTCTAATCTTTTTCTCATGCTAAATGTTGATGCTAAACGTTAAGGTATTTGAAGAGCGGAGCGGGGATCGCGCGGATAACTCCCATAATCGGCTTCCACTTGGCCGGAACATATGCGATCCGCACTTTGTCTTTCGCCGCCGCCAGGATTTCCACTGCCGCTTGCTCCGCTTCAATCATGCCCGGCATTTTCAGCCCTTCCGTCATCGGCGTCCGCACCGGGCCGGGCTTAACCGTGACCACAAATGCCCCTTTGCGCTCAATCCGGTTCCGCAGTGACTCCAGGTACGCATTGAACGCCGCCTTTGTCGCGCCATAGACGGGATTTCCCCGGCGGCCCCTGTCACCCGCAACACTGGAAATGCCGACAATCGTGCCTTTTTTGGCCGTCTCAAACCGGGGCGCAGCCTCGTTCAGCCACGCGACTGCGCCCGTGAAGTTCGCGGCAATTGTTCCGGCATCTTTTCCGGTGTTATATTCTTCCGGGCCGACCGGCGGCATGATGCCGGCGGCGTAGATGATCAGGTCTAAGCCGCCTAAGTCCTGCGTGATCCTGGCGAAAAGCGCCGGGACATCCTGATAATTCCGAACGTCATGGGCATAAAACCTTGCCTGCGGCGCTCCGGCCAAACGATCAATCTCCAAAGCCAGCGCCCGCAGCTTTTCCTCACGCCGGGCGACTAAAGCAACCTGGCTGCCGTCCGACGCCAAAGCGCGTGCCAGCGCCTCGCCAATGCCTGAAGAGGCCCCCACAATAATTGCGCGTTTCCAGATCGTCATAGCTAAATGCGCCTCGCGGCCCAAAGGACGCCGTTGTGAATGATCTGCCGAACATTGGGGTCCATATAAGTCGGAAACACTTCATGGCCCGGACGGAAGTAAAAGACGCGCCCGGCCCCCTCGCCCCGGTTTGCTCCCTTGCCGCCGCCGGACGTGAAGGCAGGATCGATTCCTTCGCCGACAGTCGTGACAAAACTGGGAAAATACTCGCCTCCAAGCGGGAAATAGGACTGAAAGATGACAGCCTGGGGCGGCGGCACGCCGAACGGCGCTCCGTACATTTCTTCCGCCGGCAGCACGAACGCGCTGACACCCTGCGCGATTGGGTGCTTGGGCGCACACACCGTAATTTCTTCCGTGTCCGCCGGGTCCGCCTCGCGCCAGCCGCCGTACAAGTGGCCGGTGCAGTCCAAAATCTTGCGGAACGGCTTGGAGTAATGCGCCGAGTGCAGCGGGATAAAGCCCAGCCCGGCATGAACAGCCGCTTTGATGATATCCGCTTTTTCGTCGGCCAGCTCATCATGCCGCGCGTGGCCCCACCAAATCAAAACATCCGTGCCTTGCAGCGCCTCTTCCGTGATGCCCTGCTCCGGGTCTTCCAAGTTCGCCGTCGTCGCAGAAATCGCGCCCCCCCCTAACGTATTCAGACCTTCGGCAATTGCGCCGTTGATGGAGCTGGGATAAACGGACTTGGGCGCATGGGTCGGGGCTTCGTCCCACACTAAAACGCGCACTGGGTTATCTGCCATAATTCTTATCTCCTGTCAGAGTCTTCGACATTCTATATCCCGCGCAGTCGCCGGGAAAACGCAGTACCGCTTCGCCTTCCTGCACATAGCCGCCGCAAAGATAAAATTTCCGGACAGATTGCCGGCACGTCCTCAGCGACAGCCTTTCGGATCATTCAAACTCTCTGCTTCAGTCACTCGCCGCCGGCTCCGACACCAGGCTGCGTCATCTGGCGGGCATCCAGCAGGCTTTCCAATTGATCCAGCGGCAGGATGTGTTCGGACACGCACAAATCGCGCACGGTTCGGCCCTCGTCTACGGCGCGTTTGGCAAGTTTAGCGGCGGCGTCGTAGCCGATGATTGGGGCAAGGCTTGTCACCATGCTCATGGACCACTCCACCAGGCTTTCTGCCCGTTCTTTGTTGGCGGTCAGTCCCAGCACAGCTTTTTCGGTGAACACTGTGACAGAGCTTGCAAGGAACGTGATGCTTTCCAGCACATTGCGGGCCATCACCGGCAGCATGACGTTCAAATCTAAGTTCCCATGCGTGTTGGCCACAGACACAGTTACGGCATTGCCTATCACCTGGCAGCAGACCATCATAAGCTGCTCGCACATCACCGGATTCACTTTGCCCGGCATGATGGATGACCCCGGCTGGACCGCCGGCAGAGACAGCTCGCCGAGGCCGCAGCGCGGCCCCGACGACAGCCAGCGGATGTCGTTGGCGATTTTCAGCAGCGAGGTCGCCACTGTAGAAAGCTGGTTCGCCAGCTCAGTCGCCGCGTCCTGGCTGCCCTGAGCCTCAAAATGGTTTTCAGCTTCCACAAACGGCAGATCAAATCGAGACGCAAGCTTTGCCGCGACTGCCCCTCCAAAGCCAGCCGGCGAGTTGATGCCGGTGCCGACCGCCGTGCCGCCGATAGCAAGCTCAAGCAAGCGCGGCTTGACGGATTCTAAGCGGGTAATGCTGAGACTAACCTGACGCGCCCAGCCGGATGCTTCCTGTCCCAGCCGGATTGGGGTCGCGTCCATGAGATGCGTCCGCCCGATCTTCACAATGGCATCCCACTCCGAGGCTTTGACCGACAGCGCCTGATGCAGAGACTTCAAGGCAGGCAAAAGCGCATGTTCCAGCTCCGTCGCGGCAGCGACGTGGATTGCTGTTGGAATAACATCGTTAGACGACTGGCTTTTGTTGACATGGTCATTCGGATGCACCGGAGTCTTGGAGCCAATCACGCCGCCTGAAAGCTCAATGGCACGATTGGAAAGGACCTCATTCGTGTTCATGTTCGTGGACGTGCCGGACCCGGTCTGATAGATGTCCACCACAAATTGGCTGTCAAGCTTCCCCGCAATGACTTCATCGGCAGCGGCATAGATGAGCGATGCTTTTTCCGGGTCCAGCAGTCCCATCTCGACATTCACTTCCGCCGCCGCCCGCTTGATCGCGCCAAGCGCCTGAATGAACGGGCGCGGAAACCTAACGCCGGACACCGGGAAGTTTGTGACCGCCCGCGCCGTTTGCGCGCCGTAGTAAGCGTCTGCGGGAACCTCAAACTCGCCCATCGAGTCTTTTTCAATACGTATGTTTGTCATAAAATGTTTGGTAAGTTATTTGCGTCCGTCACTGGAAAGATGATACGACAGCACAGCCAGTTCCTGCAAAAACGAGACGTTGCGGACGACAATGCGTTCCGGCACTTTCAGCAAAATCGGCGCGAAGTTGAGTATTACCCGAACGCCTGCCGCAATCGCGGTTTCCGCGACTGCCTGCGCCACCGAGGCCGGAACACAGATGATAGCGATCCGGGCGCTGATCCGGGCATTCACCTGACGTAGCATTGTTCCGTCCTGGATAACAAGATTGCCCTGCGGCCGCCCGATTTTCTCCGGGTCGTTGTCAAACGCCGCCGCGATATGAAACTTATGTTCCCGCAGACCAGGATACCCAATCAGCGCACTTCCCAAATTGCCCGCTCCAATCACGATAATCGGCTGCATCTGGTCGATCTTCAGAATGTGGGCGATTCGGGTTTGAAGCTCCACCACATTGTAACCGACGCCCGGCTTGCCGAACTCGCCGAAATAAGACAAATCTTTACGGAACTGCGCGGCATTGATCCCGGTCTGCTTCTCAACATCGGTAGAGGAGATCGTCTCGACAGCCGAGGCTTCCAGGTCAATCAAGTAGCGCAGGTAGGTCGCCAGACGCTCCAGGGTCGGGATGGGGACTTTGGGGACGCTGCTGCTGTTCGGAATGCTGCTCACGGCGTGAATCTTTTCTGAGGAAGTGCTTGTGAATTCCCTCACAACCATTATACTGCCGCCGGGTAACAGCGTCAAGCCCCGGCGCTCCGGCACGAATGTCAAGCACGAATGTCAAGCACGAATGTC
>CAXUBO010000002.1:0-12529 GCA_964249345.1 uncultured Armatimonadales bacterium | reverse complement strand
GCACGAATGTCAAGCACGAATGTCAAGCACGAATGTCTGCGGTCAAGGACCACCAGACGTTGGAAAAAACAGCCGCTGCCTGGGCGTCTGTGAGGTCTGCGCCTGCCGCCGCGCTTGTTTGAACCGCGTCCTGCGAGGCATCTCCGACAAAAGCAAGCGTCGCCGCCGAACCGGCGGTGTTTGGAACCAGCAGGCAGCGGGCCGTCAGCGTACCGACAGACTGCACTGGCCCGGTAGCCTGAAGCACGCGCAGCGCGTCATGGGCAACTGCACCCTGCGTTAAGTCCTGAGACGGCGGCAGGCCAAAAGTGATCGTCATCCGACCGGCACGCGGATCCGCCTGAACATCATACACAATGATCCCCTGCTTGCTGAGGTCTTCGGATGCTTGAAGCGCGGAAAGTGCCGACTGCTCCGACGGGTCATGGGCTGGTACGGCGTCCGGGTCGGTCGGCAGCATACCCGCCACGGGCGGCACGACAACCGGCATGAGCTTAACCTCGGCGTCGCCTCCCAAGCCAAAAGCGCGGAGCGTTCCGGCGGGATGCACGGCTCGGTAAGCAAATGCGACCACCAGCATCAGCGCCAGGGCCGCCGCGATTGCCCCGTAACGCAATGCCGTTTCCGGCTGCCGTGCCAGTCGCAGCAGCCCGCTGCGTGAAGCCGGCACAATAACGGTTTTTGTGAGAGTGTTTGTCTTCAAGTAAGCGGGAGAGGACATTGGCTCGCGCTGCCGCAGGCGGTCCAGCTTGAGGCGGTCGGCGGGACTGTCCGGGTTCGCATCTAAGGCCATGCGGTACCACTGCGCGGCGTCGTCATAGCGGCCCTGGTTCTCGTAAATGTCGCCGAGCAGGCTGTTCGCCGATGCGCTATCTGGAGCCAGCCGCAAAGCAGCCATGCACGACTGTGCCGCTTCTTCCCACTGCCCTCGCATCCGCAGCAAGTTGGCCTGGGCCAGCAGCGCGTAGGCATCGCGCGGCAGGGCTGCTTCCTCGCGCCCGCCGGCTTCGGCAAAACCTTCATTGCTTGCCATTTCATTGCTTGCCATTTCATTGCTTGCCAGTTGATCCAAATCCCTCTTCTCCGCGTTCTGTATTCAGCAGCGTATCCGCTTCGTCCCATAGTACTTTCGTGACCGGGGCAACAACAAGCTGCGCGATCCGGTCGCCACGCTGGATACAGACCGGCTCTTGGCCCAAGTTAATCACGATGACTTTGATTGTGCCGGAGTAATCGGCATCGATCGTCCCCGGCGAATTCAGCAGAGTGAGGCCAAGACGCCACGCAAGACCGCTCCGGGGACGGACTTGTCCTTCATAGCCTTCCGGCAGGGCCAGCCGTATGCCCGTGGAAACGAGCGCCCGTTCGCCCGGCAAAAGCGTCAGTTCCATTTCCACAGCCGCCCGCAGGTCCATTCCCGCCGCGCCGCCTGTCGCGTAAGCCGGCAGCGGCAGATCAAGCGCGTCGGCATCGCGCCGTATTAGTACATTCATAAAAAGCAAAAAAATATGGAGAATAATGGAAACAAAAAACAAGGGAGAGTTAAAGACACTCAAGGTCAGAGCGATGCATTACAGCAGGCGATGCACCGGCAGCGTCACAATAAAAGTTGATCCTTTACCCAGCTCGCTTTCGGGCTTGACTGTCCCTCCATGCCCTTCGGCAAGCGCTTTAACAAGCGCCAGACCAATTCCCGTTCCGCCGATCTCCCGGCTATCCCGATTGTCCACCCGGTAGAAGTTCTCGAATATCCTCGGCAGGTTTTCGCGCGAGATGCCCATGCCTTCATCGGAAACCCGGAGAACGACGGACGCTGGATTTTCGCCGGCGGCGTCCGCCGTGCGGCCTGAAACCTGCACCAAGCCGCCATCGGGCGAATACTTAATGGCGTTGTTGACGAGGTTGGTCAAAACTTGGTCAATCTTGTCCGGGTCGGCTTCAATCAAAGGAAAATCAGGCGGGAAGTCCAGCGTCAGCCGATGATCCTTCGCATAAGAGCGCTGCACCGCAAGCACTTTCTCAGCCAGCGCGGCCACGTCCACCGGCTGCCAGTTCATCTGCATGGCGCTGCCCTGCTCAATGCGCGAAATATCCAGCAGGTCTTCAATCAGCCGCTTAAGCCGGTCGCACTCTGCGTCAATGATGCCGTAGAACTCGCGCCGGGTCGCATCGTCAAAATAGCCTTCGTCATCGTGAAGCAGCGTTGAAATAAAGCCCTTGATGCTCGTCAGCGGCGTTCGGAGTTCATGCGAAACCGTGGAAATAAATGCCGTTTTCATCTGCTCGACGCCGCGTATCTCGGTGATGTCGTTGAAGATCGCGACGATGCCTGCCGGCTCGCCGTTATCATCGCGCACCGTCGCGCACTGCACCTGGTAGATACGCTCCTGGAACTGCTCCTCCGGCGCGGCATCAGCCACCGCGAAGGAGACTTCTTCTGCAACTTCTGCATGACCGGAAGAAAGCGCCCGGTTCAAGATCGCGCGGATGCGGAGGTCCGTGACTACCCGCTCAAACGGCAGGTCAATGACGGGCAGGCTAGGCGAAACGCCCAAAATGGCGCGGGCCGATGGGTTGATCTGCACCAAGCGTCCATTGTTGCCGACCATCAGCAGCCCGGCATAAAGGCTCTCAATCGTATGCAGCAGCTCTTGCTTTTCCTGCACGACTTCCCGGTACATCTGCGCTGAGGCAATTACCGCCGCACCCTGCCGGGCAAGCTGCTCCAAAAGCCGGACATCTTCATCGCCAAACGTGCCGCTGTACTTCTTGTTAAAGACGTGCAGCACCCCGATTGTCACCCGGTCAACAACGCGGTTGTCATCGTCGCGCTTTTCCACGATCAGCGGCACGGAAACCGCGTTGCGGATACCGAACCGGGACAAGCCTTCGGACGCCGCTCGCGGGTCCCTTTCGGCATCGTAGGTGATGGAAGAGGTGGTCGTACGAAATACTTCATTGGAAACGCCTTCGGCTGCCACGGGGCGCTCCAAAGAAAGAAGCTCTTCACGGCTGAACCCCAAAGCGGGCGGCGCGGCATACAGCAGAGACGAATTCACGTCATGCAGCAGGAACACGCATTTTTCCGCTTGAAGGATTTTGCCGATCCGGTCGACCAGGCGCTTTAAGATATGCTCAAACTCGCCGGGGGATGGCACAGGCAGAGAAGGCATCGGCGGGGCCGGGGGCGGCGCAGGTGAATGAGTGGCACTGAGCTGGGGCGGCGTGTTCTGCGACATCGTAAGCGGCGAACCTCAAAGGATTATAGCACGGCGTCCGCCTGCGCGTCAATGAATGCGCGGACTTTAGGTAAGTATACCGGGTTCCCAGCCTGAGCGCTACGGCATCAGCAGTCGCCCGCAGTTTTCACAGGTTTGTATCTGGGCCAGCTCTTTGACCGTCTTGATTAACGTGGAAGACAGCTTCATGTGGCAGCCGCCACAGGTGTCGCCTTCAATCTTCGCAATGCCGACCCCAGACGCCTTCACTCGAATCGCCTCATAGCGGCTCAAAGCGGCTTTGTCTTCTACTGCCGCCGCTGCGGCTTCCCGCTGCTGCCCGAACGTGGACAACTCCAATGCCAGTGCCTCATAGCGAGACCGATACGCAGCCAGCACTTCCGTCCGGTGTCCTTCCGCCGTGTGGGCTTGCGCTTCCGCAACACTTGTTTCTGCCTGCGCTTGCTCCACTTCTTCCATGAGGGCTAAAATGCGCCCATCCAAATCCGACTGCTGCCGGCCCAGCGCCTCGATTTCTTTCTCAATGTTGGCAAGCTCGCGGGCGTTCGTGACACTGCCTTGATACAGCTTCTGCTGATAGCTTTTGCGCTTTGTTTCTACCGTCTCCAGCTTCAGCTCGCTGTCTTTAAGATCGCCCGCCAGTTTGTGCAGAAGGGTACGCTTCATCTTAGCCTCCGCATTCGCCGCCTCGGCGGCGGCGGAAGCCGCGGTTCCGTTGTCTAAATTGGACTGCATTCTTTTCGCCCTCAGTAGGGACGAGTCTATCTGCTGAACGGCATACAACGCCGTCAGTGTTTCCGGGACGCTTGGCATGGCAAATGGCTCCTTACACAAGATTCTAGCAGAAACAAGCCCCGCTGTCAAATAAAGGCCAATGCAAATGCAGCCCGGAGCAAATCAGGTACAATAAAGAATGGCGAAAGCGCAAACGAAATATGTCTGCCGCCACTGCGGCTATGAAAGCGCGAAGTGGCTCGGCAAATGCCCCTCCTGCGACGAATGGGGAACCCTCGAAGAGACCGTTACGCTGGCCCCCTCAAAAGCACTCGGCGCCCGTTCTTCGCCTCAGCCTGCCTTTGTCGGTTCCAACAAGCCCCTGCGCCTCGGCGATGTCCCTTCCCCAGCCCAGGAAGGCCGCATCCAGAGCGGCATCGGCGAATTTGACCGCGTCCTCGGCGGCGGCATCGTGCGCGGCGCTCTCACCCTGATCGGCGGCGATCCCGGCATCGGGAAGAGCACGATGCTGACGCAGGTCGCGGGACATGCCGCGATGCGCGGCGATAAAGTGCTGTATGTGTCGGGCGAAGAGTCGGCGACGCAGATCAAGCTGCGAGCGGAGCGGCTTGGCATCACCGGCGGCGAGCTGCTGCTGCACAACGAAACTGATGTCACGCAGATCACAGCGGCGATTGGGGCGGAGCGCCCGGCGTTTGCCATCATTGACAGCATCCAGACCATGCAGCACCCGGAGATCGAGTCGGCGGCCGGCAGTGTTTCCCAGGTGCGGGCCGCAACCGCGCATCTGGCCCAGGTCGCCAAAGGCGAAGGCATTCCCATCTTTCTGGTCGGCCATGTGACTAAAGAAGGGACGCTGGCCGGGCCGCGCGTTCTCGAACACATGGTTGACACCGTGCTGACCTTTGAAGGCGACAAAAACTATATGTACCGCGTCCTGCGTGCTGTCAAGAACCGCTTCGGCTCAACCGACGAGCTGGGCCTGTTTGAGATGCACGAAGAAGGTCTGGTTGAGGTTCCCAATCCCTCCGAGATGCTGCTGGCGGAGCGCACTCAAAATACGGCCGGCTCAGCGGTGCTTGCGACAGTCGAAGGCACGCGCCCGATGCTGATTGAAGTGCAGGCGCTGGTCGCCCCGTCGTATCTTTCCAACCCGCGCCGGACTGTCTCCGGCGTGGACACGAACCGCGTCAATTTAATTTTAGCCGTTCTGGAAAAGCGCGTCGGCATGGGGCTTGCCAGCCAGGACGTGTTTGTCAACCTTGCGGGCGGCGTCCGCGTTGAGGAACCGGCCTCGGATTTGGCTGTCGCCGTTGCCGTCGCTTCTAACTTTCAGGAGCGCCCAATTGATCCGACCACCATCTTTGCCGGAGAAGTCGGCCTCGGCGGAGAAGTTCGCGCCGTGGGACACATGGAACTGCGGCTGAGGGAAGCGGCCCGAATGGGCTTCAAGCAGGCCATTGTCTGCGCCCGCAACAAAGCGAGCCTGCGGCATCTGCCGGACATCAAAGTTGTTGGCATTGAAACAGTCCGGCAGGCGCTGGACGCCGCTTTGTCGCGCCCATGAAAAGTTTTCTCGTCTGCTGCCTTCTGCTGCTCGGCGGCTTATCGGCGCGGGCGGCTGCCGCGCCGCAAGCCGTGGCTGTTAGGCCGCAAGCCGTGGTTGTTATCCTGCTGCCCGGCACCAGCCTTCAAGACTGGCAAAATGCCGCTGCCCCGAACCTGCATCACTTGATGCAAACAGGGGCAGTCGCCGTGATGAACACGCGCACGGCGCACCGGGCAGGAGCGCACGAGCAGGAAACCGGCCAAAGCGCTCTGCTGACGCTGGGGGCGGGGGCGCGTGCGGCGGGAACTGCCGGCGCTGACGCTGGTTTTCTGCCGGCGCAGGTAAAAGCGCCTGGATTGACCGTCTTAGCCGGCAATTTATACACGCGCCGGACCGGCCTTCTGCCCCAGCCCGGCCAATACGTCTGCTTGGACTGGCCTGCCGTCCTCAGCGCGAATGCCGATCTTGGTTATGATCTGCGTCTTGGCAGCCTCGCGGAAACACTGACAGCGCAGGGGGGCAAAGTAGGAGCCGGCGGAGGTGCAGACGCCGACTGGGCTGCGGCAGGCCCCAACGGAACGGTGCGGCATCTTTCCCGGCTTCAAGCCGCGCCGGGCCTTTGCGTGATTTGGGACGCCGGGCCGAATATCGCAGCGGCGGATGCCCTGATTGGCACAGCCGCATCTCAAATCGCCAGGCTTCACGGGCGGCTCATCGTGATTTCGCCGTATGCAGGCAATGCTGCGTATGCCAAAGGGGAGCGCCTGACGCCGGTTCTCGCGTGGGGGCCGAATCTCCCGGCGGGCCTGCTGGTCTCGCCTTCCACGCGCCGGCCCGGCCTTGTCACGAATACAGATTTTGCTCCCGCCGTCGCCGCCTGCTTCGGTATTCCGCGCACAAGCTTTCGGCCCCAGCCGTTTGGGTTTAACTGGTCCGGGGCCGCATCCGCCGGCGCAGTTGGGTCATCCGCGCGGCTGGGCCGTGAGGCCGCCCAGCAGGCACGGGGCATGGCGCTTCTCCCTTATGTCGCGCTCGGTCTGGGCTTGTGGATTTGTGCGGCGACGCTTTTCAGCGTTCGTCGTTCTTTGCCGAACGCCCTGGCTTTGGCTCCTTTCTGCGCTGTGGCCGCAGCCCTTTTCGCTGTTTCCGCGCTTTCGTTTTGGATGCTTCTGCCGGTCATCCTGACGCTGTCGGCTGCCTGCGCCCGTTTCAGAGGCAAGAATTCTGTTTTGACGTTTCTGGCTGCCGGTCTCACAACGGCATTGACACTGGACATGATCACCGGGAATGTGCTGTTGCACCGCAGCTTGCTGGGATACTCCGCTGTGGAAGGCGCACGCTACTACGGCATCGGCAACGAAGCCGTGGGCCTGCTTCTTGGCACCGCGCTTGTCACCGTGGCCCGGTTGTGGAACGGCAGCCGGACGCAGCGCGTCATCTTGACTCTCCTCATGGGCGGAATGGTCTTGCTGCTCGGATCGGCGGGCGCAAAAGCAGGCGGCGTGCCGGTGTCGCTGGCTTTGTTTGGGACATTTCTTTACACGGTGTCCGGACGCCGCTGGACCATACGCACCGCCGCGCTGCTGGCGGGTGTCGCCGCAGCAGGACTGGCGCTGGCGGCGCTTGGGGATGCGTTTCTGCTGCCCCACCCGCACTCGCATGTTGGAGAAGCAGTCAAACGAATTACTGCTGGGGGAAGCGGCGAAGCCTGGGACATTGTCCGGCGCAAGCTGGCGACCGAAATTAGGCTGGCCTATCATAGCACCTGGGCTGCGCTTCTTTGGCCCGGCGTTCTTGGCATTACTGCCTTGTGGAAGCGAAAACCGCTGAGCAGCCTGGCAGACTCCGCCCTGCGAACTGCCGCCGGAGTCGGCCTTTTCGCGTGTCTACTTTTGAATGATGCCGGCGTTGTCGCGGCTGCGCTTTTCGCCGTTATTCTTTGGAGCGACGCGATGACGCAAAACAGCCTTCCTGCACCCAAATCGCTGGATGCAGGAAGGCTGTAAGGACAGGCCGAAGGACGATTACTGGCCCGGTGTCGGCGTCGTGCCGGGCGCTCCTGGTGTTGCACCAGGCGTGGGAGACGCCGGCGGCGTAGCATCAGTCCCGCCGGGGGCCGTGGGCGGCGTCGGCGGCGTGGCATCCATAGGCGCAGGCGCAGCGGGCGGCGTAGTTGTATCGGTCGGCGTCGTGGACGTAGAAGAGTCCGTCGGCGGCATTAAAACCGCGTCAATAATATGAATGGTACCGTTGCTGGCCTGAATGTCGGCCTTGACCACATTCGCATTATTAACTTTCAGTTTGCCTCTTTTGCCTTTGGTGACCTGAAGCGTTGCACCTTCCACGGTCGGAGGCGAAGTCGGCGAAGTCATCGCCATCGCGTCCGAAGCCATGATATTTGCGGGAATGACGTGGTAGGTCAGCACCTGCTTCAGCTTGGCCGGATCGGCTTCCAGAGCGTCCAAAGCGCCTGCGGGCAGCTTGGCAAACGCTCTATCGGTCGGCGCAAAGACGGTGAACGGGCCGGCGCCCTTCAAGGTTTCCACCAGGCCGGCAATTTGCAGGGCTTTGACCAGAGTAGTCAAGTTCTTCGCGGCCATTGCGGTGTCCACAATGTCTAGGGTCGGAGTTGCCGAAGACGTGGAAGTCGAGGCAGGCATCGGCGCAGGAGAAGTCATCGGAGCAGGCATGGACGAGGACGACGAGCCGCTCATCGGCATTGTCATCGAGTCGCCGTTTTTGCCGAGAGACATCGCGTATTTGTTAAGCGCATCGTAGTCGGAAACCTGCTGCTTTTCTTTGTCTACATTGTAAACATCGCTCAGCTTCAGGTTATATTCCGTGGCGATCATTGGGAAAGTATCGCCGCGCTCGACCATCGCCGAAACCTGACTAAAGGGAATGCCGGTTTCTTTGACAATTTTGACAATGGAAGCAATCTCCGTGTCGGACAAGCCGCGTGCCCGTGCCTGCTCCAAGTCCGTGCCGTCAAAGTAGCGGTTGTTGAGAACCTTGTAGTCGGTCGGCAAATCGCTCGGCGACATGGACCCGCTGGACATAGACCCGCTGGACGTGGAGCCACCCGACATTGAAGTTGAGGGAGTGGGAGCAGAGGCATTCGGATCAGCCGACGGTGTGGAAGGCACTGAGCTGGTGCTGCCGGTGTTGGTTGCATTTGTTCCAGGCGTCGTAGTCGACGTATCAGGGGCCGACTGTGCGAAAGCGCCCGGCGCGGCGGCAGCAAGCATAGCGGCAACAGCGCTGGCAAGCGCCAAGCTATGCAATGTAGTTCGGGTGGACATGGGTGGAAAAGCTCCTTTTACAAAAACCGTTTTGGGTTCGCTTCTGATGGCTGCCCAATTTGAGGCTGGTTAAGTTCTGCTTGGTTATACCGCTGTTCTGGGCAGAACAAAACATCAAGACGCTTTCTTACGAAACTTTTTCATGGCTTCTTTGTACGAACTCGCGGAAAATTATGGCTGAACGTGATTATCTTACTCGTTATCTTGGCGAAAACGGCGCTCTCAAACGTGCCTTGCCCGGCTTTGTGCCGCGCCGGCAGCAGCAGACAGTCGCGGCGTCAATTGAAGCGGCCATGTCCGTGCCGGGCGGCATGGCGCTGATTGAAGCTGGAACCGGGGTCGGCAAGACCCTGGCCTACCTTCTGCCGGCACTCCGGCACGCCAAAGCAAACCATCGCATCGTCATTTCCACGCACACGCTCGCCCTGCAAAGCCAGCTTGCCGAAAAAGATGTGCCGCTCGCCCAGTCGGTTTGGAACAAGCCGGCCGAAGCGGCCGTTGTCAAAGGACGCGGCAATTATTTGTGTTTGCAGGACATGGATGCTGCCCGAAGCGATCTGTGGACCGTCGGCGACCCGCAGTTTGTTCGGATTGTGAACTGGAGCAAGACTTCCGGGACCGGCGATGCCGCCGAGCTGGATTTTTCGTATCCCGGCTGGGCCGAAATCCGGGCCAATCCCGACACCTGCAAGGCGCAGGAATGCCGCTTTTTTGACCGCTGCTTCTACTACCGAATGCGCCGAGAAGCGCAGGAAGCGGAGATACTGCTGGTCAACCATGCGCTCTTTTTGTCTGATCTGGCCGTGCGCCGGAGCGGCGAGCCGGATGCCAAGCTGCTGCCTGATTATGATTTTGTCGTGTTTGACGAAGCGCACCACTTGGAAACCGCTGCGGCTGCCGCGTTCGGGATCGCGTTCTCTTCGGCACGTCTGCCCGGCCTGATGGACAAGCTGCGCCGGACGGCGCGTTCTTTGGACATGAACCTGGACCGTTTAAAAGCCATTGAAAACAGCTCCCAGGCGCTCTTTGAGCCGTTCCTGCACGGCGGACGGCCGGAATTTGTCGTGTCCGACATTCTGCGCGGCGAGCCGGCCTTGCAGTCCGTCCGCGCTCAGGCCGCCGCGATTGGCACGCTTCTCGATTCAACGGCCACCGAGCTTCTCAAGCAGGACACCGGCGGGCAGCCGGCGCTGAAAGACCGTGTAGACGGCCTGCGCCGCCAGTGCGTCCGGGCCAAAGAAGAGCTGACACTGGCATTCGGCGGCGATGACGCAAACTTTGTCCGCTGGGGTTCACTGGGACGAATAGGGCGGCGCGGGCCGTCGGCGACTATCAACTGGACGCCGGTTTCCGTCGCCCCAATTTTGCAGGCCGCGCTTTGGAAGCAGCCGCGCTCTGCGGGGTCCGCTCTGATTTCCGCGACGCTCTCCACCGACGGCGGCTTCGGCTACGTCCGCAAGCGCCTCGGCATCAGCGAGGTCGATCCGCAGGTAACGGAAACGGTTGTCGGCTCGCCGTTTGACTACCCAAAGAACTGCCTGCTGTATCTGCCGCGCCATCTGCCGGTGCCGTCCGACGATCCCGGTTATGCGTATGATGCGGCGAGTGAAATGCTGGCCCTGCTGGAAGCCTCCCAGGGCGGAGCGTTCCTGCTGTTCACCTCGTACCGGGCTATGAACGCCGCCTACGACCAATTGACCCAGTCCGAGCTTCCCTACCCTTTGCTGCGCCAGGGCGAGATGCCGAACCCGCGCCTGATCCAGACGTTTAAAGACGAGAAAAATGCTGTGCTGTTCGGTACGCAGTCATTTTGGGAAGGCGTAGATATCCCCGGCGCAGACCTCCGTTTGGTCATCATTGACCGCCTGCCGTTCGCCGTCCCCGACAGCCCGCTGCACAAGGCCCGCGTGGACGAGATCACGGCGTCCGGCGGCGACTGGTTTAACGACTTTGCGCTGCCCCAGGCCCAGCTTCGCTTGAAGCAGGGCTTCGGGCGGCTGATTCGCACCAGTCGGGACCGGGGCGTCGTGGCGATCTTGGACACGCGGCTGGTCCGCAAGACCTACGGCCAGCGGTTCCTTCAGTTTCTGCCCCCGGCCCGCCGGGTTTATGACCTTGCCGAAGTGGAGACATTCTACAAAGAGCAGGAGTCCGCGCCCCTTGTCGCGAAATAGCTGCTGAAAGAAACAAAGAAAAATTACCCAAGAAGGAGTCACCCTACTATGGCATTTGAAGTTCCTGCACTGCCCTACGCCTACGACGCATTGGAGCCGCACATTGACGAAGCGACCATGCACCTGCACCATGACAAGCACCATCAGGCGTATGTCACCAACTTAAACGCCGCCATTGACAAGCACCCTGAGCTTTCTTCTAAGTCCCCGGAAGAGCTGATCAAAGACCTCAACGCCGTTCCTGAAGACATCCGCCCTGCGGTTCGCAACAACGGCGGCGGCCATGTCAACCACACCATGTTCTGGGAAATCATGGGACCCGGCGGGGGCGAGCCGGCCGGCGCACTGCTGGAAGCAATCAATTCCACATTTGGCAGTCTGGATGCCATGAAGGCCGCCGTCAATGATGCCGGCGTCAAGCGCTTCGGCAGCGGCTGGACCTGGCTGGTCAAAAGCGCCGATGGCAAACTTGCCGTCCTCAGCACCGCAAACCAGGACAACCCAATGAGCGAAGGCCATACCCCGCTTTTGGGAAACGATGTCTGGGAGCACGCCTATTACCTCAAATACAACAACCGCCGCCCGGATTATCTGGCCGCCTGGTGGAACACCGTCAACTGGGACGCCGTTTCCAAGCGATTCGAAGCCGCCTAGAAAAAAGCCCGGCACTGAAAGTGCCGGGCTAAAAGCTGACAAAGTGCCTCCGGCACTACGGAAAAGCAAATGCAGACAGCATGAAGTCCCGCAGGGACTTTGTGCACTTTAATAGCCCGGCACTTTCAGTGCCGGGTTCCTGCCAGCCTAGCAACCAACCAACGAAAAATCCATGCCAACCGATCCCAGCGTCATCGCCGCTCTCACAGCCGCCGTCGAAGCCAGCCCGGACAGCCAGCCTTTGCGCCTGCATCTGGCGTCTTTGCTTCTTGAAGCCCAGCGCCCCCAAGAAGCATGGGAGCAGTGCAGCATTGTCTTAGCCCGTGAGCCGGACCATCGGGAAGCCCTGCGAAAAGCCGCCGAGGCCGCTTTCCAGTCCGGCGACACCGTCCGGGCCGTCAGCTATGGCCGCCTGCTGGATGCCCTCGGCGCCGACCTGCTTTCGGAACTCAATGACAACCCTGCCACGCCGCCGCGCTTGCCCATTGAAGGAGGCCGCACCGGCGGTTCCGCGCTTCCCCCGCCGCCGGAACGGACACCGATTTCGGTCTCTGCACAGGATGAAGACCAGCCGGGAACGTGGGAGCCGGAGCGCCCGGCCATTACGCTCAAAGATGTTGCCGGCATGGAGGCCGTCAAACGGCGCTTGAACATCGCGTTTCTCGCGCCGATGCAGAACCCGGACCTGCAAAAGCTCTACGGCAAGTCCCTGAAAGGCGGGCTGCTGCTGTACGGCCCGCCCGGCTGCGGCAAAACATTTATCGCCCGCGCTACGGCAGGAGAGCTTGGCGCAAAGTTCCTGTCCGTCGGTCTATCCGACGTGCTGGACATGTGGCTGGGCCAGAGCGAAAAAAACCTGCATGAGATTTTTGAGAC
>CAXUBO010000001.1:63589-93427 GCA_964249345.1 uncultured Armatimonadales bacterium | reverse complement strand
GGTCCCCGGCGCAGCCGTGCCGGGCGCATTTGTGCCGGGGGGCGTCGTCGCAGGAGCCGCCGGCGCAGCAGGCGCGGTCGGCGTCACAACCGTAGGCGCGGTCGGCGCAGCGGGCGATCCCGGCGCAGCCCCGCCCGGTGATACGGGAGACGGCGACGCCGGGGACGGCGCACTGAGCGATCCCGGCGCACTCGTGCCGGGCGTAGTGACGCCGCTGGGGCTGACGCTGGAAAACGGCGTCGCGCTCAGGCCGACGGAGGACGAGGAACCGGTGCTGGGCGCGTTGCCGCCGCCGCCGCCGCCGATAAATGCCGTCGAAAACCCGGTCCCGGCATCAACCACCTGCGGGATTTGACCGCCTCCCGGCAGAACTGGGTTGGTAATGACCGGATTTGTCAGTGTCGGCGGGAATGCCCGGTAAGAAGAATACACATCGACCGCATCCGCACTGAACTGCGGGCGGCCCTGAGCGTTGACCTGCACAATCAGCTCCCGTGCCTGCTGAAGCCGCTGCTGGGCTAGGACCAAGCCGGAGTTGCTGCCGACTGCGATGTTGACAACGTCGCTCAAGCTGAGAGGCTGGTTGGGCGCAGGTCGGGGAATGCCGCTGGAAACGCCCGGCGCAGGGCCGGCAGCGCCCGGTGCATTGCTGCCGGGTCCGGCAGTCGCTGGTGCGCCTGTGCCAACTGCCGGGGCCTGCGCTTGAGCGTGATGTGCGGGCAGGAAAAAAAAGACAAGAGCAGCAGCGGACGGCAGGGAGCGACGAGCGGAAAATCGCATGGAGAAAAATTGAGTTGAAAGCAGAAAATCTTTAGTCATTCAGCAGCTTGGATGTCCTTGAAGTCAGAGGTCGGCAGGCAAGACGGCACCTTCGCTGTCAAACGCGCAACATTTTCTGTAACACTTGCCCGCCGGGATTGTTCCCGCTGAAAATACGCGCTCAAACTTGGGATTGTTCCCAAGCGTTTGTTTCTCGCCGCCGAGCGGGTAAATCATGCCGGAAAGCGAGAATCATTGTGGAACTGACCAAAGACACGCCGACAACGGAACCGACGCCGCCCCATGACCCGCAGAAGACCAGCAGCGGAAACCCGGAAGCCATGGGCGGCAAAGACGCCCCGGAGCAAACCGCCTCCGACTCGTCCCAAAGCGGCGAAGGGTACCCCGGCCCAGCCAAAGGCGGCGAAGCGGACAAAAAAACGCCTCAGCCTGGAGACTAACGCAAATGCCAGCTCTTAACCCGGACGAAACAAAGTATGTGGAAACCGCCGACGGCGAAATTCCCAACACGACCACCAATAACACAACCACAGCCGGCGACGAGCTGCCGATGGGCGATGTGGACCCTGATGCGACCCGCTCCGCTGATGAAACCGGGCAAGGCGGCGACCCGGCTGAACCTGCGAAGAACAAAGCGCATCCCTGGAACGGCTAACTTCTGGAACGGCTAACTTCTGGAACGGCTAACCGGCGTCTGCGCCGGCCGGGTATACTGTAGGCATGATCCAGACACTTTCCGGCAAGCCTTATCTGGGCGCAACGCCTGACCCGGCGGCGGCAACACGCGAAGCGATGACAGCGGCCAAAGACGGCCTGCTGCCACTGGTTGAAATCTTTTATTCTCTGCAAGGGGAAGGGCTGCGCTCCGGTCAGGCCACGGTATTCGTGCGCTTTGCCGGCTGCAACCTGGCCTGCGATTTCTGCGACACGGATTTTCGCTTCAAAGACCTTTACACGGCGGAAGCATTAGCGGAGCAAATTGAGCGCATCGGCGGCGAGTGCCGCTGGGTTTGCTTCACCGGCGGCGAGCCGACGATCCACAACCTGCTGCCGGTCTGCCGCCTGCTCCACGCGAAAGGCTACCGGCTGCAAATCGAGACCAACGGCACGCGCCCGCAGCCGGAGTGGGAGATTGACCACATCACAGTCTCGCCGAAGCAGCCGCAGGGGGGACGCCTGCATTTCTGGTACGAAACCCACGCCACCGAATTCAAGTATGTGGTAGACGATGACTTTGATTTGGCCCGCGCTTTAGAGGGGGTTCGCTCGCATGGGCGCAAGACCCTGATCCAGCCCAATGCTCTGAACCCGGCGTCGGTTGCGCTGTGCATTGAAGCCGTCAAGCTTTATCCCGCGCTTTTAAGTCTGTCCCTGCAAACCCACAAGTTTCTGCAAATTCGATGAGCGAAATAAAACCCGGCACTGAAAGTGCCGGGTTTCTAATGCTGGGTGGTTGACTAAGACTGCAAGTAGTCGCGCAGGCGCTTTTTGCGGGCTGCCGAGCGCAGCTTTCGCAGGGCCTGGGATTCAATCTGGCGGACGCGCTCGCGCGAAATGTGCAGCTCGTCGCCGATCTGCTGCAAGACCGACTTGTCGTCTTCGTCAAACCCGAACCGCTTCCGCATGATAATCTTCTCGCGTTCGTCCAGCGTGTTCAAGATGGCTTCAATCTCACCGCGCATTTCCTGGGCAATCAGCTCGTCCTGCGGGTTAGGAGAGTTTCGGTCCAGAACCAGACTGCCCAAAGAGGTGCTGTCGTCGTCGCCGACCGTCATGTCAAGCGATACCGGCTCCTGAGTGGTTTGGAGCAGGCTGTTCATCTTCTTTAATGACAAGCCGGTATATGCGGCGATCTGCTCCACGGTCGGCTCGTGGCCCAGGGTGCGCTGAAGCTCTGCTTTAGATTTATCAATCTTTCGCAGCGACTCGGAGATGTGCGCGGGCAGGCGGATGGCTTTGGCTTTGTTGTCAATGGCGCGTCCGATACTCTGGCGAATCCACTGGGTCGCGTAGGTGCTGAACCGATAGCCCATACGCGGGTCAAAGCGTTCCGTCGCCGTCATCAGCCCAATCGCGCCTTCTTGAATTAAATCTTCTAATGGAATGCCGCTGGCAAGATAATTCTTGGCGATGGAAACGACAAGGCGCATGTTGGCCTCGATTAAACGCTCTTTCGCCGTCGAATCTCCGTAACGCGCTCGGCGCGACAGTGACTTTTCCTCGGTTGCCGTCAGCAGCCGAGTCCGGGTCAGGCGGTTGATGTAGGAAGCGAGGTCATCCGCAAACGAGCCGCCGGAAAGCGGCTCCGAGGGCCCGGAGCGGCCTAATGCCTCACGCGAATCGTCGTCGGGCACACCGCTGAAAAACTGATCGGCTGTCGTGGTCATGCGTTGCTTGATCCCGCCGGGTAGTACGTCGCAGGTACAGTTCGGATGTGAGCGCCTCGGTGCGTTCTTTGATGTCGTTTCGGTCTCAACAGTGGTATTGTATTCAACAGGGAGGAGCGCAGTTCCTTCTGCAATGCAAACAAAATTTTGTGCCTCGCCTTCGCTCTTCAATGTACCCGATTTCTGCTATAATTCAGGAATACGCAAGAAGGCCGTGAGAACTTTGCCGTGAGAATGCCATGACGCGCCGGCTTGCCGCCCAGAAAATCCAGGTTCAGTATGACTCTCAGGCGTCCCCGGCGCTGGCCGCGCTGACGCTTGCCCTGGTTCCCGGCGTCTTTACGGGAGTGATCGGGCCAAATGGTTCCGGGAAATCTTCTTTGGTTCGGGCACTGTCCCGCACTTTAAGGCCGTCAGGCGGCGCGGTCCTGCTGGACGGCCAAGACCTTTACGCCGCGTATTCGGCGCGAACCGCCGCGCAGGCCATCGGCGTCGTGCCGCAGGACACGTCTATTTCCCTCAACTTTTCCGTCCGCGAAGTCGTCCGCATGGGACGCGCCCCGCATCTGCCGGCGCGGCCGTTTGCGTCGGAAGATGCCGCCGACGAGCGGATTGTGGCGCAGGCGCTTCGGGCTGCACGGGTGGAAGACTTGGCCGAGCGGCCTGTCACCACGCTGTCCGGCGGCGAGCGGCAGCGTGTCCTGCTGGCCCGCGCTTTGGCCCAGCAGCCGGAGATTTTGCTTTTAGATGAGCCGACGGCAAGCCTTGACCTGCGCCATCAATCCGAGGTTCTGATGCTGGCCCGGCATCTGGCCCATTCCGGCGGCAAAGCGGTACTGGCCGTTCTGCATGATGTCAATCTGGCAGCCGCCTACTGCGACACGCTGATCCTGCTGGACCAGGGCAGGGCAGCCGCATTTGGGGCGCCGGAAGAAGTTCTGACCGCAGAAAATGTGCAGGCGGTCTACAAAGCGCGGGTGTGGGTCCGGCCGCACCCCGTTTCAGGCCGTCCTTTAATTTTGCCGCTCCCGGAGCTGCCTCAACCAAAACTTTCCCAACCGGAGCTTTCTCAAGGCCAGCCTCAGCTTCCTCAAGGCCGGCCTCATGTTCATATGATCTGCGGCGGCGGGACCGGCGCGGGCCTTTTGGTCGCGCTGCATGGCTTGGGGTATCCGTTGACAGCCGCCTGCCTCCACGCCGGGGACACCGATGCCGACGCGGCGCAGCGGCTGGCAGTTCCTTTTGCAAAGGAACCTGCATTTTCGCTGCTGTCTTACGCGGCGCTGGAGCAGGCCGCGCATCTGGCGCGGCCTGCGGACATCATTCTGCTGACGCACGTTCCGTTTGGACGAGTCAATCTTGCCAATCTGGAAGCGGCGCTTTCGTTGCGCCGGGCCGGCAAGCCTGTTGTGTGCCTGCATCCCGAAGATTTCTCGGCACGAAATTTTACCGGCGGCGCCGCAGATAAGCTTTGGTCCGCTCTGGTGGCGGAAGGTGCCGTTTTGCTGCCGACGCCGGCTTTTGTGCTGGAGCATCTCGAAAACTGGCAGCGCAGCGCAGGCGTGAAGGAGGCAGCCGGGGCGGAAAGTACGGCGCCGAAAGAACATGGGGAAGAACACGGCCTGGGTGACTTGGCATACTTTTTGCATGAGAGTTCCGAGAAGACAATGCCGTATCAAGAAAAGTCTCCCAAAAGATTCTAACATGACCGACCCTCAACCTGCCGAAACTTCTGCGCCCAAAACTTCTCCGCGCCTGCATCTCGGCTTTTTAGACGGCCTGCGCGGGCTTGCCGCACTTTATGTGGCTTTAGAGCACGCGGCAAACCTGCTGGTGTTTCATGGAACGCCGATTCCGCACTGGGGGAGCTTGGCCTTGAAGCCGCTGCTGTTCGGCCACTATGCAGTCGCTGTGTTCATTGTCCTGTCCGGCTACTGCTTGATGCTTCCGGTTGCCTTGTCCGCCGACAAGCAGCTTCGGGGCGGATGGCGCGAGTATTTGCTGCGGCGAGGCCGCCGAATACTGCCTCCTTATTATGTCGCGCTCGCTTTTTCTCTGCTTCTCATGCCCTGGATGATGCGGGCCAAACAAACAAGCGGCCTTGCTTTAACGGACGCCGATCACCTGACACCGGGAAATGTGCTGTCGCATCTGCTGCTGGTGCATAACTGGAGCAATATTTACATCCGAAGCATTGACGGACCGCTGTGGAGCGTCGCGACCGAGTGGCAGATTTACTTTTTTTTGCCGTTCGTCCTGCTGCCGCTGTGGCGGCGCTTCGGCATCGCCGCTGCCGTCGCCGCCGCCTTTGCCTTCGGCCTTGCCCCGCACTTCCTGTGCCCGCCCCAAAGAAATTTGGACGAGGCTTGCCCCTGGTACTTGGGCTTGTTCGCTTTGGGCATGACAGGCGCTCTGATCAGCGCCGGGCGTGACCTGCGGCTTCAAGCGCTGGCTCGCCGAGTCCCCTGGGGGCCGCTGACGGCGGGATGCGCCGCCGCCGTTGCTGCCGGACGCTTGTGCAGCCCAGGATCGGTCGGCGACGCGACAGATTGGTACATGGACATCTTGTGCGGCCTTTTCAGCGCCTGCTTGATTGTTTGGTGCAGCCGCCGCGCCCAGACCGGATTTTGGCTGACGGATGCTCTTCAGTCGCCGGCGGCGATGGCGCTTGGGGCCATGTCTTACAGTGTCTACCTGATGCACACGCCGCTGGAGCAGGGTCTGATTTGGATGCTTTGGTCACGCCATCTTCCCTTTAGCCTGCTGCTGGCGGCGACTTATTTGGGGGTTGTCCCGGCGGCTGTCGGCGCCTGCTACCTGTTCCACCGGTTTTTCGAGCGGCCTTTTATGCCCGGCAAGCCGCGCACGGAGAAGTCTGCGGAAAAGTCAGCCCTGCTGTCTCCCGCACCTTAAGCCGACAATTTCAGCGAAACGTCTTCAGCGAAACATCATGCGTATTGCTTTTATCAGCTATGAATATCCGCCGGACACGGCGCTGGGAGGCATCGCTACCTATGTCAAGCAGGCGGCTTCCATGCTGTCCAACCGGGGACATGAGGTGGAAGTGTTTGCGGCCAGCTCAACGCGCTCCGGCACGGAGAACGAGAACGGCGTGCAGGTTCACCGTCTCCAAAATCCCAGCGCTGGGGGAGACGGCACCGGCGATTTTGCCGCGCGTATCGCGCCGGTGTTCGCCCAAAGGCATGAGATCGCCCCGTTTGACGTGCTGGAAGGGCCGGAATATCGGGCGGAAGCGCGGGAAGCGGTCCGGTTAGCGCCGGCTATTCCACTGGTCGTCAAACTGCACACGCCAAGCTACCTGCTGCGCTCTATGAACACGGCCCGCTATGGTCCGGTCCGGCGCACATTGTCCGCCGCGAAATCAGTTTTGAGGCGCGAGCGGCCCTTCTATGCTTACAACCCGCAGGAAGACCCGGAGCGCTCTCACTGCTGCGACGCCGATGAAGTGGCCGCGCCTTCGCGGGCAATTGGGGAAAGTGTGGCGAACGATTGGGGATTAGACAAGCAAAAGATGGCATTTTATCCGCTGCCCTATGTTCCCAGCCCTGCTCTCCTGGGCATTCCCCTGGAAACGCAAACTGACGTAGTCACCTATTACGGCCGTCTGGAAATGCGAAAAGGGGTGGTGGACCTTGCGGACGCTATTCCGCTAATTTTAGACCGCTGCCCGCAGGCCCGCTTCCGTTTTGTGGGAAAGTCACTGCCGTCGCCAAAGATGGGAACGGACATGAAAGCGTTCCTGGCGCAAAAGCTGGGACGCCACGGAAAATCGGTAGAAATAAGAGAGCCTGTTTCCGTGGAAGAGATTCCGGCGCTGCTGGCTGAAGCCGACATTTGCGTTTTCCCCAGCTTGTGGGAAAGCTTTGGATACACCTGCCTGGAATCGATGGCCGCCGGTCGCGGCGTGGTCGCGACCGCTCCCAGCGGCATGGCGGAAATGCTGCGGGAGGGAAGCGCAGAGTATGGCCGCCTCGTGCCGCCCCGCTCACCCGCCGGGGTTGCCCTCGCCGTTGCGGCGCTGCTGCAAGACCCGGAGCAGCGGATGCGTTTCGGCGCTGCCGCGCGTCAGCGGGTTTTGGACCATTACAGTCTTGAGCGGGTCGGCGCTTGGCAGGAAGCCAGCTACGGGCGGGCGATCCAGCGCAGAACAGCCGCCGGACCGCGCCCGGCACGAAGCTAAAGCAGAAAACTAAACACGAAACTAAAGCAGAGAACTAAAGAGGTATAATTCAGCGTGCAGAATGCGTTATCACTGGTTCAAATTGGGATTGCCACGAAAAATCGCTGGGACGATCTCAAGGTGACATTGGAGAAAATCAGGGATTTCGGACTGGGCGCACTGCGTATTCTAATTTTTGATGATCACTCGGACAGCGCTTGCCCGTTTGATGTCCGCGCGATTTGCTCCGGCGCCCAGCTTACGCGCTTTGATGCTTCGTGCGGCTATATCATCCGCCGCAACGAAATTGCGGAAGCGATGGAGGCCAAATATTACCTCAGCCTAGACGACGACTCGTTCCCGATTGCCGGGTCTCTGGAAGCGGCGGTCGCTTACGCCGAGTCGCTGTCCGACAACTTCTGTCTGGGGTTTCCCATTTCGGACTCCGGCAAACCGATCAAGGAGGCCGTCTCGGACGCGCCGCGTCAAGTGCGCTCTTTTGTCGGCTGCGCCCACCTGCTTGACCGTCAGCGGTTTTTGGACCTCGGCGGCTACCGGAGCGAGCTGATCCACCAGGGCGAGGAAAACGAGATCGCCGTGCGTGCGTTTCAAAGAGGGCTTCTTTGCCGGCGTTTTCCGGGGCTTCAGATCGCCCACATGGCCGCAAACGCCGGGCGCAGCTTTTACCGGATGGACTTCTATGGAGGCCGCAACACTCTGCTTTGGAACGACTGGTATGTGCCGCCGCCGCAGAAGACCGCAAAGCAAAGCCGCACCTTCGCCAGCCGCTTATACTTTTTCGCGGCCACGCGGCGTCCGGGCTACCTTCGGGGCGGGCTTGCAGCTCTGAGGGACATTCGCCGCTACAAGAGCTACCGCCGGCCGCTCAGCGCCGGCCAGTACCAGGAGTGGCAAAAGCTGCCGCCGTCTTAGTTTTGTGTCGTCTTAATTTTGTGTCCTAGTTCAGCCGCCGACAGCAGCCAATGACGCCCATACAATTATGGCCCTTTTAGAAACGCAAAACAGCGCTCATGCGCCTTTGGTCCTGCCAAAAGCTGTCGTCACCCATGCCGGACGGCGTGACAGCTACCAGCTTGCCCTGGCCCTGAGCGAAGGCGGTCTGCTGGAGTCGCTTGTGACCGACTTTTACTGGAACCCGTCCGTGTATTCCCTGCTAAAAACTGTGATGCCGCACCGAGGCGTCCCGGAACGGATTTGTTTGGGCCTTGATTCCCGCCGCGTCTATCCTGCGCCGAAAGCGGTATACGCGGACATTGCAAAAAAGCTGTCGCTCGGCAAAGACTGGGATGTTTACAAGGACGCGGCGCTTGGCGACGCGGCGCGGCGGCGGGCCATTGAAACGCACTCGGCGCTTTTTTCTTACAGCTACTACGCACATTCGGCCTTTCGCCGGGCGGACGCCGAGCTGGACTACCGATTTTTGTTTCAGCTCCATCCGCATCCGCAGTCGGTCCAGGAAATTTTGGCGGAAGAAATGGAGCGCACTCCGGTTGCGCGGGTCAGCCTCATGGCGGAAGCGGAGATGAGTCTGCCGAAAGAAGCCTTCGCGCAGATGGCGGAAGAAGCCCAGCTTGCGAACGGCTGGGTTGCCGCCAGCCACTACACGGCGCAGACGCTCGCCGCGCACGGCGTCCCTGCCGAAAAGGTCCATGTGGTTCCTTACGGTGTGAGCTTGGCGCATTTCCCGCCGCGCAGCCGGCCTCCCGCCAAAGATGAGCCGTTCACGATTATTTACGTTGGCAGCTTGATCCAGCGTAAAGGGCTTTCATACCTTCTGGAAACCATGCGTGCCTTGAAATCAAAAAACATCCGGCTGCTGCTGCGCGGGCGGGGCGGGGTTGACCGCGACCTGCTGAAACACTACAGCGACGTGGATTTTGACTTGAAGCTGGGCCTGCCTTTGCACGAGCTGGTGCGGGATTTGCAGCGCAGCGACGTTTTCATTTTGCCGTCGCTGACGGAAGGATTCGCGCAGGTCATCCTGGAAGCCATGGCCTGCGGCGTGCCGGTAATCACAACCGCCAACACCTGCGCCCCGGACGTGATGACCGATGGTGTGCACGGGTTTATCCTGCCGATTAGGGACAGCGGCGCGATTACCGAGAAAATCGTCTGGGGCATGGAACACCGTGATGCGCTGGCGGCTATGGGGCAGGCAGCCGCCCAGCAGGCCAGCTTGTTCACGCTGGAGCGCTTTCGGTCGGACATTCGGAGCGTCTACAAAACGATGGTCGAAAGTCAGCAGCGTTAGCCTGATTTTTCAGAAGTAAGGACAAGTGATTTTTCATTATGAGCTTAGCAGCCACGGCACTTATTGTTGATTTGACGGTCTTTACGGGATGCACGTTTTTCCTGTTCAAGCTGGGCCGCCTATCCGCGATGCATCCTGCCACGACTTACTTGTTCTTTCATTTGTGGGTCGTGACAAAGCGCTTGACTGAGCTTGCTCTCGGCAGCCCGCTGTCAACCGCGTTTCCGAATCAGCCGATCACGGTCGTGGAAATCACGCGGGCCAGCTTGATGTTTGACGTGATCTTGTTCGTGATGACTGTCGCCTGGATTGCCGCATCCAGAGTAGATTTCAAGCGCAACGGCCCGCTGCCGAAGCTGGGACAGGAAAAACCTCCTACTCTTGCCAAGTCCTACTTTGTCCGCGCCGCCCAGATCATGGTGCCTATCGGTATCTACGGCCTTATGAAAGGCAAATCGACAGGGGCTGGAGACTGGGATAATTCTTTTGTCAACACGATGACCCAGGGGTGGCTTGTTCTATGCTTGATGCTCTTCTTTTACTGGTATGGCCCGCGTAAATGGCTGATCGCCGCGATTATCGGCATGGATATCCTGTGCGTGACGTGGATGGGCCAGCAGCGCTGGCTGATCCTGCTGCCGACTATTTTTTACTGTTTTGCGTATCTTTCCCGGACGGGCCGCAAATGGCCTCCACGCAAGACCGTTATCATTCTGGCGCTGGCCGGGATTATTTGGCTGCCCGGCAAGCAGCTCAGCAACGTCATTAACCGTGGCGGCGGCTTTTCCGATATTTTGCAGACCACTACCGGCTCCTGGACCAAATCCTCAACGGAAGCTAACCAAGCGGATACGCTGTTTCTAGACATGGCAGCGATGACAGTCACCCTTGTGGACGAAAAAGGGCAATTCTTTTATGGCGGCACGTTTCTGCCGGAGCTTTGTAATGCCATCCCGCGCCAGCTCTGGCCGGGCAAGCCTGTTGTCGGCCAATGGGAAATTGACATCTCTACGCGGGACCGGCCCATGAGCACCTATGGCATGACTGCATCGATATTGGGCGCTTCTTACGCCGGCTTTGGCTATACCGGCATTGTAGTGATTCCGTTTCTATTCGCCTCGTTCCTGGGGTGGGCTTATTTTTATTCCTTCCGGCGCAGCCACTATTCGCCGGAGCGGTTCTTTTATCTGGTCATGGCTTGTACCTTGTTCCAGCCATTCCGAGATGGAATCGGCTCGTTCTTTATTTTCAATTTTATTTATCTGATGCCGTTTGCAATCATCGCCGGGATGCATTTCGTGTTTCCGGTACGCCCGGCCAGGCGGTCGCGCTACCCGGTTTTTGTTCGGATGAGTCCGGCGAGCGCAGAGGCGCAAACGAGAACAACCCACAGCAGCTCATAAGATTAGTAGCTCATAAGATTAGTAGCTCATAAGATTAGTAGCTCATAAGAAATGAGGCGTGCTGCCTGCGCCGGTTGTCCGAGGTGGTATCATTATGCGAGGGTATCATTGTGCGAGTTGGCATTTCTAAAGGGAACAAGTTCGTTGTCTCAAAGTAATCTTTTGTCTCAAAGTGATCTTTTGTCTCAAAGCAAGCTCGTTCCTCTTTTCATCACGCGCTTTTCGCTGTCGTCCCGCTCGGCGATCGGCGTCCAGACCAGGCTTCTTGTCGCGCCGCATTCCCAGTGGCTGCATCTGCACTGGGTCAATTACGAGCTAAAGCGGCAGGATTCCCAGTCGCACCGGATTGAAAGCCTGCCGTTCAGCCGCTGGTCGTTCTTTAGCCGCCATAGCTCCCTTTTTAGCCGCCTGTACCCGATGACTGGAAGCTGGTGGATCAACAACAAACTGCGCCCTGAAGCTGCTCGGAAGCTTTTGGCCGCTTATGGCGGCAGGGTCTCGGTGATCTATGCCGCTCCTCTCGACAATCGGGATGCGGGACGCATGAGGCAGCTCGTTGACCTTTTTGAGCGTCCGTTCGTGCTTCATTTGTGGGATTTTTTGGATGGGCCTATCCAGGCCGGCAGTGACATTGAGTGGCTTGTGAAACATGCAAAACACGTTCTGTGCCTGTCAAAACCAATTTTGGAGGAAGTTGCACCGGAGCGTCCAGACGCAGAGTATCTTTTGTTTTCACGGAAACTCTCGGAGAGCCGGGCCAGCGCCCCGCAGGGAAGAACCCTCAAAGTTGCACTCATTGGAGACCTCGCGTCTTATAAGGAGGGGCTTGCCATGCTGGATGACGCGACAAGCAGCCTAGCGGACCGAGGCCTCAGCATCGAGCTGTGCTATATCGGCCCTGCGGCAACACTCAAGAAGCTCGACTTACCCATTGTTCGCAAAATCCGGTATGCCGGCTTTATGCGAAGTGATGCCGAACGGGATCAAGCCCTAAGTTTCTGCCATGCCGCCTTCTTATCCGGCCCATTTCGCTCGCCGGAAAGTGATAGCAGAAGCAAGTACTCTATCCCTTCCCGTGTTTTGGACTTCTTTGCCGTGGGCCTTCCCATCGTCGGCACTGTCCATCCCGCGTCCGCCACGGCGGACCTGTTCCGAAGCGTCGGCCTGACAGAGTCCGTGTTCTGCGGCAGCAGCCGGGAGGTCGCGGAAGGGCTGGCAACCCTTCTTGATCCAGCGGCCTGGTCTACTTGGAGCGCCGCCAGCAGCGCGGCATACACGCAGCTTCACCGCGAGGCGCAGCCGGAAAAGCTCAAAAACTTTTTGTCGGGAGCCGCTCTCCAGGAAGCCGCCTGACCTCTTGAAAAGCATAGACCTCTTGAAAAGCAAATGAACAATAAAGTTTTCCAAACAGTGATTGGAACCTGGCTTCATGCGGAAACCAAAGGCGCAGAAAGCCTTTATCCGCAAGTCGGCGGCGCTTCCTCTTCCTCAGCCTTCCAGGACATCTACTGGCGGTGCGTGGCGCTTTTTTTTGCATCCAGCGTTCGCCACAACCCCGACGCGGCACATAAGCTGTTCACAACAGTCGAAAGCATTCCAGATGTCGGTGGTTTTTCGACCAGCCGGTTCCTGAAGAGCCTGAATGTGGAAGTTATCCATGTGCCGTTTACTTATATGCCGCCTCCCGGCTACTACGGTTCCTGGCGCAACCAGTTTTATATTTTAGACATCATCAAATACCTGGATCGCTGCGGCGCCCCGGAAAATCAATATGTCATTCTTGACTCGGACTGCGTTTTCACAGGTTCTATCGAGCCGCTGAGCCGGGACCTGAGCCATAGCGGCCTGATGGTCCTGGACCTGAACCTGCCGCCCGATGAGAACATCAACGGCCTGACCCAGCGCGACATGAAACAAGTGTTTGAGGAATTGGGCCAGCCTTGCCCGGCCGAGGCCGCCAAATACTATGGCGGCGAATTCTTTGCCGCGACCGCCGAAGCCATTCATCAGCTTGCCGAAGAAGTCGAGCCGCTTTGGGAAATGGGGCTGGCTCGCTTCCAGGCCGGCAAGATGAAGTTCAATGAAGAAGCGCATTTCCTCAGCTATTTGTATGCGAAGCTGGGTTACACCAGTTCTCTGGCAAACCCCTATATTGGACGCATCTGGACCGGCTTCAAGTATCGGACCGCTTCGCCGGAAGATTTCAACCTGGCGATCTGGCATGTCCCGGCGGAAAAGAAGCATGGGATCAAGCGGCTGTTCCAGCAGATCATCCGGCCTGACTCCCTCTTCTGGACCGTCACGCCGGGTCGTGAGTTCGCCCGTTACGTCGCTGGGTATCTGGGGATACCGCGCAGCAGCCTAGTCAAGAAGTCGCGTGACGCTTTTGATACGATCACATGGCGCATTTCCAGCGAACTCATCAAGAAAAGGGTCGCTGCCGCTCAGCCCCAGCTCGCTTCTGAAGAAGCAAACAAGACTTCCTGAGTTTCCAAGACTTCCTGAACCCTTATGCGCGTCGTTTTTTGGCAGAACCTTCTTTCGTTTTACCAGGTGCCTCATATCACGGCGCTGGCCGCGCAGCCCGGCATGGAAGTTGTTTGGGTCGTCCAGCAGACCATCAGCCCGGACCGCGTGGCGCTGGGCTGGAAAGTGCCGGAAGTCAGCGGGGTCCAGGTGGTTGTGGCCCCGGACGATGCGGCTGTGGCGCGGCTGGTCAGCGAGCGGCCTGAAGACAGCGTCCACATTTTTTCGGGCATTCACCAGGAGCCGACCGCTCGAAAAGCGTTTTATCTCAGCCTCAAGACACCCGCACAGATTGGCCTGCTTAATGAGGCTCCTTTTCCGGGGCGTCTGCGCGACCTTGTTTCACCGGCGCTTCATGGGATTCATCGCTTCTTTTACGGAAAGCGCATCTCTTTCATTCTTGCGATGGGACACATGGCGGTTGATTTCTACAAGTCGGTCGGCTACTCCGACGCAGTTGTGTTTCCTTATGGCTATTTTCCTGATGCACCCCGGAAAACCGTAACTATCTCCGAAACTGTTTCCAAAGAAGGGCCGGTGCAAATCTTATATCTAGGGCAGTTGATTGAGCGCAAAGGCGTAGACATCCTGCTCCGGGCGCTTGGGACACTCGCGGATTTGAATTGGGCGCTGACGGTGATTGGCGGCGGCGACCAAAAAGACGCGCTGACGGCGCTTGCCGAAGAACTGAGGCTGGAAGGCCGTGTGACGTTCCTGCCGTCGCTGGAAAATGAGGCCGCAATGCAGCAGATGGCGCAAAGCGACGTGTTTGTTCTGCCGAGTCGCCATGACGGCTGGGGTGTTGTCGTGAATGAAGCTTTGCTCCGAGGCGTCCCGGTCATTTGCAGCGACCGCTGCGGGGCATCGGACCTGCTGGAAGAGTCCTGGCGCGGCGAGACTTTCCAAACCGGCTCCGCGTCCAGCCTGGAAACGACCCTGCGGCGCTGGATTGGGCGCGGCAAGCGAACACCGGAAGAAGCACAGCGCATCAAGAACTGGTCCCGGTGCATCACTGGAAGCGCCGTCGCCGAATACCTCCGGCAAGTGATTGAGTGGACGCGGCCGCCGGGACAAAAAGGGCCGCGTCCTGCGCCGCCCTGGCGCGAAGCGGGCCGCAAAGAAGCCGAGGAGGCGAGGCGTTGAAGATTTGCTTTGTTGTGGACGGGCGCAGCGTCATCGCTAAAAACTGGATACGCTACTTTGTGGATCAAGGGCATGAAGTCCATTTGATCTCGACGTTCCCCTGCGATCCTTCCAACCCGCTGGTAGCTTCCCTCCACGTCGCGCCTCTGGACTTTTCCGCCCGTGCGCGGGCCGCCGGCGGTGGCGGCGGCCTGACTACGCATGGCAACCCGTTCTTCGCCCGCCTGCGCGGCAGCCTGCTTTGGAAGGCGCTGGCAAAGCTGAGGGACTTGCTGAACCCGCTGGCAATTGCCTGGCAGCAGCGTAAAGTCAAGCGGATTATCCGGCAGCTCAACCCGGATTTAGTCCATGCCATGCGGATACCGTTTGAAGGCATTCTGGCGGCCCGTGCGTTGGAAGGGGAGCCGTTCCCGCTGCTGATCTCCGTGTGGGGCAACGATTTCACGCTGTTTGCGAAAGCCTCGCCGGAAATCGCCCGCTTGACCCGCCGCGCCATGGGGCGGGCGGACGCGCTGCACCCGGACTGCGTGCGGGACCTGCACCTGGCCCGCGAGTACGGGCTGGATGCGAAAAAGCCGTTCGCGGTCCTGCCCGGCAACGGCGGCGTGCGGACCGACGTGTTCCGGCCCGGCCTTTTAGACCCGGACCTGCGCGGTCGCTGGAACATCCCGCCGGATGTGCCGGTCGTCATCAACCCGCGCGGCGTCAAGCCCTACATCCGCACTGATACGTTTTTTCAAGCCATTCCGCTGATCTTGGCGGAGCGTCCCGATGTCTTCTTTTTGGGGGCGATGATGGAAGGCAACTCTGTCGCCGAAGGCTGGATCAGCCGCCTGCAAATCGAAAAATCCGTCGTTTGTCTGCCGTTTGTCTCGCATGACGAGATGGCACAGTTTTTTCGCCTCGCAGCCGTGACCATTTCTCCCGCGGACCATGACGGCACGCCGAACACGCTGCTGGAAGCCATGTCGTGCGGGACGTTCCCAGTCGCCGGCAACATTGAGTCCGTGCGCGAGTGGATCAGCAGCGGCGAAAATGGCCTGCTGTTTGACCAGTCCGACCCGGCGGCGCTGGCCCAAGCGGTGCTTCAGGCCCTCGGCGACGCGCCGCTGCGGGACCGGGCCGTGCCGCTGAACCAGGCGCTTATTCAGGACCGGGCTGATTACGCGGTTTCTATGCAGAAGGCTGATGAGTTTTATCACCAGTTGATTACGCTGAACGAAAAGCAGGACCATGAAGAACGAGACGCCGTCACCCGCTGACCAAACGGCTGTTGACCCCATCACTCAAAATACATTGACCAACGCATTGACCGTGGATTTGTCCAGTTATCGCAACCCGCCCTGGCATGACAAAGGCCGGGGCCTTGTTGTCCGCAGCGTGTGGCACTGCGTCAATGCCCTGTTTTTCGAGAACTCCCTGAACCCGTCGTCGCGCCTCAAAATCGCTCTCCTGCGTTTGTTCGGCGCGAAGATCGGGCGCGGTGTGATTATCAAGCCGGGCGTCAACATCAAGCACCCGTGGTTTCTGACACTTGGCAACCATGCCTGGATTGGGGAGCGGGCCTGGCTGGACAACACGTTTGCGCCTATCACCATCGGCGACCATGTCTGCATTTCGCAGGGCGTCTACCTCTGCACGGGGAACCATGACTGGACTGACCCGGCCTTCGGCCTCTTGGAGCGCCCGCTCTTTATCGAGGCGGGCGCGTGGATTGGGGCCGGCGCGAAGGTCCTGCCCGGCGCTCAGGTCGCTACGCACTGCGTTGTCGCCGGCGGCGCAGTGCTTTCGAAGCCCACCGAGCCATATATGATCTACGCGGGAAATCCCGCTGGGGCGACTAAGAAGCGAGTGATAAAAGAGAGATAGCGAGTGATAAAAGAGAGATAGCGAGTCATAAAAGAGATAAAGAACTCCTCCAAAAAAAGACCGCACCGAAAGGTGCGGTCTTTTTTGTCAGTGATCTATATCCGGCTTAACGGAGTATCTGCCCAGTGTACGCCACGGTGCTGACTGCGCCAAGCGCAGTCAGAACATCCTGTGTGCTGAGGCTATGACGCTTGTCAGGAATGTAAAGCGCGTCGCCGGGCTGAATGAGCGGGTTTCCTGATGGGTTGCCATGCAGCACAAACTCGTTGAAATTCACCCGAACCATCTGCGGGCCATGCACCTTATCCGTGCGAATGACATTGATTTTGCCGAGGTCGGCCTGCTGCGTCGGACCGGAAACGCTGCTCAAAGCGTCGGAAATGCGGTAGCCGGGTTTCCAAATGAACGCGCCGGGCCGGGCTACATCGCCGAACACGACGGTGCGGTAGCCGATCTCCGGGATCGAGATTTGATCGCCCGGAGCCAGAGTAATGTTAGCGTGCATGTCTCCGTGGCGCAGCATTGGGTCTAGGTTGAGCGGTACGGTCTGTCCGTTATGCGTCAATGTCGCGTTTTCCAGGTCGGAAGAGCCGTCAATGAAGCCGCCGCTGTCGGAAACCGCATCAAACACAGTCAAGTTCTCGCGGTAGGGAATAACGCCGGGGCTTTTGACTTCGCCGACAACATTGATTTTGCCGGTCTGCTGCGGGACGAAGACGATGTCGCCCGGCTCCAGCGCGATGTCGGCGGATGTGCCGGCAAGCGTGTCCAGATGGGTCAAGTTCAAGACTTCTTTTGTGTTGTCGGCATGAGTCACGGTGACGCGGCTTGGGTCGGCCACTGCCGAGAGCGAGCCGGGTGAAGTCGAGCTGCCGGCCCCGGTGCCGGTGATGACAAAGCCGCCAATCTCCGCCAGCGCTTCCACCAGATGCAGTCCAGGCCGGTATTCCAAAGGGCCGGTCCGGTTGACCGAGCCGGTGAAAGTTACGAACTCGGAATGCTTCTGAAGCAGAGAAACCGTCACCGAAGGGTCAACAATATACTTTTTCCATTTTGTCGTGACCATGTCCGTGGTCTGCTCAATGGTCAGCCCGGCGACGGAAATCCGTTTGACCAGCGGCATTGTGACAGTGCCATCCGGCGCGACGACGGACTGGGTGCTGTTGTTGGGCCAATCGGCAATGTTGATGCTGATCATGTCGCCCGGAGCAATCCGGTAATCCGGGGTGACCGCGATGGGAGCCAGGGCTGCGGGAGCGGCGAGGCCAGGCATTGCCGGAGTGGGAGCGGCCGGCAATCCGGTCTGCGCGAGCGCGGGAACGACTGCCCCGGCCCCGACAAGAAGCGCGACGCCCACGCGGCATCTGCGGATTAGTTTAGGTGTCTGAAATTTCATGGCGGTACTTCCTTCCGAAAAGCGAGGCTGGGGAGCAGGTCCCCTCGGCAGAACAACTTTGGCGCAGAACAACTCCGACATGGAAACCATTTGGATACTGAAAGGCTATTCTGCAAAATTCATGCCAACTGGCGATTTCAGCACTCGTATCCGCCTATACTGTTTTAGTCGGCGCGAGAGTTCCTTTTGTTCCAAACAGCGACGAGCGCAAAAATCCTGAAGAAAATTTCACGATTTTGGCGTAAATCTGGCATTCTCTTCCGGCTTGGCATGGTTTCTGCACAGTGAGAATACTGGAAACTCAGCGCCCGCACACGGCCTGTCCTCTGTGTGCCGAGGAAAACTATGAGCGTCTCAAATCTAACAACTCGTAATGTCGATTTCCCGCCGGCAGATTTGCCGTTGGAAGCCATTGCCTCTCCGTTTGTTCTGTCCCAGCCTTCGCTGGTGGACGCTTTTCTGCGCCGGGCGCTGGATGTCCTTGTCTCCGTTTTAGCCCTGCTCGTGCTGCTGCCGGGGCTTGCGATCCTTGCCCTCCTCATCCGCCTGGGCAGCCCCGGCCCCATCCTCTTTGTCCAGACCCGCATCGGCAAAGACGGCCACCCGTTCCCCGTGTTCAAGTTCCGCTCCATGTTCACCGATGCCGAAGAACGCCTCCACACCGTCCTTGACGGCAACGAGCGCACCGGCCCGGTCTTCAAGATGAAGCGTGACCCGCGCATTACGCCCACCGGGCGCTGGCTAAGACGCTGCTCTTTGGACGAGGTGCCTCAGCTTCTGAACGTCTTGCGGGGGGAGATGTCTCTGGTGGGTCCGCGTCCGGCTTTGCCGCGTGAGGTGGCGCTGTATACGCCGTTTCAGCGGGTGCGGCTGTCGGTGTTGCCGGGTCTGACGGGGCTGTGGCAGGTGTCGGGACGTGCGAGCTTGTCTTGGGAGCGTTCGGTGGCTTTGGACATGGAGTATGTGCGGCGTCAGTCGCTGTGGCTGAACGTGGTGATTTTGTGCCGCACGGTTCCCGCTGTTCTCACCGGGCGCGGCGCGTACTAGAAATGCAGAAGCCTTAAAGAAGCGATCTCGCCCCTGAGACCTCACCCGGCAGCAAGCTGCCACCCTCTCCTTGACAAGAAGAGGGTCAGGACGTAGTCCTAGGGTGAGGTCTTCTTGTTTGTGATCGATTGAGGAAAAATGAGCATGATTTTACGCGATGATGAAGCGGTAGAAATAAAAACGCCGACTGGGCCGATGCGGACGTGCCTGTTCCGGCCAGTTGCGGAAGGCCGCTACCCCGGCTTGATCTTGTTCTCTGAAATTTTCCAAATCACTGCACCCATCCGCCGCATGGCTGCGCTGCTGGCTGGCAGCGGCTATGTTGTCGCCGTCCCCGAAGTGTATCACGAGCTGGAGCCGATGGGAACCGTGCTGGCCTACGACACTGCCGGGGCGGACAAAGGCAACGCCGACAAGATCACCAAAGAACTGAGGAGCTACGATGCCGATGCCCGCGCTGTTTTGGACTTTCTGAAATCTTACCCCGCCTGCACCGGCAAGCTGGGCGTCATGGGCGTTTGCCTTGGCGGGCATCTGGCGTTCCGGGCGGCGATGAACCCGGACGTTTCGGCGGGCGTCTGCTTCTATGCCACCGACATTCACACGCGCACGCTTGGCAAAGGCCAGAGCGACAACACTTTGGACCGCATGGGCGAAATTACGGGGGAGATGCTGATGGCCTGGGGGCGTCAGGACCCGCACGTTCCCCGCGAAGGCCGCCGGCTCATTTACAACGCCATGAACGACGCCGGGGTCAACATGCAGTGGCACGAGTTCAACGGCGCTCATGCCTTCCTGCGCGACGAAGGCCCGCGCTACGATCCCGCACTCGCCCGCCTCGCCTTCACCCTAATTTTGGAACTCTTTGAGCGCAAACTCAGCCAATGAGGACCATACCATTTATGGCATGGTCTGTGTAGGTTTTTCTTTGGTTTTCCCGTCGCCTTTGGGTATACTGAAAGCCTAACCCGCTTTTTTGGAACCCCAAACACATGCTCGATCCGAACAATTTTGATGTACGCTGGACACTGCTGCTCGGCGTGCCGGTCATCGCCTGGCTTTCCGTCAGGGCCTGGCGGCGGACGCAGGCGGTTGTCAAGCGCATCCAAGATGTGCGCGTCGAAATGGCGCGTCATCCGCAGGACCCGTACCAGGCGCTGGCGGCGCTGATGGCGGAAGAAGAGGCACAGAAAGAAGTTAAAGCACGGAAAGAAGCCAAAGCACGGAAAGAAGCCAAAGCAGGGAGGCGCTGATGGCAAAGGGAGTGACCGACCGGCAGCAGGAAGTCTTCAACTTCATTGTCGCCTATTTGGAAGACAAAGGCTATCCGCCGACGATCCGCGAAATGCAGCTCGGCCTCGCTATCGGCTCCCTGCGCGGCGTCACGATCCACCTGGACGCTTTGCAGAAAAAAGGCTATATTGAGCGGCTGTCGGCCAAAGACGGCCCGCGCACGTCGCGCGGCATTCGCATTTTGGCGAAGCTGGAATCGCGGGCCAAAGATGAAGAATCCGGCCTGCGCCGCCTGCCGCTTATCGGCACGATTGCGGCGGGGACGCCGCTGCTGGCGAACCAGAACATTGAAGACATTGTCGCGGTCCCGAACCAGCTTCTGCGGCCAAGCGGCCCGGACTGCTTTTTGCTGCGGGTGCAGGGGGACAGCATGACCGGCGCTCATATTCTTCCCGGCGACCTGGTGCTGATCCAGCCGCAGGCGACGGCGGAAAACGGCGACATTGTTGCGGTGCGTCTCGGCGAGGAAGCGACGGTGAAAAAGTTCGCCCGGCATGGCAACCGGATCGAGCTGCAAGCGCAAAACCCGAACTACGCACCGATCCCGCTGCGAAAGTCCGACAATGCGGCAATTATCGGCAAGGTGATCGGCCTGCTGCGGGGGTATTCCGGGTAACCCATGAAGTTATTCTCTGTGTGCCTCGCGGCATTGCTGCTGGCCGGCTGTTCTCAGCCTGTGCCGCCGGCAGTGGCCCACAAAACCATCGGCGATTTGGCAGTGACGCTGACGGCAAGCTCGCCGCCGCATGTCGGGGACAACACGTTCAGCGTGACGCTGGCGGATGCCGTGACGCATAGCCCGATTGGCAACGCTAACATCACGGCGAACCCGGAGATGCTTTCGCATAGCGGCACCGGCAGCCCCAGCAGCGGCCGGTCCCAGGGAAACGGCCTGTATCAAATCCCCGTTCGGTTCGGCGTTGCCACCCGGTACGACATCAGCCTGCACATTGAGCGGCCCGGCTCCCCGGCAGCAGAGGTTTCTTTCCCGGTGGAAGCCGCTCAGTGACAACAAAAGGCGAATCAAAAGGAGAATGACATGGTTGAAATAGAAGCGCGTTATGACGGCGGCAAGAAATGCTCGCTGACCCATCAGGAAGGCGCAGCGCTTCAGACCGATGCGCCCAAAGACATTGGCGGCGACGCTTCCGCGTTCAGCCCGACGGACTTAGTCGCCGCCGCGCTGGCATCCTGCGTTCTGACCACGGTTGCCATGTACGCCGAGCGCCACGAACTGAACCTCGACGGCATGACCGCGCGTGTCGGCAAAGAAATGACTGCCTCGCCGCGCCGGATTGGCCGCCTGCCGCTCACCGTGCATCTGCCGGCGTCAGTCGCCGAAGATGTCCGGCCCCATATTCAGCGCATCGCGTGTGCGTGTCCCGTTCATGCCAGCCTGCACCCGGAGATAGATGCTCCGATTGAACTGGTTTACGATCTGTGAATAACTAAAGAATACTAAAACGAAACAGGCCCGCTTCCAAAAGAAACGGGCCTATTTTTCTGAGAAGCCGCCTAGTTGTAGCTGAACGTGCCAACAAAATTGTTGGCAGACAAGTTAGACGTTCCAGCGGCTTCGCCGACGAACGCTGTGTCCTGGTTGTCCGTAGACACCGTCGCGCTCCGGCCTGCCGAAACTTGAATGCCGCGCGTATACTTGACATGGCCGTCTGTGAACGCAAAGTTGGCGGCTCCCGTATGCACCGGCGCGAGAACATAAGGCGGGTTAGGGCCGCCGGTGTTGACACGCGGCGGGTTGCCCATGCCGAGCGTTGCGGTTGCGCCGCAGACATACTTGGCGTTGTTCGACCAGTCCAGGTAGCCGACTGCGGTTGCGGAGTCGCCGCCGTTGCCGCTCGGCGACGCATACGAAGTATAGGCGCTGCCGACATCATTCAAAGGATTAGTGATGTCCGCCTGCGCTCCTTGAGTCTCAAACAGCAGAACCGTGCTGGCGGGCGCGGCAAGCTGGGCCAGGGTCGCCGTGCCAAGATTAGAGTTCAGGCCGTAGGAAACCGGCACGTCATTCTCGTTGTGCCTTCCCGGTTGGTCGCATTCGCGGTAGGGTCATCAGGACATTTGTAGACGCCTGTGCTTTTGACGTACTGATAGACTTCTGCGCCCCAGCCGGTGCCGCCGTTGTTGCCGCCCGCTGGAAACCGCTCGTCTGCATCCTGGTTGTACTGAACAAGCGCAAGGCCAAGCTGATGCAGATTGGACTCGCAGGACGCACGGCGGGCGTTCTCGCGGACTTTTTGAAAGACGGGAAACAAGATCGCCGCGAGAATCGCGATAATGGCGATCACGACGAGCAGCTCGATGAGCGTAAAGCCGGTTCGTTTCGTTGCAGTGCTGTGTTTCATCATTTCCGAAAGTGGTTCCTTGAAGTCAAATGCTGGCGGCGTTTTGGCCGCCGCAGTTTTCTTATACCAAATTTCGGAAAACCTAACGCCTAAAACAAGGGAAAGGAGAGGCCAAGCCCGAATTAGCGTTTATGATTACTTCTTCCGACGCTTTCATTCGCGCTTACCCGCCGGCCCAGCCTGCGCCCGGCCCGGCGCTCTGGCTGCCGTTTCACAATGGCGAGCTGCTGGTCCACGCAGACGCCGGGGGCGCTCTTTTCCTGCATCAAGGGACGCAGAGCAGTGTAGAAGCCCTGAGCTTGAACGCGCCGCTGTATCTTGGAACGCTTGGCACAGCGCCCTGCCTTGCCGCCGAAGCGGACGGGGACGTGCCGGACGGCTGGGCGTCCGTCAGCTTGCGGAGCTTATTCGGGAAAGTCAGCGACGCCGAATATAGCCTGGCGGGGTATGCGTCGCAGGTACTTTACTGGCGGCGCACCAGCGTCTTCTGCCCAGTGTGCGGCCATCGCACGGAAGCTAAAGAAGGCGATTGGGGCCGGAAGTGTCCCGAATGCGGCCATGTGGGGTATCCGCATTTGTCTCCGGCGACGCTGATTTTGGTGCAGGATGGCCCGCGCCTGCTGCTGGCGCAAAAGCCGGGATGGGGGACGCGCTGGAGCATTTTGGCCGGCTTCGTCGAGCCGGGCGAATCGCTGGAAGAATGCGTGCGGCGGGAAGTCCAAGAAGAAGTGGGCCTCGACGTGGATGCGCTTGTGTATGCCGGAAGCCAGCCGTGGCCGTTCCCGCATCAGCTTATGGTCGGCTTCACCGCTCAATACGCGGGCGGGGAGGTGCAGATTGAAGCAGCAGAGCTGGAACGCGCCGCGTGGTTCACGCGGGACACGCTGCCAGACTTGCCCCCGCCAGTCAGCCTATCCCGGCAGATGATTGATGCGTGGGCGAAGCAAGGGAAGTAAGAGGCTCCCCCAGCTCCCATTATCGGGGGCTTCGCCTATCTTTCTGTCATCGGCACGACGAACCGGCTGGCGGCCTGTTCTACGGTCAGCTTCACGTCCGTAGGCGCGTGGCCTTCCTCATCAAAGATGACTAACTCGTTGCTGCCGGCACTGAGCCAGGGTTCCGGCAGGTACAGGCCATTGACGGGAATTTTTTCCGGGTAGCGGCCCAAGTTATGCCCGTTCAGCCAAATAAAGCCGCGTGAGAGGCCGGGGGTCGTGACGCGCAGGATTGGGTGCGAGCCACTTTCGCCGGGCGGCGTCGTGGTAAATGTCGCGCGGTAATACGCCGGTGCGCCGGTGGCGGACGCCGCCGTGCCTGCTTTCCATCCGGTCAGCGTCTCTGGTTCCGCGATGCCGCCGTGCATCTTCCATCCGGCGACCGCGACCGCGTCCCCGGAGTTCACGGCTTGCAGCGTCACGCCGCCCTGTATGCCGCCCCCGCCGCCCGTGTTTTCCACTAAAACTGCCAGTGTATTCGGTCCGGCGGTGTTCCAGGTCGCGTCAAGCGGCACGTCAAACGGCTGCCCCCAGCCTTGATGGTCCCCGATTTGTTTGCCGTTCAGGAAAACCGTGGCGTTGTCGTCCACATTCTCAAAATGGATTCGGTGACGCGCCCCGGCAACAGCCGGAAGCGTCGCGACATACCAGGCGTAGCCCTGGCGGCCATGAAAAATATCCGGCCCGGCTTCCCCATTGGCCCAGCCCGCGCCGGTTGTGTCCGTGGGCGGCGCGAGGTGGCCGGCAGCATCGGCATCCGCCAAAAGCCGCCAGTTTGTGAGGCTTGCTTTTGCTTCTTTGCCGGTGTCCAGAACAACCGGCCCGCGCAGGCCCTTTGCGTCTAAAGCGTCAATCGGCCCCATGTGACCAAACTCTTTAGGCCGCCCATAATGCGCGGCCAGCACGGCGATCTGGGCTGTCCCGGCCGGCAGCGTCACGGCAACGCCTTCTTTGATTGACCCTGCGCCGGCATGTCTGCCGTTAACAAAGACCGAGGCCCAGTCGCCGCCGTCTGTGAACTTCAGCGTGTACGTCCCCGCCTGCGGCACCTGAGCCGTCGCTCGGTACCACGCATAGGCGCTGGCATCGCCGTCCGCGCCCATTGCCAGCGGGTCCGTGCTTGCGGTCCATGCGGCATCGGGGTAGGACGGGGCAGCCTCGTTATCGCCCGGTAAAGTTTGCCAGGCGCTCAGGGCAAGCGCGTCGGGCAGCCTGATCAGCGCCGGAGAAGGCCACAGAACAGTTGGGTTGAGGCTTTTTGCTCCAAATAGCCAGACTGGAATGTCGGCTCTGCTGCGGCCTTCATTTGTGCCTTCGGCGGTCAAGTGCAGTTTGCCGTTGATCGTTGTTACATCACCGACATAGCCGGATTTGACAAAAATGTTGTTGTTCACAAACCAAGTGCCGTCGGCATTAAGTGTATCTATGACGAGGACGCGGATTGTCTGGCTGCCGACCTGAAAGTGCGTCGTGTCTAAGCTGTCATCAATTGGGCTTTGCACCATCAGCCGGTTTCCGCGACGCTGAACCGACTTGTCGTGAGCTTCCTTCGCTGTTCCAGTCAGCCGGAAGCGCAGCTCTGCTGTGTCACCGGCATTCCCGCAAGCCACCACCGTTGTTGTTGTGCCGCTGCGCTGAATGCCGAGCAGAGGAGTGGCGCGTTCCAATATCACGCCGGGCAGGAGCGGGAAGTCATGGACAATCGGCACAATTCGGCCCGGCGCAATCGTCAGCGGGCCGCTGGCTGGGAACAAGGTGCCGTCGGCTTCTTTGACCTGCGTTTTGACGGCATTCGCGCCTGAGTTGTCCAAAAACAGAATCGTTCCCGACGGGGACTTGCGTGCGGTCACACGAACGTCGGGATTGGTCGCGGCAGACTGGTAGGCGTCCGTGGCGTTGTCGCTGTCTTCTAAAACGGACGCAAAACTTTGGGCAAACAGAGCAGCCCGCTTGAAGCGGTAATAGGTGGGGCGGAGGTCGCCGCCCTGGCCGATGGCCGCGCCGTAGTCGTAGCTCGCCGAGTCCTCGTCGTCGTTGGTGTAGCCGAAGTTCGTGCCGCCGTGGAACATATAGAAGTTCAGGCCGTTGCCGCCATAAGCCAGCACTTTCCAGATGCGCCGGTCGTAAGTGTCGGCGTCCGCCTCTGTCTGCCCGTAGCGGTCGTACCAGATGCTCCAAAACTCTGTGGACATCCACGGGGATGTTCGGCCTGCGCTGCTCCAGGGGCTGTCCCCCGCCGGGTCGCTGCCGTGGTGCAGGCCGCTGAAGAAGTAGGGGACTTGCAGGCCCAAAGAAACCGCTTTGCTTTGCAGGTGCGTGAAGTAAGAGTTTGGCAGCACCCGGCCCCAGCCCTGTGGGTCTTCGTTTTCAAGCTGTACTAAAATTACCGAGCCGCCGTGATTGATTTGGTTTGCGGCGATCACCGGCATCAAATGGTCCCAAAAGCGGTCCACGGCAGCCAGAAACTGCGGGTTAGCCTCGCGCACGCCTAAACCTGGTACAAAACGAAGCCAGACAGGAAAGCCGCCGCTGTCCCATTCGGCGCAGTAGTACGGGCCGACGCGGCAAATGGCGTAAAGACCAAGCGAGTGGGCCAGTTGCAGGAACGCGCCTAAATCATGGTCGCCGGAGAAGTCAAACTGGCCGGGGTGCGGCTCGTGGAAGTCCCAAAACGTGTACACTTCCACGCAGTTGAACCCCGCCCGCTTGAGGCGCAGCAGCCGGTCACGCCACAATTGGTGAGGAATGCGGGCGTATTCCATGCCGCCGGACATGACAAACGTGCGCTTGCCGTGGATCAGAAAGCCGCGCCCGTCAAAGTTAATGGAAGACGCGGCGGCGGGGGCAGGCGGGAAGATGTTGTCGTCCGCGAACGCGGCCCTACCGGCCATGCCCAGCAGAAGCAGAGCGGCAAGCCAAAAAGTGGTAATGATGATGATGATGCTGTTTCTCATAATTAGGCTGTATGGTACCAGAACGACGCGGCAGCGAAGAGGGTTCTTCGCTGCCGCGTCCGTTTTCTTTCGGGCGATGAAGTTACGCTTCCGGCCGAGCCGTAACTAAGGAGTTGTCACTCACTGAGGAGTTGTTACTGGCCGCTGAAGGTGATGGCGAACCCATGCTGGCCCATTGTGTCAACGCCCGCCGCTTCAGGCTGGTAGCACGAGTCTTGAACGTCGGTTGACGTACACGCCCCGTAACCCGTCGAGACCGACGGCGGCATGAAGTATTTGGCGTGGCCGTCGCACAGAATATAGTTCGCCCCGGAAGTGTGGCGGGCCGCAGCAAGGAGATACACCTGACCGGCAAGGCGCTGGGACAGGCCAATGCCTAGAGGCAGCGTCAGGCCGGGGCTTCCCCCATCTCCCGCGCCGGCCCCACCGCCCCAGTGGCCGCTGAAGGCATTGTCGCCGTTCCCTGCCGCCGACTCGAAGCCGCTGGGCGGCTTCTGGTTGAAGTTGTTGGTGCTTTCGTCGTTGGTCGTCACGTCCACGACCGCACCCCCAACTTCGTAGATCAGCACAATGCTGGCAGGGGCCGTGAAATGGGCCAGGGAGTAGGAAGCGGATCGATGCTGGGCGTCATCCCCGTTGCCGGGCGTCAGGTCCTGGTTCATGGCATAGGACACGGGAACCGCCGTGTTGAGCGGCACCCCGGCGGCAGCCGTCGTGGGCTTGAAGGAATTGGTGCTATCGTCGGGGCATTTAAAGACCCCGGTGCTTTTGACGTAGGGGTAGACATGTCCGGCCCAGCCTTGCGGGGCATCATAAAAGCAGTAAGGGAGCTGCTCGTCAAAGTCCTGGGTGTACTGGATGAAGGCAAGTCCGAGCTGCTTGGTGTTGGATAAGCAGGCGGTGCGGCGGGCGTTTTCCCGCACTTTTTGGAACACGGGGAACAAAATGGCGGCAAGGATTGCGATGATGGCAATGACTACAAGAAGCTCGATGAGCGTGAAGCCGGCTGGCTTCCGAAGACGATTCATAGCTGAAACCCTTTCTTCTGCTGATGCACGGGGCAGGGTGGGCAGAGGGCCATCCGCATGGCTCCAAATCAACCTGCTGTCCTGCTTAGTATGTACCAGCAGTTTATCATAGTCTCAGGCTTATGTCAAGAAGACCAACTATTTATTTTGCTTGTGGCGCTTGAAGTAAGACAGCCGACAAAGAAAAGCAGCCAAGTGGCGCTTTCTCATTTTTGGAGCCACTTTCGTTCCTGCTTTGGTCTAATTTTGGTATCAAAATTGTTGACAGTGGCTTCGGAGTATGATATAGTAAGCGTATCTTCAATGTGACTTTTGCACTTTTATGCGACGGCTGCACTTTTCACCGAGCTGCACTCTGGGACCAACGATGAAGCCAACAGTAAAACTATTCACGCGCCGTCAGTTTGTGCGGCAGGCGGCAGCGGTGGCCGGAACCGCCTTTCTTGCAAACGCTTCTCCCACAAATGCTCAAGCCATTTCCCAAAACACAAGACAGGTCCCACACATAATGTCCGACACTTCAAAGCCTCCCAGTTTTCTTGATCTGCATCGGTCGCCGGATGTCGTCCGGGTCTTCACGGAAAGCGGCGATCAAACACTTCTTCCCGCCTCCGGCGGGCGATGGACGGGAGCGGACATTGAGGTCGGCGCTGCCGCGCAGGCAGAAGGGCTAAGAGTGACCCTTTCTGCGCCCCGTTCCGCCGTGAAGCGCCTGCACCTGCGCTGGCATGGGCGGATGGACGCCTGCCGCCTAGTCTTGGGTGATGCCTGGGAGCGTGCTTACGGCGATCTCGCCTGGCAGGGGCTGGTTCCTGAGCGTGTTCTGCCCTGGTACTTCGCGGCCTGGGACGGCGCAAGCACGCACGGGTACGGGGTTCTTACCGGCCCCAATGCGTTTTGTTTCTGGCAGGCCGACTCCGATGGCATCAGCCTGTGGGCTGACGTGCGAAGCGGCGGGTCCGGGGTCCATCTGGGGCCGCGCGTGCTGGAGGTCTGCACCGTTGCCGCGCGGCGCGGCCAGCCCGGAGAAACGCCGTTCGCCTCGCTGCATTCCTTTTGCCGCCAGCTTTGCCCGCAGCCGCGTCTGCTGCCCCACTCGATTTACGGGCACAATGACTGGAACTACGACTATGGCAACAACTCGGCGGCCTCCACCCTGGAAGTCGCGCACCGGATTGTGGCCCTTGCGCCTGCCGGGCCGAACCGGCCTTACATCGTCATTGATGATGGCTGGGAGCCAGCAGGGCCGGGCCATGCCGGTCCCTGGGACGGCTCAAACTCCAAGTTCCCGGATATGGCCGGGCTGGCCGCCGATGTCAAAAAGGCCGGGGGACGGCCTGGGCTGTGGATTCGTCCTACCACGGCCTGGGATGCCGTTCCGTCAGCCTGGCGCTTGTCCCGCAGCCACGGGGCGCTTGACCCGACGGTGCCGGAAGTCTCCCAGCAAATCGCGTCGGACATTGCCCGCCTTCAAACCTGGGGGTATGAGCTGATCAAACACGATTTCACGTCCAACGACCTGCTGGGGCGGTGGGGGAACCACATGGGGGCGGAGCTGACCGACGACAACTGGACATTTGCCGAAGGTCCGGTTCGGACCACCGCAGAAATTGTGCTTGCGCTGTACCGGACGATCCGCCAGGCTGCCGGCAGCGCGGCTGTTCTCGGCTGCAACACGTTCAGCCACCTTTCGGCAGGCATTTTCGAAGCCAACCGGATCGGGGACGACACCAGCGGGCGAAACTGGGACCGGACCCGCAAGATGGGCGTCAACTGCCTTGCCTTCCGCACGGCGCAGAACGGAGCGTTCTATGCCACCGACCCGGATATCGCCGCCGTCACGCATGACGTTCCCTGGCCTTTGACCCGGCAGTGGCTCGACCTCGTTTCCCGCAGCGGCGCGGTGCTGTTTGTCGCTTTGCAGCCGGACGCGGTGGGTGCCGAGCAAGAAGCGGCGCTCCGGGCGGCGTTTGCCCATGCCGCTCAGACGCAGCCGGTCGGTGAGCCGGTCGACTGGCTGACCACCTCCTGTCCCGAACACTGGCGGCTGCAAGGTCAAGCGGCACAGTTCCAGTGGCAGACCTCACAAGGAGCTTCTCCTTTTGGAGTATGAAACTTCATTGGGAGATAGAAAAGGTAAACAAGGTAAATTATGACACTCCGACATCTTGCATTTCGGCATCTTGCATTTCGGCATCTTGC
>CAXUBO010000001.1:52290-63489 GCA_964249345.1 uncultured Armatimonadales bacterium | reverse complement strand
CATCTTGCATTTCGGCATCTTGCATTTCGGCATCTTGCGGTTCTTTTGCCGCCTCTTCTCTCTGCGCTTGCCGTGCCGAGCTTGGCCCAGGACATCGGGCGCGTTTCCCCGGCATCGCTGCCGCTGCCGCTGCCGCTGCCGACTGCCGCCCCGCTGCCGCCGGACCTTCTTCGCACCCACAACCCGTGGAACCTGCCGATGACCGGCGTGTGGCGGTTCAAGCTGACTCACGGAGAAATCAAAGCCGGTCAGTTCCAGCCGTCCACCGGCGAAACAAGCGGAGTGACTGCCTCAAATTATCAGGCCGAAAACCCCCCGGAAAATGCTTTCGACGACTCGGTTGACACGCGCTGGTGTGCCACCGGCGGCGGTTTCCCGCAGTGGCTTCAGGCCGATCTCGGAAAAACGCGCCGCGTCTCCGGCGTGTCCCTGGTTTGGGAAGAACCCGGCGATACCTACGAATGCCGCATTGAAGGGCGCAGCACAAGCAATGGAAAATGGATGACCCTGGCGGACAAAAGTGCCGTGCCGGGCGTCGGCGACGGCCCGGTTCCAGTCATGCCTGCCGATGTCCGCTACGTTCGCGTCACCGTCCTCGGAAATTCTTCCAGCACGCACTGGGCCTCGCTGCGGGAATTTCAGATCAAAACCACCGAGAACGGGCAGGAAGCCGCCTGGCATCCGCCGATTCCAAAGAGTCTCAGCATGTCGCCGGCGGAGCGGGATGCGTTCGCCGCGCCTGGCTTTAGCGATGCGAGATGGGACAAGCAGCCTGTTCCCTCCAACTGGGAAATGGCCGGCTACTCGCTGCCGACTTATGACTCGGTAGACAATACCGTGGGTCTGTACCGCCGGGGTGTTGTCGTTCCGGCGGCCTGGGCGGGTCGACGCATTGTTTGGCACTTTGACGGCGCACTCGACGGCGCGGAAATCTTTGTCAACGGGCAAAAGGCCGGCTACCATGAAAGCGGCTACACGGCATTTGATGTAGACTTGACCGGCCTGGTCAAACCCGGCCAGCGCAACTTGTTCGCCGTGCGCGTTTCTAAAACGACGCCGTCCGACGACTGCGAAACGGGCGACTTCCAGGCGATGGGCGGCATTTATCGGGATACGTCGCTGATCGCCGTCCCGCAGACGCGCATTGACGACATTGTTGTCCGCACGCCGCTGGCTGCGAACTACAAAGATGCCACGCTGGAAACGCAGCTCACGGTCAAAGGAACGCCGGGGCAGGCCGTGGCAATTACCGGCAATCTGGTTAAGGCCAATGGGCAGCCGGCCGGGGTTCACGTCTTCGGGACAGGGCGCATCGGCGCGGACGGGGCCGTGCAAATCGCTATGAGCGCCCCTGTAAAGGCTCCTGCCCTCTGGTCGGCGGAGAAGCCGAGCTTGTACTATGTCGTCTTTCAGATGAGCAGTCAAAATAAGCCGGTGGAACGGGTCGAGGAGCGGTTCGGCTTCAAGCAAATTGAGATCAAAAACAATGTGGTTTTATGGAACGGAATGCCCATCAAATGCACCGGCGTCTGCCGGCATGACTTTTGGGCCGACAAGGGGTTCGCGCTCTCCGAGGCCAACTGGGTCAAAGATTTAACGCTGATGAAGGCGGCCAACATCAACGCCATCCGTACCAGCCACTACAACCACGCCCAGCGGTTCTTGGAGCTGTGCGATGAAAAAGGCATGTACATCTTAGACGAAGTTCCCTACTGCTGGATCAACGACAAGGTCAAAGACCCTGCCTACGCGCCTTATCTCGTGCAGCGTGGGTTGGAAACAGTTGCGCGGGACAAGAACCGGCCCTGCGTCTTGGCCTGGAGCCTGGGCAATGAGAACCCCAACGGGATTGACTCGCAGCAGGTGACGGACCTGGTTCGCACAATGGACCCGACACGTCCGCGCTTTGTTTCGGGGCAAACCCCCAACGACATCAAAGGCCAGTCCTGGGAAGACAACCATTATCCTGGCCCAGAATCGGTGGACCGCTTCGGCAAAAATCCGAACTGGGGCGCGAACTTGTCGGAGCATCCGCATACCTTCTATGAAAAGGAAGTCCAAGACTACGACCCCGGCATGTCCGATCTGTGGTCGGAAGCCCTCATCAAGACCTGGGACAAGTTGTGGCAAGAGCCAATCGTTCTCGGCTCGTTTATCTGGGAATGGCAGAGCCAGGGAGTCGCCGACAAGAACGCCGACACGACGACTGACTTTTATTACGGCCCGGACCATCTGCGCCAGGAAAACAACAAAGGCATCGTGTCGTCGTACCGCGTGCCGAAACCCGAATGGTGGATCGTCAAAAGTGTTTACAGCCCGGTCGTGGTCCCGGTCCGCACCGTCAGCCCGGCGGACGGAAACGTAAGCGTGCCGGTCACAAACCATTATTCGTTCACGGACCTTAAAGAGCTGACCTGCCGCTGGACAGCGTTCAGCGGCAGCGCGGCATTGCAAAGCGGCGTTCTGCCTGTCGCGTGTGCGCCGATGCAGTCCACCACGGCGTCATTCCCGGCTCCTGCCGGCATGACAAGTCTCCGGCTGGAATTCAATCATCCCGACGGCTCTTCCGTCATCGCGTATAATTTGGCCGTAGACGGCGTTCCTTTGCCCGCCGCGCCTGCCGCGCTGGCCGCAGGAGGCGCTTTGACGGCGCAAAATGGCCCGGACACGCTCACCGTCCGCAGTTCCAATCAGCAAATCACGTTTGACAAGCATTCCGGGGCTGTTCAATCCTGGCAGGTCAACGGTCAAATGCTGCTTGGCGGCTCCACGCTTAACTTAGGCGAAGCGAAAAAACCGAGCGGCGGCGGGGATGACCGGGGCATTTACCACGCCGATCAGCCGCCGGTGACGGAAAATGCCGCAGTCTCGGTGACGCCGGGAGCGGACGGCGCCCTGCATGTCGCCGTGAACAGCACGGTTCTGTCGGGTCCTGGTGGGTCTGCGCTGGGAACGCTGACGACGGCTTATGATATCCTGCCGAGCGCCGAAATGACGGTGCATTGGACCTTGAACTGGACTGCGCCCAGCACCAACCTTTGGGAAGAAGGACTAAAATTCGCGGTCCCAGCAGGCATGACCCAAATGGCCTGGCAGCGCGATTCGTTCTTTACCGATTATCCTGCCGGACACCTCGGCGAGCCGGCGGGGACTGCCCAGGCCGGCAGTGTTTTGTTCCGGTCTTCCAAGCGCGGCCTGCACTGGCTCACGCTTTCCGGCAGTACGGGCATCGGCCTTGCGCTGCTGCCGGCGGACGACCCGCTGATTGGCCGGGGCGGCACGGGGTCAGACGGCGCCGCAACGCTGTTTGCCAGCCGGGAAGCGGCGGGAGACTATGGCCTCAGCCGGCAATGGGTCGCCGACCACGCGATCCATGCCGTTCAAGGCAAGGCGCTTTCCGGCGCATTCCTGCTCCGTGCCTTTGACGCTCCCGGCCTGACGGCGTCCGTGCGGAAGTAAGAAAGCCTGCTTCGGTGAAACGAAAGCGGTCACGCGAGACAATTGCCTCGCGTGGCCGTATCTTTGGCGCTTTGGCAGCCTCACGCGCCGCTGCTGCTTCCCCGCACGATCAGCCGCGCCGGCAGCTCCACGGAGACCGGCGATGCTTCGCGATTTTTGATGCGGCGCACCAGCAGGTCAACAGCGGCCATTCCGATCTCTTCATAAGGCTGCGCGGCTGTTGTCAGACCCACGCCGTTCGGCAGCGTCGGGACGATGTTGTCAAAGCCCGTCAGCGCCACGTCGCCCGGCGCGGAAAGGCCGAGATACTCAAGGCGCTCCGCAAGACCGACTGCTGTGTAGTCGGTGAGGCAGGCCGCCGCTGTCGGGCGCACTTCTTTCGGCAGGCGAAACACGGCATCCAAGACGGTCCAGTAACGCGCATCGTAATAAGGAGGGACAGTCAGGATCATTTCTGTCCTTTCGGCAGCGCCCGCCCCCTGCATCGCATCCTGGTAGCCTTGAACCCGGTCCTGAACCGAATGGATCGGCTCGCTGCGCGTAATGTGCGCGATCCGGCGATGCCCCTGCGCGATCAGATGCGCGGTGACTTCAAACATCGCTTTTCGGTTTTCAATCCCGACAAAATCGACATCAGCGCCTGGAATCTTCCGATCCAGCAAAACAAGCGGAACACTGCGGCTGACTTCCTGGACCAGCGCATGGTTGCTGCGGTACGCATAGGGGTAAAACAGCGCCCCGCCGAAGCCTTGATCCCGAACATAGCGCAGATGCACAGCTTCCCGCGCCGCATTTTCTTCTTCCGATCCGATTTGTCCGCCGAGGTCCAGAAAAACCGCGTGATAGCCGATTTTCATGAGGGACTGGTTCATCCCCCAGAAAATCCGCTGCTGCGAGGTGCCGGCATGTTCAAGCGGCCCGCCGCCGTGCCACATAATCAAGGCGATGAGGTTGGATGCGGAGATTTGGGAGACTGCCCGGCGGCCTTCCTCCGTGCGGCTCATGTCCGCTGCCGCGCTTGGAACCGCGTCGGGGGCGGGAGGCCCAACCGTTGGGCGGCAGTTCGGGCGGCGGGAAACTAGGCCCTCTCGGATCAACTGTTCCACAGCCAGGCGCACCGAGCGCCGGTGCACTCCCAGGTCCGCCGCCAGCGCCCGCTCAGTGGGCAGCGCGTCCCCCGTATCGTAAACCTGCAAGCGAATGCGTTCGGAGAGGATGCCGGCCACGCGCTCGGAAACGCGCGAAGGGGCGGCCTGCACAGATGCGGCCATACATAGGGTTTCCTTTAATGAGGAACAAAATTATGTTCTGCTTTATTGTACCAAAAATAAACGAAAAATGTGCAAGCATTTGGTACAACAGAAGCATTAAAGGAAGCGGCAGGGGAAGGCAAGCGGGAAGAAGGCAAGCGGGAAGAAGGCAAGCGGGGAGGAGCAGGGCGGGTATGATCCCGCCCACGCAGCGCGGCGATGACGTTAAGCGGCGGCGGCACGCTTCATCAAGCGGGACTTGCGGCGAGCGGCGGCGTTCTTGTGAATAATGCCGCGCTTCCAGGCTTTGTCAATGACGCTGACGGTCTTTGCGACGCTGGCTGCAACTTCTTCGGGCTGGGCGGCCCCAGTTGAGATCAAAGCGCGGGACTTTTTCATGTATGTTTTGATCTGCGACTTGGTGGCCTGATTGCGAAGCTGCCGCTGGCGCGAGCGCTTGACATCTTTGATGACGGACTTGATATTAGGCATGGCGTTAGAAAAGCTCCTCGGACTGCATCACTGCGGTTTGTCTTAGTGTGGCTGGGACGAATGCGCGTCATTGTACCCGAATTATCCAGAAGAATACAACCGCTGGGGATTTGACTTCAGGCGGCTGCGAAAAATATTTTTTGTGTATTGTCCTGATGCAATTACTTGGCACGATTTTTGCAATTGAAACCAATGATGCACGGTGATGATGCACGGTAAGGAGGAAGCAGAAACGATGATCAGCGGAAAAGTCAAATGGTTCAACGCGACCAAAGGCTACGGGTTTATCGAGCTGGCACAGGGCAAAGATGTTTTTGTCCATTATTCTGTGATTGAAGCCGACGGGTACCGTTCTCTGCGCGAGGGCCAGGAAGTCGCCTTTGACCTGGAGCGCGGACCCAAAGGAGACCATGCCACAAAGGTTGTCATGGCGCAAACGCCGGCAGAGGCCGTTTCTTAGCGGAAACCGTTTCTTTCCGGCGGCTTTTCAGCACTGCTTGGTGATGAATCGCCGGGTTAGCTGTCCCGGCCTTTGTTTGCAGCGCTTAATTGCTTGCAACGCTTATTTGTTTGCAGCGCTTGTTTTTTATTCGGCACTTATTCATTCGCGGCGGCACGGCTTAATTGAAGCCGGGCCGCTTTTTTATGCTGCGCCTCCCGTTATTTGCCTGGCAGCAGGGCCGCATAGTGCAGAGGCGTCACCGGCGGAAATGTGTGAGTGTTTTGCAGCGCGGCGATCCGGTCCTGCGTATGCTTGATCCGGTCCGAAGTCAGCGGGTGATCCGACAGAAAATCCCCGCCGACACCGCCGCCGCCATTGCCGCTGACTTTTTCGAGCGCTTGGAACAGTTCAATCATGCCCTGCGGATTGTAGCCGGCGTCCACCATGTTTTGCAGGCCGCCTTGATCGGCCTGGTCTTCCTCGCCCCGCGAGTATTTGAGGCCGATGGCGTTATCCGCCAGCCCCGCGAGGCTCTGCACCGCCGAGCCGGCATGGAAAATTCCCAGCAGCAGGCCGATCCCCACCTGGCGCTGCTGCTGTTTGGCGTTGGCTTTGGCCCAGTGCTGAAGCCGAACGTGGGTCATTTCGTGGCCGGTCACTCCGGCCAGCGCGTCATCCGTGGGAAGAATCTGGTACAGGCCGGTAAACATGAACATGTTGCCGCCGGGCAGGGCGAACGCATTGACGGTCTTGGAATCCAGCACATGAAACTTGAAGTTCCAAGTCGTGCGGTCTGAGTCCGGCAGGGCGCGGACAAGTCTTTGACCAATTGCGTTGAAGTGCGAGGCGCGGCGATCAAAAACCTCGTGGTACTGGGTCAGTACCTGCGCGGCGGCCTGGTCTCCGACTTTCTTTTGGTCGTCAGGGCTTGCCTGTGCGAACAGCCCTCCGGCCTGCGCTGCCGCCCCCGGAAGCAGCAGGCCGGTCAGACCGACGCCTGCCAGTCCCGCGTTCCGCAAAAACCGCCGCCGTCCGATCTGCTCCAAACACGCTTCCAAATCCTTTGCGTCGTGTGCCATGCCTGCTCCTTTGGTGAATAACTGTGCTTTGGTAATATAGCGACTTTATACCCGCACGGAAGGTTCCGATATGTTTATTGTCTCCAAAACTCCATGCAGGAAAAACGGCAGGCAACTGCGAAATAAAAAGTAATTGGAAAGAAGTCGCTGAGATGCCTGACACAAGCAACAACAAACGCACCGAAGAATCGCTGCTGTATGAAGCGGCTGAACTTTTAGGACGCACGCTGGACCCGGCCGTTATTTACAGCACGCTTCAGGCGATAGTGGCCCGCGTCATGGACTGCGCCAGCCTGATTGTTTCTATCTATACCCCGGAAGACGGCTTTATTCGGTGCGTCTATGCCTATGCCGACGGCCAGACGCTTGACACGGCGCCTTTCCCGCCGCTGCCGCTCGATGGGGAAGGGCGCGGAATGCAGAGCCGGGTCATCCGCTCCGGTCAGCCGATCATTGTTGCCGACGCGCTGGCCGCCGAGCAGACGCAAAGCTCCCGCTTCTATGTCTGGAAAGACGGCACGGTCAGCGCGTCGCCGGACCCAAACAACCCGCGCATTCAGTCACTCGTGATTGTTCCAATCCAATTGGAAGGCAAGGTCTTAGGGACAGCCCAGGTGATGAGCTGCCGCCAAGACGCCTATACCCAGGACCACCTGCGTCTGCTGGAGGCGCTGCTGATCCAGGTCGCGGCGGCCACACGCACTGCGTACTTGTTCCAAAAAATGAGCGCTGAGCTGGCCGAGCGTCGCCGGGTGGAAGCGGAAAACAGCCGTCTGCTGGCTGAGGCGCGGGAAAATGCCCTGCGGCAGCGGGCCTTTCTGCGGGATGTCCTCGCCAGTGTCACCGACGGCCGATTGCAGCTTTGTGATACTCCGGCCGACCTGCCTGCTTCCTTGCCGCTGAATTGTGGCCCGGTCCCGCTGACCCAGACCGGCGGCCTGCCGCAGCTTCGCCGAGATGCCCAGGCGGCAGCGGAAAGGGTGGGCCTGCCCGTGGAGCGTGGGCTTGACCTGGTGCTGGCGGCCGGCGAAGCGGGCATGAACGCAGTGGTTCATGCCGGCGCAGGCACCGGCCAGGTCTTTTGGGACGCGGAAAAGCAGGTGGTTCAGGTCCGTGTGGAAGACCAGGGGGAAGGCATTTCGGTGGAAAACCTGCCTCAGGCGACGCTGAAGCGCGGGTACAGCACAAAGGCGACGCTGGGACATGGCATGAAAATTATTTTGGAGACCGCCGGCTGCCTCTGGCTTTTGACTGGGCCAACCGGGACAACCCTGGTTCTGGAACAAGGCTTGCTGCCGCCGGACTCTTTGGATGCCGCCGGCTGGCTTTAAGCGTTTGCTTCTCCGAAAGTTTGCTTCTGCGCTGTTCCGGGTATTTTTGTCTTAGCGTACAATCGAGAGGATAATGAAAATGGCAAACGAAGATGTGATTGAAGGCAAGCTCAAGCAGGCGGAAGGCAAGACCCAGGACGCCGCTGGGGACATCACCGGCAACACCAATGATGATGTTGAGGGCAAAGCCAAACAGGTCGAGGGCAAAGCTCAGGAACTGTTCGGCAAGGCCAAAGAAGCCATTCACGACGCCACCAAGTAACCGCGCTGCGAATAAAAGTTGCGACTGAAAGCGGTCCGGCATCCCTGCCGGACCGCTTTTTTGCGCCTGGAATCTTTTCTGCTGCCGCGCGTCTGTCGCGGTTCGCGCCGTGCTAGAATTTTTGAGCCATGCAAAACTTAAGCGCGGAGTCGCCGTCTTCGAGAAAACTTCTTTGGGTGTGGCTGGCGCTGAGCGTGCAGTCGTTCGGCGGCGGGACGGCGACCTTAACGCTGATCCGGCGGGCGGCGGTGGATCAGCAGGGCTGGATTTCCGACGCCGAATTCAGCCGCTTCTGGGGCTTGGTTCAGCTTGCGCCGGGGATCAACCTGCTGGCGCTGACCCTTCTGATTGGCCGTCAGGTCGCCGGGGTGCGCGGGATGGCGCTGTCGCTTCTTGGCCTGCTGCTGCCAAGCGCGGCCCTGACTATTTTGATGACTGCCGCTTATGCCCATGTCCAGCACCGCACTTTGGTCCAGGCGGCGCTCAGCAGCATTATCCCCGCAGTGGTCGGCATCGGTCTTGTCACGGCCTGGCAGATCGCCCGCCCGCTTCTGCAAGCCAGCCGCGCGAAAGGCGCGTCAAGTCTTGCGGTCGGCTTCTTGGTGCTGCTCGGCAGCGGGGCCGCTGCCTGGGTTCACCTGCCGGTGCTGGCAGTTCTTCTGTGCGGTGGCCTGCTGGGTGCGGCGGGGAATGGGCGGCGCTCCTAATGGCCTCAAGTCTTGCTCCCCTTTGGTTCTGGCTGCTCTACTTCTGGCTGTTCTTCAAAGCCTCTTTATTCTCCACGGGCGGCTTCGGCAACCTGCCGAGCCTTCATGCCGATCTGCTGGCGCGGCATCTCGCGGCGGATTCACAGTTCGCCGAGGCGCTGACCATCGGGCAGTTGTCACCCGGCCCGAACGGCCTCTGGGTCATCAGTCTGGGCTACCTCACCGGCGGCTTGCCGGGCAGCCTGCTGGCGCTGCTTGCGATTCTCCTGCCGCCGCTCCTGATCTTGGTCATCGAGCGCGGCTACCGCCGCGTTCAGCACCATCCCGCCGCCGAAGGCTTTATGTCGGGCCTCGCTCTGGCCGTAGCCGGCGTGTTCCTTGTCACATTGATCGGCATTCTCCGCAGCGCCGGTCTCAGCCCGCGCACCGTCATTGTTGCTCTCGGCGCCGCCGCGCTCACGCTGACCCGCCGCGTTCCACTTTTCGGCATCATTGGCCTTGCCGGCCTTGCCGGCATCTTCTGGCCGTAACGGCCTCAAAAATAAATTTTCAGTTATAGTAAAATATACACATACTTTGGGATCATTCGGGTAGAATGTTTGTGTAGGCGATACACTTAGAAAGACGGAGGAAGAAAATGCAGATTGAACTTTTGGTCATTGACCCGCAAATAGACTTCTGCGACCCGGCGGGCGCGTTGTACGTTGCAGGGGCCGATGCGGACATGGCCCGGCTGGCGCTCTTGGTCCGGCGGCTGGCCCCGAAGCTCGGCGACATCCATGTGACGCTGGACTCGCACCACTTTGTAGACATCGCGCACCCAATCTTCTGGAAGGACCGCAGCGGCGCTCACCCGGCACCGTTCACGATCATCAGCGCCCATGATGTTGAGACGGGCCGCTGGACGACAACTCAGCCGGGGGCAAGCCGGCGGGCGCTGGCTTATGTGCAGGCATTGGCGCAGCATGGGCGCTACCCGCTTTGCATCTGGCCTCCCCATTGCCTCATCGGCAGCCGGGGCCACGCGGTCGTGCCGGAGCTGTTCGCCGCCTTGCAGGAGTGGGAAAAGCGTTTTGCATTGGTAGACTATGTCACCAAAGGCAGCAACATTTGGACCGAGCATTACTCGGCCATTCAAGCCGATGTCCCGGACCCCGCCGATCCCAGCACGCAAATCAACACGGCGCTGATCCAGACGCTGATGCAGGCCGATCTTGTCGCCGTCGCGGGCGAAGCCGGGAGCCACTGCCTTGCAAATACGGTCCGCGACTTAGCAAACAACTTCGGCGACGACCGCTTGGTGTCCAAGATCGTGCTGCTGCAAGATGCCACCAGCCCGGTGACAGGCTTCGCGGCCTTCCAGGACGATTTCCTGCGCGAGATGACCGGGCGCGGCATGAAGCTGTCCACAACGCAGGATTTTCTCGCTTGACATCTCTAAATGGAAAGGAAACGACAATGCCACTTTTAAACGAGAGCGGCCTTCAGCAGGCCGCATTGACAACCAACTCTTACGGCTACTCCGCCACTGGCCTGGGCGATCTGGGAGCCAGCGAGTATACACTTGTGACAATTGCCTGCGACGTGAGCGGCAGCGTGTCCGCGTTCCGCGCCGAGCTGGAAAAAACTCTTGGGAGCATCGTGCAGGCGTGCCGCCTCAGTCCCCGCGCCGACAACCTGATGCTGCGCCTGGTCGCCTTTGACAACAACCTCCATGAGCTGCACGGCTTCAAGCTTTTGGAACGATGCAGCTTAAACGACTACACTCAAGTGCTTCGTATCGGCGGGGCGACGGCGCTGTATGACGCGGCGGAAAACGCTATCACGGCAGCCACCGATTACGCCGCCCGGCTGGCGGCGGGTGACTTTGCGGCAAACGCGATTGTGTTTATTCTCACCGACGGCATAGACAACGCTTCGGCGCTGACGCCGCGTTTGGTCAAAGAAGCGTTCGCCCAGGCCGTGACATCAGAGGCGCTGGATTCGGTTGTTTCCGTGCTAATCGGGGTGAACGTCAAGGACCGGGCCGTCGGCGGCTACTTGCAGGACTTCAAGAACGATGTCGGCTTCACTCAGTATGTGGAAATCGGTCAGGCTGACCCAAAGACGCTGGCAAAGCTCGCCGACTTTGTTTCGCGCAGCATCAGCGCCCAGTCTCAGTCGCTCGGCACCGGCGG
>CAXUBO010000001.1:16693-52190 GCA_964249345.1 uncultured Armatimonadales bacterium | reverse complement strand
GTGGCGGCGACACGCGAAGGCGCTTCCTTTGTCGTTTTGACCGACGGCTGTTCGTCTTCGGCGGACACCGACATCGGGGCGAGGCTGCTGGCAAAGTCCGCTGAGCGCCTGCTGCCCGCATTGCCCGTAGAACCCGCATTGCCCGTGGAAGATGGTCACTGGGCGGCCTATTCGGAAGCGTCGGTTCGCACTGCCGCCAAGTGCGCCCGTCGTCTGGGCTTGCCCGTGACCTGCCTGGACGCCACTTTAATGACGATAAAAGCAGAGAACGGTGCGTTTGCCGTAAGCTGCTCCGGGGACGGCGTTATCGCCCTCGGCAGGCACGACGGGAGCATGGAAGTTTTTGTAATCTCTTTTGCCGCCGGCTATCCGCAGTACGCCAGCTACGGGCTGGACAGCGAGCGCCGCCGGCAGTGGGCCGCGCAGGCGGGGAACACCAAAACAATCCAGCGCTGGATGCTCACTGGGGCAGAAGCAACGGAAGCAGACACGCCGGAAAGCCGCGCTGCCACTGAAGTCTTTGCCGGCACGGCGGCTGACTACCGCTTCGCCGCCGTCCTCAGCGACGGCGTTCAATCATTCGCGCGGACGGAGCAGACAGAAACATCACGGGCGACGCTCCCCGTTCCGGCGGCAGAAGTGTTAGCCGCGCTGCTGGCCTTCAAGGACGGGCAGGGGCAGTTTGTCCGGCGGCGAATGCAGGCGTTCGACAAAGAGTGCGTTAAGCGCGGCTGGCTGCACGCCGACGATCTTTCGATTGGCGTCGTCTGGCTCACCACGGATTGAAATTGGAGATTGAACGGCAATGGACGTTTATCAGCAAGGAAAAAAAGTGCGGCTCACTCAGGCTGAGTTCAAGGCGCAGGGCGGCGAAGGCGCAGTCTATGTGCGGGGCGATACCGCTTACAAAATCTACGCGGACCCGGCCAAGATGATCCCGCTCGCGAAAATCCGTGAGCTGTCCGCGCTGGACGGGCCCGACATCGTGCGCCCCCAGGACGTGCTGCTCGACGCGGGCCGCACCCCCATCGGCTACACGATGCAGTCAGTCCCCGGCGGCCTGGCGCTGTGCCGGACATTTCCGAAAGCGTTCCGCGAACGCGCAGGGCTGACGCCGGACAAAGCAGCTCATCTTGTAAAGAAGCTTCAGGAAGGCGTGGCATTTGTCCATGCTCGCGGCATCTTGATTGTTGACCTGAACGAGATGAACTTTCTGGTAGACCCGCAGTTCCAGCACGTTTATTTTATTGACGTGGACAGCTACCAAACTCCACGCTTCGGCGCGACGGCCTTGATGGACAGTGTCCGTGACCGTCATGCCGAATGCTGGGATGAAGGCACGGACTGGTTTTCGTTTGCGGTTGTCTCGTTCCAAATGTTTGTCGGCATTCACCCCTACAAAGGCAGGCATCCGGCGCTGAAGACGCTGGAAGAGCGCATGGCACAAAATGTCTCCGTGCTGAACCCCGACGTGTCCCTGCCGAGCGTCTGCCCGCCGCTTTCAGTCATCCCGGACGCTTACCGGGCGTGGTATCATGCCGTTTTAGAGCGCGGCGAGCGGTCTGCGCCGCCGCTGAACTGGAATGCCGCCACGCTGCACCCGGTCCCGGCCCGGCATCCGGCAGACGGAGGCCGTGTTGTCGCCCGAAAATGGCGCGAGTTCGCCGGCGCGGTTGTCTCGTTCACGGGCGGCGTCACGGTGACAACGGACGCTGTATATTTAGAGGACCGTCGCTGCGCCGGCACGAACAGGGACGCCCAAATCGGACTGACGCCAAAAACGCATCATGCCGTGCTGGCGTTTCTTGAGAACGGCATGGTCCGGCTGCGGGATTTGACAACGCAAACAGAGCTGCCTTTCACGCTCATGGGAGAGCAGATTGTTGTGGCCGAGGGCAGAATTTACGTCAAGCAGGGCGGCTCGCTGCTGGAAATCACTTGGACGGAAACGCCAACCCAAGCTTGGGCGAGTGCAAAGCGGGTAGGAGCCGTGCTGGAACAAGCCACGCAGCTCTTTGAGGGCGTCGCTCTGCAAAACTTGCTCGGAGCCTGGTATGCGTCCGTGCTGCCTGAAACCGGCCACTGCCATCAAGTGCGCCTGCCGGAACTTGACGGCTTTCAAGTCATCAACGCTCGCTTCCAAAGCGGCGTGCTGATGGTGGTTGCCGCGCGAAACGGGCAGTTCCAAAAGCTTGTTTTCCGCTTCTCGGCAGACTTCACGCGCCACGATGTCCGTGTCACTCCCGACCTCGCTACCTATGGCATCAACTTTGTGGTGCTGGCGAGCGGCGTCTGCCTGCACCTCAGCGACGCCGGGGAGCTGGAACTGTTTTCGTCCCGTTTCGGAGCCGCCGAGATCAAAGTCATCACCGACCCGGCGCTTAGTGGTGACTGCCTGCTGCTCCAGAACGGCAGCCAGGCCCTGCTTGCGAGAGGCGGCACTTTGTACCGGATCACGCTGAAAGCGTAGAAAAGAGGTAAGATGGAACCATGAGCCTGGAAGACACCAATTTGGAACAGCGGGCTGAAGACGCCATGCAGGCCAAAATCCTGCGGTTTCAGCCCGCGTCGGGCGGCTACACCACCGCACGGCGGGGCGTCCTCACCTTCGAGGGCGGCCAGACTGTCTTTCTGAAAGCCGCCACCTGCGAGCAAACGGCGCAGTGGCTGCGGGCGGAATGCGCCGTCTACCGCCATCTCGGCGCACAGGAAGACGCGGACTTTCTGCCCCGCGTCATCGCCTGGGATGATGACGGCGTCCGGCCCTTTCTGCTTTTGGAAGATTTAAGCATGGCGCATTGGCCGCCCCCGTGGGAGCCGGGGCTGGCGGAGCGGGTTCAGGAAATGCTGTCCCGCCTGCGGCGGATGCCCCTCATGCCGGGCATGACATCTCTAGAAACCTACCGGGATGATCTGAGCGGCTGGCGCAAAGTCGCTGAAGACCCTGCGCCTTTTCTGTCGCTCGGCGTGCGGAGCGCCGCCTGGCTGGAAGCTGCGCTGCCGAGCCTTCAAGCGGCGGAAAAGGGAGCGGTGCTGACCGGCAGTGACTTCCTGCACCTGGACATTCGCAGCGACAACCTCTGCTTTACGGACAGCCGGACAATTTTGGTGGACTGGAACTGGGCCTGCGCCGGCAACGGAATGGTCGATCTGGCGGCCTGGCTGCCGAGCCTCCATGCGGAAGGCGGCCCGCCGCCGGAGGCTTTGCTGCCCGACGCGCCGGAACTCGCCGCCGCCCTCAGCGGGTTCTGGGCGGCGCAGGCCGGGCTTGCCGGGCGTGATCCCCGGATGAAAGCTCTGAATTTGTTTCAGCTCCAAACTGCTTTGCCGTGGGCTGCGCGAGAGCTGGGGCTTGCCCCGGATAACTAAAAGCGAGCATTGCTGCTCGCTCCCAGTCGGTAAGAAGCGCGTCAGGCCGTTTCTGGTGCCGACAGGAGGGCGTCGATCTGCCCAAGCTCTTCGGCAGACAGCGTGATCTGGGCAGACTTCACGTTTTCCCGGACCTGCTCGGCGCTCGTCGCGCCGATAATGGGCGCGGTCATCGTCGGCTGGTGCAGCAGCCAGGCCAGTGCAAGCTGCGACAATAACGCATCCCGCTCCTGCGCGAACGCCGCCAGCGCCTGAAGCGTCGGCAGCGATTTTTGCAGCCGCGCTTCAAAGTCGGCGTTGCCTGCCGCCCGGCTGCCTTCGGGGACGCTGCCGCTGAGGTACTTGTCCGACAGGAGGCCCTGCGCCAGCGGCGAGTACGGAATCTGGCCGATGCCTTCCGCCTCGCAGCGCGGGGTAATGCTTTCTTCCACGTCTCGCCCCAGCATGTTGTAGTAATTTTGCAGGGAAACGGCCCGGTTCAGGCCCAGCGTTTCCGAGACCTGCGCCCGCGCCTCGATTTGGGCGGCGTCATGGTTGGACCAGCCGAAATAAAGGATTTTGCCCTGACGCACCAGATCATCGAGCGCCCGCACGGTCTCCTCGGCGGACGTATCGGGGTCAGGCCAGTGAATCTGGTACAGATCAATGTAGTCGGTTTGGAGGCGGCGCAGGCTGTCTTCCACCGCCTCAAAGATATGCTTGCGGCTCGCGCCTTCTCCGTTGGGACCGTCCCACATGCGTCCCCGGCACTTGGTCGCAAGCACGATTTGGCGGCGGTCTTTGCCGTGCATCCAGCGGCCCATGACTTCCTCGGCCTTGCCGCCCGCGTAGACATCGGCGGTGTCAAAGAAGTTGATGCCTTCTTCGACGGCGGCGTCCAGCACGTTAAACGTAGCGTCATCCGCCATTTTGCCTCCAAAGTTGATCCAGGCTCCGAGGCAGATTTCAGAGACCTTCAGGCCGGAGCGGCCCAGTCGGCGATAATTCATAGATGTTCTCCTATTGCTTTTCTACATAATAGCGCGGGTCGGGAAATGTCAGAGGAGGCGGGGCCGGCGCAGTTTCTGGAAAATAGGGCAGAAGCAGCCCGCGCAGCAATGCTAAGGGCAGGCCGACGACGTTGAAATAATCGCCCTGGATGCTTGGAATGAAAGAAAGGGCTTTTCCTTGAATGCCATAAGCGCCGGCTTTGTCTAATGGCTCGCCGGTGGCAACGTAAGCATTAATGGTGTTATCCGTAAGCGTGTCAAACGACACTGCGGTCACGGCATAATCCGTTGTCGTTGTCCCGCCGCGAACGAGGCAGACACCCGTGTAGACTTCATGGGTGCGCCCGCTCAGTTCTCGCAGCATTTGATGGGCGTCGGCGGCGTCTTTAGGCTTGTTCAGAAACCGGCCGTCCAGAACCACCGTCGTGTCTGCGCCGATGACAACCGCGTCGCCATCCGTGCGCCCGGCAACTTCCGCCGCTTTTCCCTGGGCAAGCCGTGTCACATAGTCCGCTGGGGCCATGCCCGACGGGTTTACTATTGACTCATCGTAGCGGCTGGCGACGACCTCAAACGGCAGGCCGAGCAGTCCCAGCAGCTCCCGGCGGCGCGGGGACGTAGACGCAAGGATGAAACGCGGTGTCATGCCCTCAGTCATGCCCTTGCCCGAACTTTCGGCTCCGTGCCTGCTTTCAGCCGCGCGATGTTCGGGCGGTGCTTGAGGACGACAAACAGCGCGACCAACACAGCAAACAAGATGTGCGGCAGATCATGGTGGAAGAAGATCAAGACGCCCGACGTAACAATCGCCGCGATCATGGACGACACCGAGATATAGCGCGTGGCGAACAAGCAGATGCCCCAGACCGCAAAGCCAATGGCGGCAGCGGCAGGGGATAAGCCAAACACAACGCCCAGCGAAGTGGCGACTCCTTTGCCGCCTTTGAAGCGGAGAAACGGGCTAAAATTGTGGCCCATAATCGCGGCCAGCCCGACTACCACCGGCAGCCAGGGCGTGATGCTTGCATTATGTTCGGCCACTTGCGTCGTCAGCACGGTCGGAAAGTAGCCTTTGCAAAAGTCAAACAAAAAAACGGCGGTTCCCCACAGCGGCCCCATGATACGCCAAACATTGGACGCCCCAATGTTGCCGCTGCCGTAATCACGCACGTCAATGCCCTTGACCATCCGCCCGACCAAGAGGCCGATAGGCAGCGAGCCAAATAGGTATGCCAGCAAAATCAGCACCAGGGAATGTGTAGGGGTCATAATCTTTATCCGCAGGATTACGGTGCTTCAGGCGGGCTTATTATACCTTTTTCGCTCTGCAATAATCTTACTTACAGATTTGCTGCCTGCTTGCTGTTTCAGTGAACCCGGCAGTGAATTTGCAGTGGAGCAACAACAAGATACACGGCCCTTTGCAACTTGCTCCAGGGTGGCTGCCTCGGTTTTCCATAACTTGCTTTCTTTGCAGGTGTCACAAAGTTATCCTTCCTGTTTAGTCGCTGTCACAAGGTCATGTAGCGCAGGATGCCTAAAATCTTGTCCACGTCTTCAATGAAGTATTCTTGGGAGTCGACTTCGGCGTGGAGTTCGCGCAGGCGCAGGAAGCGCCAGACCGTGCCGCTGGTCATGGCCCCGTAGAGCGTTTCGCGCGGCTCGCCGTCGCGGGCGTTAAAGAGCATGGCGGCGTACATCTCGGCGATGCACTGCGGGATGCCGGCGGTGATGTCCTCGCGCTTGGCTTCTACCACGGTCAGCACCGGCGCGGTGACGGCGAGCATGGTTGGGGAGCGGGACACCAGAAAATCGCAGAAGCCGTACAAACCGAGGGCAGGATCGGCGCTCATTTCCACGCCGGAAAAGACGGCGAGTTGATGCCCGGCCTGCTCCCGCAGTTCTACCAGAAGCGGCGCGATAATCATCTCCGAGCGGGCTTTTTCGGTTCCTTGCCCACGCACAATCGGCAGGTGGCGTTTCAGGAGGGTATGGAAAAAGTCAGAAACGGGGAGTAGAGGAATATCGGCAAACAAATCGTCTGCGTCGGTCGCCGTGATGCCGAACCGTTCCGACAAAAGCCGCAGGGTAAAGTCTCTGTATGCCATTAGTGCCTCCTGCTACTTGGCGTTGATCGGCATCTCTAACGCGAACTTGGAGACGCGGATGTGGGGAGGAATTTCGATGGGGTAATCGCCGTCGAAGCAGGCGCGGCAGAACTTATCGCTTTCAATGCCGATGGCTTTGGCGACGCCGTTTAAGCTGAGGTAGCCTAAGGAAGTCGCGCCGATCATCTGCCGGATTTCTTCAACGCTATGCTTGGCGGCGACCAAGTCCTGCTGGTTTGCCATGTCAATGCCGTAAAAGCACGGAAATTGGACCGGCGGGGCGGTAATCCGGACATGCACCTCGGCGGCCCCGGCGTCGAACAGCAGCTTGACCACCTGGCCGGTGGTCGTGCCGCGCACGATGCTGTCGTCTACCATGACGATGCGCTTGCCGGCTAAAGCCTCTTTAATCGGCATCAGCTTCATGCGAACGCCCGCTTCGCGCATCCGCTGGTCGGGCTGAATGAAAGTGCGCTGAATGTAGCGGTTCTTGACCACCCCTTCGCCGTAGGGAATGCCGGACGCTTCGGCAAAGCCAATCGCGGCGGGCGTGCCGGTATCCGGGATCGGCATGACCATGTCCGCGCCGCCCGCGCCGAAGGGCGAGACAGGATGCTCCCGCGCCAGCTCATGGCCCATGCGCCGCCGGCAGTTGTGCAGGCCGCGCCCGTAAAGAGTGCTATCCGGGCGGGCAAAATAAATAAACTCCAACATGCAGGTCGCGCGGCGCTCCACGGGGATGACCTGGCGCTCGCGCATTCCGTTCCGGTCAATGACGATCATTTCGCCCGGCTCGACCTCGCGGATATACTGGGCGCCGACCGTGTTCAGGGCACACGTTTCCGACGCCAGCACATAGTTCTTATTGTTGTGAATGCCCAAACACAGCGGACGGTTGCCGACGGGATCACGAATGCCGATCAGCTTGTCTTCGGTCAAAATGACGACGGAATACGCTCCGTGCAGGCGGGTCATGGTATGGGCGACGGCGTCTTCCAGCGTTTTGTCCTGCTGGGTGGCAATCAGGCGGGCAATGACCTCGCTGTCATTGGTGGTGCCGAACGGGACTCCTTCCGCTTCCATCTCGGCGCGAAGTTCCTCCGTATTGACTAAATTGCCGTTGTGGGCGATGGCGACGGTGCCGTCGCCCCAGGCGCAGTGAAGTGGCTGGGCATTGCGAAGAACGCTGGACCCAGTCGTAGAGTAGCGGGTATGGCCGATGGCGATATGGCCCTGAAGCTGGGACAGCGTGCGTTCGTCAAAGATTTGGGTCACCAGCCCCATCTCTTTGTACCATTTGATGTCGCAGCCATCGGAGACCATGATGCCCGCCGACTCCTGGCCCCGGTGCTGAAGCGCGAATAGGCCGAAGTAGGTCAGCCGGGCGACATCTTCGCCCGGCGCAAAAATTCCGAAGACGCCACACTCTTCATGCGGCGTATCACCATCGTCCTCGGCGCTCCCTTGCGCCGTGTGGAGTTGTGTTTCCTGATCAAGCATACGGCCCTGAGTATACCTGATTCACGAAAGCTTTTTCTTTGGCTGGATTAGGCCGCTAGTTTGGGGCTGTTGCGGCGATCTGCTGCCGCAGGTAGGCACGGGCTTCGGCGACATCCACCGGCGGGAGGGTACGGGTGGTACAGCCGTTTTCCCAAAGCTTCTCGCGGGCGATGAAACGGCCCTGAAATGTTTGGGATTGGTGCGCGATTGCCTTGCCGCTTGCCTCCTGGGCCATGCGCGTCACGACGGAAACAGGAAGCGAGGCCGGAAACCGGGCAATCAAATGGATTTCCTCAGTCGTGCCGTCAATGGCGAGGACATGGCAGAATTGGGAACGAATGCGTGTGATGATAGCGAGATACGCGGCTTGGCGGATTTCGTCGCAGGCCAGAGGCGTCTGGCCCTGGCGGGTTCCCCACGCCAAATAAACGAAGAGGGCAGAGTCTTTGCTCTGAAGATGGGACATGAACAGACGGGCCTCCCTGCAATTCTAATAATTTATATGATAAGAGCAGCAACACGTCATCTTTGACACATCGCTTACTGCAAGTATCATGCCAAACTGCAATTCTCGCAAATAAAATACGAAAAAAATCAGGTAAACATACGGGTAGATTTTCGGCAAACAGAAAAAAAGCAGGAATGCTTACAAAAAGCTATCCTGCTTGGTTCGAATTGCTTTGAAGACCTACGACGTAAGGAACCACGCCCTGAACGGCATGGTTTCTTATTGCGTGGTTTCCTGCGTTCCCCCAGCCATCGCCGCCGGGATCGCCCCTTCATACGCCGCCCATAAGTCGGCCAGAGGAACTGAAAGCGCAGGCTGCGCGTCAATTGTAACCGTGAAAGCGTCTCCGCCGACTGTACCGAGGCTGGAATAGCCGACGCCGTGTTTGTCGCGGAGGGCGCGAATAGCCGGCTTGCTTTCAGGATCAAAGCTGATAATCGCAGAGGAGCAGCACTCTCCAAAGAGGTGAACTGCTCGCACCGGCCCGAACATCTCAATTGTCGCGCCTGTACCCTCGGCCAAACAGCATTCAGCAAGGCAAACCGCTAAACCACCATCGGAAACATCATGCGCGGACTTGAGCAAGCTCTGATCAATCGCGTCACGCAGAAACGCCTGCACTTTCTTCTCGGCGTCTATGTCCAGCGCGGGCGGCGTGCCGACTTCCAGGCCGTGAACAACCGAGAGGTACTCGCTGCCGCCCAGCGTTGGGCTTCCGCCGCCGACCCGATAGACTAAGTCCCCGGCGTTCTTGAAGCCCATCGTGACGCGCTTGGAGGCATCCGGCAAGAGGCCGACCATGCCGACGGTGGGCGTTGGGTAGATGGCGCGTTCCGGGGTCTCGTTGTAAAACGACACGTTGCCGGAAATGACCGGGGTGCCGAACGCTTCGCAGGCGTCAGCTAAACCCGCGACGGCTTGCTTGAACTGCCAGAAGCCTTCAGGCTTTTCGGGGGACGCGAAGTTCAGGCAGTCCGTGACCGCCAGCGGGGTCGCGCCGACGCAGCTTAAATTGCGGGCGGCTTCGGCGACGGCAATCTGTGCACCGAGATAAGGGTCTAAATAACAATAGCGCGGGTTGCAGTCGGTTGTGAGCGCCAGCCCCTTGCCGCCGGAATCCCGCAGGCGCAGCACGGCGGCGTCGGCAGCGCCGGGCAGGACAGTGGTTTGGGTCTGCACCATTGAATCATACTGGTCATACACCCAGCGCTTGGACGCAATAGACGGCGATGCCAGCAATTTTAACAGAACAGCATTGTAGTCGTCCGGCTCTGGTAAGTTGGACAAGTCCGCCGACTGGACTTCGTTAATGTATGCTGGTTCCGATGCTGCCAAAGAGTACGTCGGGCAGTCGTCGGTTAAAGACTTTGCGGGCAAGTCGGCGACAACCACGCCGCCATCTTTAAGAACTACGCGGCCCGTGTCCGTGACCGTGCCGATGACGACCGCGTTCAGGCCCCATTTATGAAAGACTGCCGCGACTTCGGCTTCATGGCCTTTGGCAATCACCGCCAGCATCCGCTCCTGCGACTCGGACAGCATGATCTCATACGGAGTCATGCCCGCCTCGCGCTGCGGCACCGCCCGCACATCCACGTCCATGCCGACGCTGCCTTTGGCGGACATCTCGCAGGTCGAGCAGGTCAGCCCCGCCGCGCCCATGTCCTGAATGCCGACAACGTATCCTGTCGCCAGCGCTTCCAGCGTCGCTTCAATCAGCAGCTTTTCAGCAAACGGGTCGCCCATCTGCACATTAGGCCGCTTGCTTTCCGAGTCCGGTCCCAGCTCCACCGAGGCAAACGTCGCCCCATGAATGCCGTCCTTCCCCGTCGCCGACCCGACATACAGCACCGGGTTTCCGATTCCCTTCGACTCCGCCGACGCGATACTGTCTAGTGGAACGACGCCCACCGCCATTGCATTGACTAATGGGTTGCCCGCATACGACGGATGAAAATAAATCTCGCCACCGACTGTCGGAACCCCCACGCAGTTGCCGTAGTGCGAGATGCCCCCGACAACATGCTCAAACAAATACCGCGTGTGGGCGTTTTCCGCCCCGGCAATCGGCCCAAAGCGCAGGGAGTTCAAGATGGCGATGGGACGCGCCCCCATCGTAAAGATGTCCCGCAGAATGCCGCCCACACCCGTCGCCGCGCCTTGAAACGGCTCCACAGCAGATGGGTGATTATGCGATTCCATCTTCATCACGACGCCCAGATTATCGCCGATGTCAATAACCCCGGCGTTCTCGACTTCGCCCGAATCCATCGCTTCCTTGTACTTCTTGAACAACCGCAGCACGGGCCGGGAATACTTGTAGCCGCAGTGCTCCGACCACATGACCGCGTACATGCCAAGCTCAGTGATGCTCGGCTCACGCCCCAGCGCCTCCAAAATCAGGCCATACTCCGAATCGTTCAGCCCCATCTCGCGGTAAATCGTCGGGTCAATCATGATCTCATCCAATCAGGTTATTCATCTTCTTCCGGCCAAAAAGTCATTGGAGCTTCTGCGCCATGCCGCAGCATCTGGAGATGCACGGTCGGCGGGTCGTTTTGGCTTGCTTCGTCAACAGTGAACAAAATGCGCCAGGTCGCGCCGCGCTTGTGGCGGAACAACAGCACATATAGCATCTCGCCGGGGCTGACGCGCTGGAACGGATCGCTTTCATCGGCTTCTGAGCAGCGTTTCGGGTAAGTTGCAAGTGAGGCGACAGCCTCCGTCAGCGCATCTTCCCATGCGTCCGCTACCGCTGTCCCATACAATCTTTCTTGTCGCTGCTGTTCGGCCTCGGTTCGATTGGCTACGCGGTTTGACTGACGGACGGCATACACTACCGATTCTTCATCTGCCATTACGCTGCCTGTTCCGCTACGGCGCTGCTCATGGCACGCTGTTTGTCGCGCTCCTGACGCCGTGCAAGCGTCTTGGCGCGATACTCGTCAATTGTCATGCTGCGCCCGGCGGCATGGTCTTCCACGCTTGCACGCAGCTCCGCCACAAGTTCCTCTTCCGCCTCCGCTTCGGCAAGCGCCTGGTCCAGCAAAGCTAGCAGCGCATCTTCCGGGTCTTGCCCGCGCATCTCCGCCACCGAGCGCACCCGCGCTTCGGCATCAGCAGTCAGATTAAGTGTCATGGGTGGATGTCTCCTCGGCAATGCAGCCATTATACCTCATTCGCAGTGGCAGGGCTTTTGTTGGCGGCGGCTTCTGCCGATAATGGAAACGAGCGGCGAATGTGTTTCGGGCTGCTCGGAAGTATTATGCAAGTTTCTTCTCCATTGCCTACGTCTTGGTCTGCGTCTTTGGGGCAGCCGGCGGCTGCCGCGCTTGGCCTGCTGGGGCGTCTGGCACAGGCGGTGCAGATGCCGGCTCCCACCGGGCTTGAGGGCAGGCCGGCGATGGCCGGAATGGTGACGGGGGATGTGATCCGGGCGGCGCTTTTGGAGATGGGCGCAGCGGCGGGGGAAGCGGATGTCGCGCTGGCGCTGGCACTGACGCAGGCGGGGCTGCCGCTGACATTTCAAACTTTGGCTCAGGCGAACGCGGCGCTGGCGTCTGCGCCGGGCGTGTCCCCGGAGGCTTACGCGCTGGCGCTCTCGCTGGCGCTGCCGACCACGCCGGATGCGCTGCGGGCGGTGACGGCGGTGCTGAATGCGCCGTCGGACGGACTGCCGGGCGCGGCGCTGCCGGAGCGGGTGACGGCCTGGCTGGGGCTGGCTTTGGAAGCGGGAACGGCCCCGGAGGCGCTGACGCGGGGTCTGCGCGAGATGCTGCTGCAAGTGGGGCGCTCCACGGAAAACCGTGTGCTGCGAATTCAGGAAGGGCCGCTGCCGGTGGCCGACCTGCGAACGGCGCTGCTTCGGCTGGCGGCTTCGTCGGGAGACCGGGGAATGCGGCACGGGGCGGACGGGCTGGCGTCGCTTTTGGAAGGCCAGCAGCTTCTGAACCAAGCGTCGCTGGCGGCGCACGGGCATCAAGCGAATGTGCCGCTGTATTTTGCGCTGCCGCTGGCGTTTGACGGCCTGCCGGGGATCGCGGAAACGCATCTGTGGCTGCGCCGAAACGACGCTGACAAAGAGGCGGACAAAGAAGATGCGGACAAAGAACGCGAAGAAGACGCACTCCTGCGGGTCACGCTGCGCGTGTCGCCGCCGAAGCTGGGCCGGGTGCAGGTGGATTTAGTGGGCCTGCTGACCGGCACGCTGAGCTGCCGGCTGAGCGCGGAAAAACCCGCGTCGTTTCGCCTGCTGTCTAGGTACGCCGGGACTTTGGCAGACGCGCTGGCGGCGGCAGGCTGGGAGACCTGCGATGTCACCTGCCGGATACAGGCCGACTGGCCCCCGCTGTACCACGGCGGCGCGGCGCTGGCTTCTCCCCGTACAAGCGTGGACCATCGTATCTAGCGCTTAATCCTATGCAAGAACTTTCTGCAAAACAAGGGGACGCCGAGGAAATCCTGCGGCTGGCCCGCGAGAACGACATTCCGCTGCGGCAAGACCCGGCTTTAACGGCGGCGCTGGCAACGCTGGACGCAGGCCGGCAAATCCCGCCTGAGCTGTGCCGCGCCGCTGCCGCCTTGCTGTCGTTTATTTACAGCGTCAACGAGAAGGCGTCAGGATAGAATCGCCAGAAAAGAGCGGGCTGCTGTCGCGAATGACAAGGCGGTTCGGCAGAGCGATATGGACCGGGGCTGACGCCGGAGTTTCGATGCGGCGCAGGAAGAGGTCAGCCGCCGTTCGGCCAACATCTTCAAACGACTGCTCGACTGATGTAAGGCCAACCCCATTCGGAAGCGTTCGCACGATGTCGTCAAAGCCGACCAAAGCGACATCCTGCGGAACCCTCAAATGCAGCAGCTGGAGACGCCGCATCGTGCGCTCCGCCTCATAGTCATTGAACCCGATGGCCGCCGTTGGGCGTTCCCCTTCCGGCAAACGAAACACGGCATCAAACAAAGGCCAGTCATCACCGTTGAAGGAAGGCGCCGTCAGCACAAGCTCATCCCGGTCTGTGTGAAATGCCGCATAAAGAGCATGCTGGTAGCCCAGCAGACGATCCTGCACCGGGTTGATTGGCTCACTTTTGGTCAAATAAGCGATCCGGCGGTGGCCCTGCTTGATCAGATGCATGGTCGCATCAAACATTCCCTGGTAGTTTTCCGTCCCCACAAAATCCGCCTGCACCCCCGGCAGCATTCTGTCAATCAAACACAAAGGCAGATGCTGGCTCACTTCTTGAAGCAGCTCACGGTTGCTGCGATAAGCATACGGATAGAAAACAGCGCCGCCGAAGCCTTGATCCAATATGTAGCGCAGGTGGGCAGCCTCACGCACCGCATTCTCCTGCTCCGTGCCGACTTCATCCCCTAAATTGAGAAACACCGCGTGGAAGCCGGCTTGCTCCAGGGCTTGATTCATTCCCCAAAAGATGCGCTGCTGGACCGTTCTGCCTCTTTCCAGTGGACCGCCATGCCAGATAATGAGTGCAACAAAGCGCGACGCCGAAGATTTTGACATTCGCGCCGGAGAAATCCGCTGAGGGGACTGGCGAGAAGACTGGCTCGGCGGGGCTTGAACGACAGGGCTGCAATAGGGCCGGCGCGAAACAAGCCCTTCTTGGATAAGATGGGCGATAGCCGAACGGATGACGCGGCGATGAACACCCATCTTTTCCGAAAGCACTCGCTCTGAGGGAAGACGCTCCCCATCGCTGTAACGGCCTGCCTGAATGTCTTCTTGCAGGGTCGTTATGGCGGCATCAAGTGAAGTCCTCAAAGATAAAGAGTTGGGGGCGGTATCTGACGGCATGATTTTTCTATTATTGCACAATTTTTCCAGTATGAAAAGAGTTGTTCTATTTTCTAAAATGGTACCAAAAAATAGGTACCATTTTAGAAAAATAATACTTGACAATTGTATCAAACGCAATTATAATGAGAATCAAGATTGTTCCTCTACCGGCCCGATGTTTTCCGCGCAGCGCTGTGCAGGTCGCCGAAGCTGGGTTTCCATCGGACTGCAATCAAAACTGAAATCCGAATCTCAGGAGGTACATCAAGAAGCGCCTGCAAGCAATCATTTTGGTACCCGATCAATTATCCTGGCACCCGATCAATTATCCTGGCATGACAAGGTCAACCATTCCGGCATGAGCTGATCCTTCCGTGTTCAAGCTTTCGCAAATACCGAACCAAATGCCGACCAATCAAAAACAATCCAAAAGGAGTCTCTTGTGTTGAAAAAGATCAATTCTCGTGGTTTTACGCTCATCGAACTGCTCGTAGTCATTGCCATTATTGCAATCCTCGCCGCCATTTTGTTCCCGGTCTTCCAGAAAGTGCGCGAGAACGCCCGCCGCACCGCCTGCCTTTCCAACGAAAAGCAGCTCGGCCTCGCCATCATCCAGTACCAGCAGGATGCCGACGAGAAGTTCCCCTGCGGCGCAGTGGCGGGTGTCACCCCAAACGACAACGACGGCTACGGCGGAGGGGCCGGCTGGGCCAACCAGGTCTACACATATGTCAAAAGCAACGCCGCCTTTGTGTGTCCGGATGATATGGGGTACGGGGGCACCGCGATGGAAAGCTACGGGATCAACGAGAACTTGACTTCCGGCGCGAAGCATGACGGCAACAACACGCCGCAGGGCGGTGCGCTGGGCCTCGCTGCGTGCAACGCCCCAGCCAACACGCTCCTGCTGGCCGAGACGACCGCCTGCAACACTTACAAGCTGCCTTCCACCGTTGGGGAGCTGACCAGCCCGGCCATCACCGGCTTCAGCTATGGCGGCGGCAACCCCGGCCTGAATATCTCCTCATCCTCCTGCACCCACTACTCGATTGGAATTCAGGTCGGCCCGAGGACCGATCCCGGCACCTACCTCGGCGCACGGCACACGGCCTACTGCAACGTCCTGCTGTCCGACGGCCATGCGAAATACTTGAACCCACTTCTTATTTCTCCCGGCTTCAACGCCCAAGCCGCCACCAATGACACGACCGTGAACACTTCAAGCCCTAACCCGTATTTTGCCGCCGGCTCCGGCTTTGGCGGCAACAGCGCCACCACAGGCGCTCCGTTCGTCGCTACCTTCAGCGCCACATAACGCCGCCCGCACTTCACCCGCAGAGTGGCGGCTGATGAGCCGACAGACTTGCCCCGCCGACATCGGCGGGGCAGTTCTTTTGCAAACAATCACTTTGTTGAACCACACAATTTAGGAACTGACCCCCAATGCACTTTCGACACTTTCCTGCCGCTTCGGCTTTTCTGGCTTCGGCTTTTCTGCTTCTGCTTCCCGGCTGTGCCACCCCCGCTGCCCATGCTGCCGGGCCGGTCGTCTGGCTGGATTCACTGGATGTGGACACTATGACCCAGGACTTCGGAAATCCCCATGCCAACGCAACTGTGGATGGACACCCGATTACTCTTGGCTCGAAAGTGTACGCCCACGGTGTCGGCACCCACGCCAGCAGCGTGTACCGCATCCGCCTTGATGGAAAAGCGGAGCGTTTTGAGGCGACAGTGGGAGTGGATGACGAGACAAAAGGGCGCGGCGCCGTTGTGTTCAGTGTTCTCGTGGACGGCAAAGTTGCCGCACAGACGGGCGTTCTGCATGGGGGAGACGCGCCGCAGCGGCTGTCCGTTCCGCTGGCCGGTGCGAAAAGCCTGACCCTTCTCGTCGCTGGAACAAATGGAAGCATCAGCTTTGATCACGCGGATTGGGCCGATGCTGCATTTACTCTCGCCGATGGCGCAGCGGCCCTGCCTCCGCTGCCGGTACACCCGCGCACTTTGGACGCGCCTGCCCGCCTCCGCCTGGTCCCGGCAAGCGCCGTGCCGGCGATTCACGGCCCGCGCCTGGTCGGTGCAACCCCCGGCAAGCCGTTCCTCTTTCTTGTCCCCGCCACCGGCGACGGCCCGCTTGTCTACAGCGCCACACTTCTGCCCGCCGGACTGACCCTCAACCCCCACACCGGCATCATCTCCGGCGCACTCCAAATACCCGGCACTACCCGCGTCACCCTCACCGTGCGCGGACCCAAAGGAGCCGCCTCCCGCCCCCTCACCATCATCGGCGGGGCGCACAAACTCGCCCTCACCCCGCCGCTTGGCTGGAACTCCTGGAACGTCTGGGCAGGCCGCGTCGACGCGGGCAAAGTGCGTGATGCCGCCGATGAGATGATCGCCGCCGGCCTGGCCCGGCACGGCTTCGGGTATGTCAACATCGACGACACCTGGGAGCTTGGACGCAGCGGCGACACCGGGCGCGACGCCCAGGGCAACATCCTCACAAACGACAAGTTCCCCGACATGCCGGGTCTTGCTGCGTATGTTCACAGCAAGGGCCTGAAGATCGGCATCTATTCTTCTCCCGGCCCGACCACCTGCGGCGGCTATACGGCCTCCTACCAGCATGAAGCGCAGGATGCGGCGACGTATGCCAAGTGGGGCTTTGACTACCTGAAGTACGACTGGTGTTCTTATGACGGGGTGGTGCATGGGGACCACTCGCTGCCAGCGCTGGAAAAGCCGTATGATGTGATGGGGGCGGCGCTTGCGTCCCAGCCGCGCGACATCGTGTTCAGCTTGTGCCAGTACGGCTGGGGCGACGTGTGGAAGTGGGGAGCGACCACCGGCGGCAGCTCGTGGCGGACGACGGACGACATCCAGGACAACTGGGGCAGCCTGCACTCCATCTACGAGGCCCAGGCAGGCCACTCGGCGTATGCGGGTCCGGGCCACTGGAACGACCCGGACATGCTGATGGTGGGAGTGGTGGGGTTCGGGAACACGCACCCGACGCACCTGACGCCGAACGAGCAGTTGGTGCATATCTCGCTATGGTGTTTACTGTCTGCGCCTCTCTTGATTGGCTGTGACATGACGAAGCTTGACCCGCTGACGCTGGCCCTCTTGACCAACGACGAAGCGCTGGACATCGACCAGGACCCGCTGGGCAAGCCTGCGGATTTGGTGTCTCAAGACGCTGCTGACGGCGGCGAAGTGTGGGCCAGGCCGTTAGGTGACGGCACGCACGCCGTCGGCCTCGTCAACCCCAACCCCTGGGTCAGCACTGTCACCGTGCAGTGGTCCGCCCTCGGCCTGTCCGGTTCTCAGCCCGTGCGCGACCTTTGGCTGCATCAAAATGTCGGCACTGTATCGGGGCACTATTCGGTCGAGGTTCCGGCGCATGGCTGCGTGCTGCTGAAAGTCGGGCGGCCAGCGAAATGATCTGCCTCAGCGCGTCCTCTCTGAATTGGCTGTTTGCTGCCGCCGTGCTTTTCGCTGCTTCGCCGGCTTGCCTCGCTGCGCCTGAGCCGCAGAGCCTGGTCCCAGCGGCCGGAAACACATCGCCTGATTATTTCTGCACCTGGAACATTCAAGGTTACTCTGCGAGCTACCTAAAAGGCTCGCAAAAGGACGCCGTCCAAGAAAGCCAGTTATTCGGACAGGGACGTAACCAGAACTGGGTGGGGCAGTACCCCAAAGTGCGGCAAGACCTCTACTTTTTGATGGACGAAGGATGGGACCTGCCGGATGAAAATATTCTGGTGCTTCCCGGCAGGTTTCCTTCTTATGCCGCCGGAACCCAGCCGGAAAACTTCAAGAAGCTTTCGGATGCCGTTAAAAACAGCGGATGGCGTGGCCTCGGTCTTTGGATGAGGGCGGACGCAAAGACGGATGATTTTTGGACGCAGCGGATGGAGTGGATGCAAACCAGCGGGGTCGCCTACTGGAAGGTGGATTATGGCAATAACAGCCGAGACGAAGCCTGGCGGCGTCATCTCACAGAGTTGGGCCGGCAAAAGGCCCCAAGTCTGACCATTGAAACGGCATTAATTCCGCACGCGATTACCTGGGGAGACACCTACCGAACCTACGATGTGGATGCACTGTTATCGGTTCCGCAAACCCTCGGCAGGGTCGTAACGCAATTGCAGTACCAGGCGGAGCCACCGGCAAAGGGACTGATTAACTGCGAGGATGAAGTCTATCTGGGAGCGGCCCTGGGATGTTGCTACGGGGTAATGCGTCATAGCTTCACCGGCAATTTGCCGAATGGGAGGCAGGATTTTGTTTTTCCGCCTCTTACCCGCGATCTGAAGCATTGTACGGATGAAGTCGTTCGGGCCGTTCGATGGCACCGGATCGCGCCGGCGTTCGCCGTGGGCGCTGCTCCCGCCCTGGAGTCTTCCGAACAGTTGACGGACAACTGGATATTTGGAAAAGATGAATCCTGGCGTGTCGCCGCCGGTCAGCAGCAGTCGGCGACCGCTCCGGCGGCTGTCACGCGCGGGCTTCCCTTGCCGCAGGTCACGCTGGCGTCCGGCAGCATCAAGCCCTTCGTCGTTGCGTCGCGTAATCCCAATGGTGCCGTCGCCGTAGCGACGCTGGGGCGAACGCTTTGCCGGGACGCGGCGGATCGCGAATGGACTACCGGAGAGGTCGCCGACGTTACCCTGCAAGTCGGGCGCTATTGCGGCCCAATCGGCATCTTCGGCCGCTATCATTCGCTGACTCTTGCCTTTGACAAGCCGGTAGCAGGACACCGAATACTTATGCAGGACCTGGCCGGCGACGTTCCGCAGGAAATCACCCGTCTTGTTCGCTGGGCGGGGAACCGTGTGGTGATCCCCGGCACCTTAATCGACCGCATTGGCCGCAGCGCCGCCACGCCGGGCGATAAATCCGATCCGGGCCTTGTGCTGGTCATCCGAACAAAATAGTTGATAAACGAAATAGTTGATAACGGTTTTCTATTATCCCGTGTACCGATCCACCGTCATTACCTCAAATGCCTCGCCGATTTGCCGAGTCGCAAGCGCCGTATGCAGGGCGCGGGCCGTGTCCAAAGAAGTCAGGCAGGGGATGGAGTTCTCGACAGACGCGCGGCGAATAAGCGCGGCTTCTTTTTCAATCTGCTTGTTTTTGGACACCGTGTTAATCAGAAGCGAGACGCGGCCCCCGCGAATTAAATCCAATAAGTTGGGCGTCCCTTCGCTGATCTTCTTCGCCGTGCTGACAATCAGGCCGTTCGCTTCCAAAAATTTGGCCGTTCCCGCCGTCGCGTGAAGCGTGAAGCCCAGGGCGGCGAAGTCTCGAATAATCGGCAGGGCTTCGGCTTTGTCCGGGTCGGCGAGCGTCACCAGCAGCGCCGCGCCTTTGCCGCCGGCGGGAACATCAATGCCCGACGCCACCATGGCTTTGTACAGCGCTCGCGAAAAGTCCGTGTCAATGCCGAGTATCTCGCCGGTAGACTTCATCTCAGGACCCAGGTTGATGTCCACGCCGGTCAGCTTAGAGAACGAGAAGACCGGCGCTTTGACCGCGATGTTCGGCTGGTTCGGGTGCAGGCCGTTTGCGTAGCCCTGCTCGGCAAGCGATTTCCCCAGCGACGCCCAGGTCGCAGCCTTGACCATGGGGATTCCCGTGATTTTTGAGAGATAGGGGACCGTGCGCGAGGCGCGGGGGTTGACCTCAATTACATACGCCTGGTCGTCTTCAATCACAAACTGAATGTTCATGAGGCCGACGACGCGGAGCGCCAGCGCAAGCTGCGTCGCGTAAGACACCATCTGGTCAATCGTAGACGGCTTGATGGTCTGCGGCGGGTAGACCGCCATCGAGTCGCCGGAATGGACGCCTGCCCGCTCAATGTGCTCCATGATGCCCGGCAGCAGGCAGCCGCCCTGCCCGTCGGCGATTACGTCCACTTCCGCTTCCTTGCCGACAATGTAGCGGTCTACCAAAATCGGCGCACCGTCCGAAATATCCGATGCATACCGCATATATTCTCGGAGATCGTCATCATTGTAGACAATCTCCATCGCCCGCCCGCCCAGAACGTAAGAAGGCCGCACCAGCACCGGATAGCCGACTTCCCCCGCCACTTCTAGCGCGGCTTCGGTGGAGAGGATCGCCCGCCCCGCCGGCTTCGGAATCCCCAGCTCCCGCAGCAGCGCCTCAAACCGCTCCCGGTCTTCCGCCAAATCAATCGAATCAAACGACGACCCCAAAATCGGAACGCCTGCCTCCGACAAGGGCCGAGCCAAATTAATTGCCGTCTGCCCGCCGAACTGACATACAATTCCATAAACCGGCGCTTCCCGCTCAATGACGTTCAGCACGTCTTCCGGCGTCAGCGGCTCAAAATAAAGCCTGTCGGATGTATCAAAATCGGTCGACACCGTTTCCGGGTTGTTGTTAATGATAATCGCCTCGTACCCCGCCTCCCGCAGTGCGCGGACGGCATGGACGCTGGCGTAATCAAACTCAATCCCCTGCCCAATGCGGATCGGGCCACTCCCCAGCACGATCACCTTCTTCTTCGGCATCTCTAGTTCAGTGTTTGTCATAATTGTTTTATTGGGGGCAACAAGTCGTTTACCACGATGGCTTTAGTCGGCAGTGCAAGTGGAATTACCACCTGGCCCGGCAGGTAGATGTGGAAGTCGGTGTAGTCCCCTGATGGAACTGGCTGGCGGTATACTTCAAGCTGGTGATTGACCAAATTCACGATCCAATACTCAGAAATGAAGGCTTGCGCGTAGGAAACCAGCTTTAGCCCTCGGTCCTTCGTCAGTGAGCTGTCTGAAACCTCCACCGCCAAAAGCAACTCTTTCGCGTGAGGATGTTGCTCTAAATAATCAAGCGGGGTTCCCGGCGCTACGGAAACATCCGGCTCCGGTTCGGTTCCATCGGTCAGCACAATGGGAAGCTGACAGCGTACCTCAAAACCCGCCGCAAAAGCGTCTTCCAGTGCAAGCGTCGTCAGCCGTACCCCGGTCGCGTGCGGCGTCATTTGTCCGGTCGTATCCCAGAACAGCCCTCCTAGCATCTCAACCCGCCCGTCATTAAAGAACCCCGCTTCAATCAGCCGATGATACTGCTCCGGCGTCCAGCGGTAGTAGTCGGAAGCGTGAACCTGCCAAATATCGCCGCCGAGCAGCTCCACCCGCGCCCCGTCAAAAATGTCCATCTCGGCCATGCGGTGATATTCATCAGGCGTCCAGCGCCGCAAGCCATTTGGCTCGTCTGATTGCGGCTGTGTCAGTGGTACTCTGTTTTGCTGTGGGTTGAGTGTGGTTGGCATCAACTTACTCCAATTTACTGGTTTTTCGTGCCGCTGGCGGCACTAAATGGATTGTTTTCGCATCTATAAACGCAACAAATGTCAAAACAGCAGCCAGATACAGCAAGCCAATCAGAAAACCCTTACTGTCAATAACAAAGAGAAAGGGCATCATCAGCAGCACCGTTACAAAACTGAGGAGATAGCCCTGACGGTCTGGACTCCTGTTCCACTGGTGGCGACAGGTTCCACACCGCAGGCTAGACCAAAGTGTGATAAGAAAAACTTTAGGCCAAGCGATCTTGTTGTGACAGTGTGGGCAAATCATGGCGAAGTTCCTTGAAAGCATTATACCTGACTGCCGGCGGTGGAAACAGCCTGGCGGCGGTGTTGCTCTAGGTGAACGCCGAGAATGGCGATGTCGGCGGGGGTGACGCCGGGGATGCGGGCGGCTTGGCCGAGCGAAACAGGTTCCACGCGGGTTAAGTTGTCGCGGCTTTCATTGGACAGATTGCGGATGGATTTGAAGTCAAATTTTGCAGGGATGGAAACTTCCTCGCGGCGGCCTGCGGACGCGACCTGGGCCGATTGACGGTCAATGTAGCCTTCGTACTTGCAGATAATCTCGACTTGTTCGGCCACAGCGCGGGGCAGGGGAGTAGGCGTCGGCGCGAGAGCGGCGACGGTGTCATAATCAACGCCGGTGCGCTTGAGTAAGTCGCAGAAAGGGACGCGCTGAGACACGGGCGTGAGGCCAAGCGCGGACAGGCGCGAATTGTCGGAACCGCTGACGTAGGTAGTTTCCAGGCGCAAAGTCTCAGCGGTGATGGCATCGCGCTTCGCCTCAAACATCTGCCAGCGGGGGCCGGAGATAAGGCCGATGGCACGGCCAAGTTCCGTCAGGCGCAGGTCGGCGTTGTCCTGGCGCAGCAGCAGGCGGTACTCGGCGCGGGAAGTCAAGAGGCGGTACGGCTCGTCTGCGCCTTTCGTGACCAAATCGTCAATCATAACGCCCAAATAAGCGTCGGAGCGCTTCAAGACGAACGGCTCCCGGCCCTGAGCATAAAGCGCGGCGTTTGCGCCGGCCATCAGGCCCTGTCCGGCGGCTTCCTCGTAGCCTGACGTGCCGTTGATCTGGCCCGCCAGAAACAGCCCCGGCAGGCGCTTGGTCATTAAAGCGTGGGTCAGCTCCGTCGGCGGCACGGCGTCGTATTCCACCGCATAGCCGGCTTTGAGCATGACGCAGTGTTCTAAACCCGGAATGGTGTGCAGGAATTCAAGCTGAACGTCGGCGGGCAATGACGTAGAGGTTCCCTGCACATACAGCGAGTTTGTGTTCCAGCCCTCCTGCTCTAAAAAGACTTGATGCGTGTCACGAGTGTTAAAGCGCACGATCTTGTCTTCAATGGACGGGCAGTAGCGCGGGCCGAGGCCCTCAATGAAGCCGCCGTACATGGCGGATTTGTGGAGATTGGCTTCAATCACAGCTTTCGTGCGCTCATTCGTGTAGGTCAGCCACGACGGCAGCAAATTGGGAATGTCTAAGCGCTCGCGCCCAAAAGAGAACGGCGGCGTGTTAGGTTCAGACTCGATGGCCTGCGTCTTTGTAAAATCAACCGAATTTTTGTCAATGCGCGGCGTCGTGCCGGTCTTGAGGCGCAGTGTCGGGAAGCCTAGCGCTCGCAGCGTGTCCGACAGCGCCAGAGCGGGCTTCTCGCCGAGGCGTCCCCCCGCCGTGCGCTCCTCGCCCCGGTGCATGACGCCGCGCAGGAATGTCCCCGTCGTGATGACCACGGAGGGTGCCGTGTACGCCGCGCCGTCCGCCGTTCGCAGGCCGACAACTTTGCCGCTCTCAATCAAGAGGCTCTCGGCCATGCCTTCAGCCAGCGTCAAATGAGGCGCGGCTTCCAGCGTCGCCCGCATGGCGTGCGAATACAAATCTTTGTCACACTGCGCCCGGATCGCCTGCACGGCGGGGCCTTTGCCGGTGTTCAGCATCCGAATATGCGTGACAGTGGCGTCGGCATTGACCCCCATCTGCCCGCCGAGCGCGTCAATCTCGCGGACCAAATGCCCTTTGGCGGGGCCGCCGACCGAGCAGTTGCAGGGCATCAGCGCCACTTTGTCTAAAGCAAGCGTCAGGCACAGCGTCTTTGCGCCCAGCCGCGCCGATGCTAAGGCCGCTTCTGCGCCGGCATGGCCCGCGCCCACAATAATAACGTCGTAGTCTGTCATTTGTTTTCTACCAGGCCGGGGTTGTAGAAAACCCCGGCAAGAGTGCATCCTTTGGATGAAAAACAAGCTTTCGGCTGCTTTTCTTTGTCCGCAGGACATTTCCTGCTGGGGTTTTCTACAACCCCGGCATCTACTTTATCTGCGTACTGTCCGGCAGCGGCTCATGGCCCCACAGGGGTCCGCCGCCCATCTCGCGCCGCCAGCTATCGCGCCATTTATGGATGTCTACTGCACCAATCGGCGGCATCGGCTGACGCGCTTCCTTCGGCACAATTGCCGGGAACGGGCGGTGCGGCTCGGTCTGATACCAGTATGCGACTGTCGCCAAATCCAGCGTCAGCGAATTGGCGTGGCCGTGTTCAATGGATGCCCGCAGGGATGTCTCAAAGTAAACCGGGTCTTCTAAATGGAACCGGTAACAGTGGGTTCGGCCGAGAAACCCTGTCTCGCCGCCCACCCGCGCGTAACCGAAGTATGGGTGCGCGTACAGTTCTTTGGGGCACCACGATGAGTTGAAATAATCTTCGGTTCCTGTGCCGTGCAGCGACCCCGGCCAGGGTTCGCCGTCTACCAGGAACATATCGTCGCCCTCGCCGTACCAGAGCGGAGTCGGGGAGTCTACAAAATAGTTGACCCCGACATAGTGGCCTGCGCCTTCGGCATGAACTAAAACGTGATTATGTGCGTCCGACGGGTTCCTCGGCTGGACACCCAGCGTCTCCCACTCGTTCTCTCTATCACCCTGTCCCGCTTCCGGCCCCGGCATTTGCCGGTTCCACCAGGCATGGAATCGTCCCATCTCCGGCCCGATCTGCGGGTGCTGCTCAAAATCTACATAATAATAGAAACTTGTAATCGGCGTGTCCGACTGGTTCTCGACTTCTATCCGTGCGCCGTCTCCAAACGGCATTGGAAAATAGCAGTTCAGGGCATTGCCCCCGGCAGGCGCGGCGGCCAGCGGCAGGGACGCATAGTTATATTTGTCGCCCCAGCCCTGCCCGAAGAAGTCTCCCAGCGGCGCTTCCACCGATGGCGTCGTTTCGCCGTCCCAGAACATGCGTAAAATGGCATTACGGCGTATCATTGGATCGGTGCAGGCAATCGTCATCCAAATGTGCTTGACATTACCCGCCCCGCCGATCTCCGCTAGCATCTTGGTTTCGCCCGCGTCAACCCGCACAAAGTCATTGTTGCCGCCGGAGCGGTCATACGACGAAATGCGTTTGGTCCGAATGCCGGGGCGCAGAAAGGCTAAGTTGTTGAGGGAGCTGGTCATAATTTCCTGTGGATAAATGAAATGGTTTGTTAACCTGCTGACGAGTCTTTTTGTGCCAGATATTGTCTAATGAGAGATAGTGTATAGGAAGAACAAACAGTGATCTGCTGGTAGTCGCTGGTCTTGTAAGAGCCTGTGAGGTAGAACTTATCCAAGACCTTTTCCATCGTCTGTGTCTCATGTGGACGTGTTTTCATTGTAGATACTACGGTGTATTCGAGGGCATTGTTTGTAACCCGCACCATGAACTTTGCTTTACGCGCCTGAGTCAATAGAATTTCGCCTTCTTTCGTTTTGACAAAGGCGCGAAAATCAGTCGTGCTTATCCGGTTTACCATGTCTTTTCCTTGTTATGACTATGCATCAACAGACGGTTCATCTTCGGAACTCTCAGCAGGAGCAGGCTCTGGAACAACATTATTGATAATGAGGCGGAGTATAGCCATTTTGTCGCCGGTTGAGAGCGGCTTGATAATCTGCTCGTAGACTTGATAGGCTGTCATAGATTCATCTCCAATGCTGCTTTTTTACTCAGCGCTGCGTCAAAATGCTGCGTTTTGCGGTACAATACGGGGCTGACAAGCGGGACAAACAATGCTTTTTAACTCTGCGGCCTGTATGGAGAAAACACAAGATGGCTTCACTTTTAGAAACTAATCCTTATCTGCGCGACCCGGAAATGCGCCGCCGGATGCTGGAACGCAATGCTTTAGACTCTTCGGCGTTTGAGGGAGCGCGGGGGCTAAAGCCGCAGGGTACTCAGCCGCCCTCTGCGCCGCGTGTTACTGCACGCAAAAAGAAACCCGTTAAGTCATCATAGCGCGTCAAGTATCCCTTTTTGACCGCTGCAAGATACAGAATACGCGCATGTTCGCTTCCGCGCCCGCGAAACCCGTAATCAGGCAGCGGCCAGCCTGCCTGCAAGGCCATTAAATCCGCCAGCCAGCGGGCCAGTCGCCCGTTGCCGTCACGGAACGGGTGGATCAACAACAGCTCGGCGTGAACTTCCGCCATGCGGCGGGCCACGGTGTCCAGCGAAGCTTGACGGCAGGGAGTGTGCTGCCGGAGCAAGCCTTGTTCCAGCGCCGCCATGTTCTGCGAAACCAAGTGCGCCGGAGGCCAGCGAAAGCCGCCTTTTTCCATTTCTACCGTCCGGTATTCCCCCGCCCACTCGTACAGCTCACCCAGCCAGGCGTGGTGCATGGAGCGCAGCGTATCCGCAGTGAACTGTGTTTCCGTAGTCACACGTTCCAGAAAATCCGACTGAGCGCGGATCAACGCCTCGAACTCCGCGCGGTCCATTTCCCGCTTGCGCTGAATGCCCGGCTTGTTCCGCAGGACACGCCCGCGTGAGCCGGGCTGGCTTTCGGCTTCTGCGCCGGAAGCAGGCTGGTAGCGGCTGTGAGCAGGTTCTCGGCTCATGCCGTTACTTCTTCGCCCCCGCCGGGAGCAGCTTTTTGAGGCGGGACAGCTCATCGCGCAGCTCGGCGGCACGCTCGAACTCTAGGGAGCGGGCGGCCTGCTTCATTTCTTTTTCAATGTCGGCCAGCGCGGACATGATCTGGTCCAGCGGCAGCGTTTCCGGGTTGCGGGTGCGCGAGACGTTGTAGTAGGACTTCTGCTCGGCGATTTTTTTGGACTCCAGGACTTCGCGGACAGCCTTGTTGACCGTGTACGGCGTAATGCCATGCTCCGTGTTGTAGGCTTCCTGAATGGCCCGGCGGCGCGTCGTCTCGCCCATCGCCCGCTCCATCGAGCCGGTGATGCGGTCGGCGTACATAATGACCTGGCCGCCCAAGTTACGCGCGGCGCGTCCGATGGTCTGAATCAGCGATGTTTCCGAGCGCAGGAAGCCTTCTTTGTCGGCGTCCAAGATGGCAACCAAAGAAACTTCCGGCAAGTCTAGTCCCTCGCGCAGAAGATTGATGCCGATAATCACGTCGTAGATGCCGAGGCGCAGGTCGCGCAAAATCTCGGTGCGCTCCAGCGTATGCACGTCGGAGTGAAGATAATTGACTTTGATGTTCAGGTCTAACAGAAACTCGGTCAAGTCTTCGGCCATCTTCTTGGTCAAAGTCGTAACCAGAACGCGCTCGCCTTTGGCGGTCCGCATCTGGATTTCGTGCAGCAGGTCATCTACCTGGCCTTTAATAGGCTTGATAATGATTTCCGGATCAATCAGCCCAGTCGGGCGGATAATCTGCTGGACGATCTGCTCGGAATGCTCGCGCTCAAACGCAGCGGGCGTTGCCGAGACAAAGACGCACTGGCCGACGCGCTCTTGAAACTCTTCAAACTTTAAAGGCCGGTTGTCGCCTGCCGACGGCAGGCGAAAGCCGTACTCTATTAATGTATCTTTGCGGGCCTTATCGCCGTTATACATCGCCCGAAGCTGAGGCAGTGTTTGGTGCGACTCGTCAATGACCATCAGATAATCGTCTGGAAAGTAGTCCAGCAGCGTAGACGGCGCGGAGCCGGGGGCGCGGCCGTCAAACCAGCGCGAGTAGTTTTCAATGCCGTTGCAGTAGCCGACTTCCCGAATCATTTCCAGGTCAAAGCGGGTTCTTTGTTCAATGCGCTGGGCTTCCAGCAGCTTGCCCTGCTGCTTGAACAGGGCAACCCGCTGGATCATCTCTTCTTCAATGCCGATAATCGCCCGCTCCTGCTTCTCCGGGCTGGAAACAAAGTGAGACGCCGGAAAGATTGTGATTTCGTCTTTGGACGACTGCACTTCGCCCGTCAAGGGATCAACCGTCGTGATTTTCTCCACTTCGTCGCCGAAGAACTCGACGCGCACGACAATTTCTTCGTCTGCGGGCTGAAGCTCCAAAATGTCGCCGCGCACCCGGAACGTCGAACGGGTCAGCACCAGATCATTGCGCGTGAACTGCATGGCGACCAGGCGGCGCAGCATGTCGTCCCGGTCGTATTCTTTGCCGCGCTCAAATTTGAGGATGATCTGGGCATACTCGGCGGGCGATCCCAGGCCGTAAATGCACGAGACCGACGCCACGATGACCACGTCGCGCCGCTCCAAGACCGCCTGCGTCGCTGAGTGCCGGAGCCTATCTATCTCGTCGTTAATGGCCGAGTCTTTTTCGATAAACGTGTCCGTCTGCGGGATATACGCTTCCGGCTGGTAATAATCGTAGTACGAGACAAAATACTCCACGGCATTCTGCCCGAAGAAGTCCCGGAACTCCGAGCAAAGCTGCGCCGCCAGCGTCTTATTATGCGCGATCACAAGCGTTGGCTTCTGCACCCGCTCAATTAAGTTTGCCGCGGTGAAGGTTTTGCCGGTTCCCGTCGCTCCCAAAAGCGTCTGGTACTTGTCTTGGCTTCTGATGCCCGCCGCCAGCTTGTCAATCGCCGCCGGCTGATCGCCCGATGGCCTGTAATTGGAGATAACTTTGAAGTCCATATGCGTTCTGTTCCTAAAAACTTTGTCCTAAACCGGGTTCGTCGCCAGCCACCCGGCGGGCGTCATCACGCTGGCTGCCGCTGCGCCGCGCGTCAGCAGTACGCTGGCTGCCGCTGCGCCGCGCGTCAGCAGTTCTTGATCCCAGGTAATCAGCGCCAATCCATATTCCTGGGCCACAGCGGCGCAAACTGCATCCACTTCAGCATGAAACACCTCTGACACGAAGACATTAGCATCAATCGTAAGCATTAGCGGCGCATTTCCGAAATGATCTCTGCGGCTGACTTGTCAGTCTTCCAAACTTCACGCATCAGGTCTTGAAGCTCTTTCCACTTCCGCTCCCACTCTTCCACTGTTTCTTTAGGCTGTTCCACTGTTTCTTTAGCCTCTATAACCAGCTTTGTCCCAACAGCCTCAATCGTATACTTCGTGTGCGGCTTGACGCTTCCTAAAACTTCGGCTGGAATGACGAGTCTTCCTGTTCCGTCTGTTTCAATCACTTGAGTAGCTTCCGCGTCTAACACTTGTCCCATGCTGCTTCTCCTGCCAAACAGAAGGCGGTCTTTAGATGCTTTTGAGATGTGCTTCCAAAGACCGCCACGAACTTGTGTTCTATTATACCTGAATTGCCTGGCTTGTTGTGCGAAAGCCGGCATCAACTCAGCAGTTATGTATCCGGCCGTTATGTATCCAGCAGTGCAGGGACGAAGATGTCCTCACACGTCAGCCGCCGCTTGGAAAGACCTTGCTCAAAGTGGTAACGGAGGTAGGCGTCAACGGCTTTGCGGTTCGCTTTCAGTCCATACGGCCACCAGTCGTCGCCGAGCAGGTCGCGATCATCACCGACGAGTTTGCTGAGCCACGGAACCATCGTCGCCATGTTGTTGAACGTCATGCCTTTGACAATCTGCTCGACTGCGGCGGTTTTTGCATTGCAGAAGCCCTGATAAACCGCTTTTACGATCTCCGGCCGCTCGGCGGCAAGCTCCTTGCGGACCACGACCGTGTGCATGATCGGAAAGATGCCGGTGCGCTGGTAGTAGGCACGCTCAATCCCCTGGTAGTCTTCAAACAGCCGGCCCACCTGCGGCGACTTTTCCAGCACGCACTGGGGAACGTCAGCCGAGATGAGCGCATCAATCTTTCCTTCTTCCAGCATTTTGCCCAAATCGTCCCCTTCCGCCGCCGATGTCACTTCAACAGTGTCCGGGTGCGGCTGCGGAACAAAGTCAACCGGCTTTATTGGAAAATCAATGCCGCCGACGATCCAGCGGCATTGGTTCGGCGTGATGCCGAAATCATCCGAAAGGATGCCTTTGGGCCACACGCCCGCGTCGTGGCCGTACAGCGCAAGCTCGCCGATTGTCTTGCCGGCAAGGTCCTGGGGTTTGGTGATGCCGCTCGCCTTGTTGATGTAGATCGCGCTGTGGCGGAACATCCTCACCGGAAAGACCGGAATTGCGAGAAACGGCGGGTCGTCGAAGTCCAGGGTGCGTAAGAAATAGGTCAGCCCAAGTTCCGACACGTCGTAGGCACGGTCTTGGATCATGTGCCCGAAGATTTCCGTGACGATGCGGGCGGTGTGGAAGGCGGCATCAACGCCGTCAATTTTGACCGTACCGTCCACCAGCGCTTGTGTCCGGTCATAGTTCCAGAACGCGATGTCAAGTGTGTGGTCGCTCATGGCTCAGGTTTCTCCTTGTTTGACTAAAAGTTGTCCATTTTTCAGATAAACGGCGGTTGAAGCGGAGGGCGAAAGAAAGCGCTGCGTTTTGGACGGCACTTACTTCTGCCTCGTTGAAACATTTTCAACGAAATTAGTATACAGCTAACTTTCAGCGCTGTCAATACTTTAGGCGAGAAGCCCACTCATTAAAACCGTGATCATTTCATCAATCGCCGTTTCGCTGCCAACCCCGTCTCTGCCCCCCGGCAGGTAGAGCGCGACAACCCCATGCATGAGCATGTGCGCCGATGCTTCCACCGGATGCGGACGCAGCTCCCCGATGGCGACACGCGCCCGCAGAAAGTTTTCCAGTGTGCTGACAACTTCGCGGCGGATGGTGTTTTCCCAAAGGCCGCGCACACGCACATTGGTTTGCAGCTCCCGCAGAACAAGCCGCATCAGCGGCTGCTGAGATTCCAAAAACGCATTGAAACGGAGTGCAATATCCCGCAGTACTTCTTCTGTCGAGCGCGTTTCCGTGTTCGAAAGCGCCTGCTGAAGATGAGGCATAAAAAGATACGTTTTCAGCACGCCCCACAGCAGGTCATCTTTGTCGGAAAAATAGTGGTACAGCAAACCCTGCGCGACACCTGCCTCGCGGGCAATATCTTTAATGGACGTGTTATCCATGCCTTGCCGGGAAAACAAATCCAGTGCTGTTTCAATAAGCTTCGCCCGTGTTTCCAGCGCCTGTTGGTCACGCCGCGTTGGTTCCTTGTCGTTTTTTGCTGAAAGCGCGTTCATTGAAGCGTTATACCTGACCTTGAATGGGATTTCCCGCCGGCGCAGCAGGAAAAGCGGCAAACGACAGCGAAATAATGGTCACTCGCCGCTGTTGATCTCAAGCTGGTTGTGGACCTTCTTGTCCGGGCCAAGCGTGTCGCGGGCGATCTGCCCGGCGCGGGCCTTATCGGCGGCGGTCGGGACCGCGCCGCGCAGGTAGACTCCGTCGGCGTCGGCACGGACATGAACGGCAGGTGACAGATTGGCGGCAGTGAGGGCCGCTGTGACCCGGCTTTGCAGCTTCAGCTTATCTACCTGCGGGCGGGCCTGGCGCTCTGCTTGCTGCGCCTGCTGGTTGACGACAGCGGCGTTGTGCCGGGCATCCTGCCCGGCGCTGTCAATCGTCTGCTGCGAGCAGCCCGATGCTGCTGCGAGGCCAAAGAAGGCCAAAACTAATGCCGATGCGGGCTTGTTTCTCATGGTAATCATTATAACCCAAATCAAAAGAGAGAGAACCCAATGACTATCTTGCCTGCTATTACCCAAACTTTGCTGGCCGCGAAAAAAGCCAAAAACCTGAGCTTTACCGATCTTGAGCCGATTGTCGGCCTGGACGAAGTCTGCATTGCCGCGATCATCTACCGCCAAGCGACGGCGACCTCCGAAGAAGCCCAAAAGCTGACTGAGGCGCTGGGCTTGGGGCTGGAAGCCGCAAGCGAGCTGACAGAGTACAACGTCAAAGGGCTGGGGCCGGTGGTGCCGACAGACCCGTTCGTCTACCGCTTTTATGAGATCATGCAGGTCTACGGACTGCCCCTGAAATCGGTCATTCAAGAGAAGTTCGGCGACGGCATTATGAGCGCGATTGACTTCACGATGCACGTCGAGAAAGAAGCCGATCCCAAAGGCGACCGGGTCAAGCTGACCCTGAACGGCAAGTTCCTGCCGTACAAGAAGTGGTAGCAAAATGCAAAATCAACGGGCCGGCAAGCAGGAAAAGGTCGCCGCTCAGGGTCTCGTCTACATTATTTTGAGCCTTGTCGTAGCCTACATCGTTATGCTCTTGCCTTTGTCTCAAATTGCCGCAAACATTAGCCGTCGCCCTCACCCGCTTGTTCCGCCGTCACACAGTCTGCTTGACCTTTTCGCCGCCGCAGGTCTGCTTTTTCTGCTGGGTTCAGTGCTTTGGCTACGCCGACAGGTAGGTCAACCGCTGTCACTTCCGGCACAGGAGTTTCAGCGGCAAGTTTTCATCAGCATTGCGCTGGCAGATGCCAATCTCTATCTTGGCTTCTTTTGGGTAGTACGCGGCGGCGCGTTTCTGTGGTCACTCCCGTTTTTCCTCGGCCCGGCTCTTGTCGCGCTGCTGTGCGTTCTGCCGGTGGCGTCTCAACGGGCGCGGCTGCTCAAACAGCGTTCCGGTAATCTTCAATGACTTTAAAAATGCGTTTTTTGACAATGCGTCCGTCGAAGATGTTTCTTTCGCCGCTCGCGGCGGCAGCCGTTCTTGCGATACTCTATCAATCTTTCGGACAGGCCGCGCCGGCTCCAAGCTGCCGTCCGCTTTTGGTGACTTGGCAGTTTGACACCCGCGCCGACAAGGACCTCACGCCGCATACGAACGTCTTTCTGCGTGTCAGCGGAAAACGATTCCTGGTGCTGCGCGGTTCCACTGCCGAGTTTCAGGTCATAAAACAGCAGGAATACAAAGATCACAAAGTTCCTGCGGAAGCGATTGCCGCCTGCGCCGGATGGTTTGCCGGACAAGGAGATGATTTGTACGTTATCCGCCGTGCGGGAAAGCTGATCGTTTTCGACCGCGCCCTGGATGAACAAGAAGCGACTCCGCCGTTCAAGCGCCTCCAAGTCATCTCGCTGCGCTGACACACAAGCTAAAAAGCCCGGCACTGTTCGTGCCGGGCTTTTTCTTGAGTCCGCAGCGCAGGTCAAATTAAAACCGCAGGTGATGGGCCGAAAGCCAGCCGATGCGGAGAATGCCGGTCAGCAGAATGAGGAGGCAGGCGGAGAAGCCCAGGCGGCTTTCGGTGCGCGGCGGCAGAGGCAGCAGCGTGACGCCGCGCAGCCGGTACACGCCGCAGCGCAGCCAGAGCAACAGAAAAACGCCGTAGATGACGGGGCCGAGCGGATGCCAGTGCAGAGCCTCGCGCAGGTGTCCGTGGCTGACACAGACAAACGACCGGGTCAGCCCGCAGCCGGGGCAGGGCAGGCCGGTCAGCGTGTAAAATGGGCAGACCGACGGCAGATGTGCGATCTGCCCGTTAGACGAGGGCAGGGGAAGCAGAACGCTTGCCGCAAAGATGCCCGACAGCAGGCCGCAAACGGCCCCGGCGTTGGCGCGGTTTTCGGAAGCGTTTTTTACGGGAGCGTTTTTCATTAGCGTGATGGCCTCGGCTGGCGGGGGAGGCGCAGGCTGTCACCGGAGGCGGGCGGAGGCGGCCAGGAGCCTTGTACCGCACTTTGTCCCGATCCCGGCGGCGGGCCGGACTCAGCGGCTTTCCAAACACGGTTGAGGCTGTCCTGCTGCAAAATGGGGTTCAGGAGGCCGAGGCTCAGAAAGCCGCCGATGCCGACGAGGTCCAGAACAAGATACAAGACCGCGTTGTCGGTCGGCGGCAGGCCGGCGCGAGCGCTCATTTCCGCGACCCGCTTGCCCATGCGGTAATCCCAAAAGATGTTCCAAAGCCCGCAGGTCAGCACAGACAGCAGCACTTCCAAGCCGGGACTGATGTCCGGCTCTTCTAAGAATTCCTGCGTTTCCTGCGAAACCACATAAATGAAGTACAAGTAGTACACCCCGCAGGTCAGCAGAATCAGCACCAGTGTCAGCGCCGGGTCACGCGGCGTTCCTATTCGCATAAAGCATATTTCGTTATGTCTGGTTAATCTTCCTTTGTTTGCACACCAGAAGACACGGGTAAATTTAGCAATCAAATGAAACGCCGGGACCGCGAAAAGCCAATGCGGAGGAAGGAAGAAGCGATGGGTAATCAGGAATCGCCGCCGCTGCTGGAATGGTGGCTGCCCGCCGATCTAAAAGCGGTGCCGCAGGCGCGGCGAACAGCAATGCAGGTCTGCACAGATGCGGGGCTGGCGGACGACGACTGCTTTGCGCTGGACCTTGCACTGGGGGAAGCCCTGGCAAATGCGGTCATGCACGGGGCAAGCCTTGACGCTGACAGCGAGCAGCAGGTGTATCTTGGACTATGGCACCACCAAAAACGCCTTATCATACAAGTCCGCGACACCGGGACCGGATTCAACCCGCCGCTGCCGCCGTACAACATGCCGGATGCCGCGCAGCACGAGACGCACGGGCGCGGCTTGCCGCTGATGGAGATACTTACCGATGCCATGGCAGTCTGTCGGGGCTGCGTCAAAGAAGGCGGCTCGTCGGTATTTCTCATCAAGCGAATGCCGCATTAAACGAATGCTGCATGAGGCTTTAGGGTCTGCACGAGACGCCGTAAAAACGGCGTCTTTTTTCTTTTTGCTGTGCCGGTTCTTTTCCATGCGCCTCCGTGTCTATACAACAGCGGGAACTTAACCGGCCCGCTGGGGCGTTTTAAAACTATCCCACTTGTTTAGGCAGGAGAAGTTTCGTGGCCACGACAATTGACCCGCCTGTCCGTGCGGCTGCGGCGGCATCAACCCAGGCGCTCGCCCGCGCCCGCCGGGGGGACCGCCGAGCCTTCAGCCGCCTGACGGAGCCGTATCGCCGGGAGCTGATTGCTTACTGCTACCGCCTGACGGGAACGCTGACCGAAGCGGAAGACATGGTGCAGGAAGCGTTTTTACGCGCCTTCAAAGCACTGGAAACTTTTGAGGGCCGCGCCAGCCTGCGGGCCTGGCTTTACAAAATCGCACATAACCTGTGCCTCAACCATGTGCAGCGCCGCCCGCCGGGCTGGGAGTCGCTGGACGAAGTCGGAGAAATCAATCTGCGCGATTTGGCCCCGGATACCGAAGACGCAGAGCTTGGGCGCGAGAATGTCCGGCTTGGGTTTGCGGCGCTGGTGCAAAGCCTTCCGCCGCGCCAGCGGGCCGCGCTTGTCCTGCGCGACGTGCTGGGCTGGAGCGCGGAAGAAACGGCTCGCATCCTCGAAACGACCGTGCCCGCAGTCAAGAACGCGCTTGGCAGGGCGCGGCAGACGCTGGCCCGCCATCCGTCCGGCGGCGAACCCGCCGACGTCCGTGACCTGGCGGCCTCTGACCCGCAGGCGCGGGAAACTGTCGCCGCGTGGGTGGACGCTTTTGAAAAGGGCAACACGGTTCGCATGGTCGCCCTGCTGACCGGAGAATGGCCTCCGCATTCCGTCCAGTCATACTCTAGATATTCACATTCTGGGTATGATGTCCCCAAAGAAACAAGAAGTGACGCAAACAAAATAGCAGCGAACAAAATAGCAACAAACAAAATAAATGGCGAAAAAGCGCGAAAAAGCGGAACAAAGCAAAATAGAACTGAAGAACGACGCAAAGAAGAACGAGAGGAAAGAACGCATGGCGAGCGACAAAGAGCGTAACGAGAAAGAGCGTAACGAG
>CAXUBO010000001.1:4699-16593 GCA_964249345.1 uncultured Armatimonadales bacterium | reverse complement strand
AAAGAGCGTAACGAGAAAGAGCGTAACGAGCGGCGCAGCGGCGGCCGCCGCGACAATACCAATGGCGGCGAAGGCGGCACCGGCATCCCGCGCAGCCAGGAAACGGCAGTCCGCGCGATCTTCGTGCTGGACGAGATATTGAAAAGCACTGATCCGATTGACCCAAACTACCAGTACCTTCTGCTGCTCCGGCATCAATTGGAAGTGGATGAGCAGCAGTCCGCCGAAGCGCAGGAGCTGATCCAAAAATACGATGATGCCTACAACAAGCTGACCGCGCCGGCAAATCGTGTGGCTGTCTTTTTGTCCAAAAACGAAGACGGCACGGCGAACATTGCCATGGGCGACAACGATTTTTATACTAATGTTGACCCCAACATTGATTTGGAGACCCTTCAGCCGGGAACCCGCGTCAAAGTCAACGAAGCGTATGCCGTTGTCGGCGATCTTGGCCCGGCTCAGAACGGCCAGGTCGTCAAAGTCAGTGAGGCTTTGGATGACGGACGCCTGCGAATTGGCGGCGACCAGCAGGGCTTGAACACGCGCATTGTCGTGCGCGGCGCGGGCTTAGAGAACGCGGCCATCAAGACCGGCTCGGAAGTTCGCATGGAGCCGAACTTCCGCGTCGCTTTGGAAGCGTTTGCGGCTAAAGAAAACCAGGACTTCTTCTTGGACCAAGTCACGGAAATTCCGTGGAGCGCGGTCGGAGGCCAGCAGGAAGCCATCGGCGTCATCAAAGATGCCATTGAGCTGCCGCTGCTTTACCCGGAGCTGTACGAGCGCTTCGGCAAGAAGCCGCTCAAGGGAATTCTGCTGTACGGCCCTCCCGGCTGCGGCAAGACGCTGATCGGCAAAGCGACGGCCTACAACATCACGCAGGAATACAAGGCGCGGACCAAGCGGGATGTCAAAGAATACTTTATGTATATCAACGGCCCCAAAATCCTGAACATGTGGCTTGGCGAGTCTGAGCGGCAGGTGCGCGAGATTTTCTCGACGGCCCGCGAGAAGGCCAAAGAAGGCTACTTAGTCTTTATCTTCATTGATGAAGCGGAAAGCATTCTGCGGACACGCTCGTCGGGGCGCTTTACAAACATCTCGAACACAGTGGTCCCGCAGTTCTGCGCCGAGATGGATGGCCTGGTTTCTTTAGAGAACGTCGTCGTCATGCTGACCTCAAACCGCCCGGACTATATTGACCCGGCGATCCTGCGCCCGGAGCGCATTGACCGCAAAGTCAAAGTCGTTCGGCCCGACAAGAAAAGCACGTCGGACATTCTCGGCATCTACTTGAACCCAGGCCTGCCGCTGGACTACCGCCTGGTGGAAGAGCAGGGGAGTGAGGAAAAAGCGCGTCAGTTCTTGGTCGAAAAAACGACCGACTTGATCTGGACAAAGAACCACGAGACCGAGTTTCTGGAAGTCTACTTGAAGAACGGCTCTGTGGACACGCTTTACTGGAAGGACCTCGTTTCCGGGGCGCTCTTGACTTCGGTAGTTGAGCGGGCCAAAGACTTTGCCATCAAGCGCTCGATTGATGTCAAGTCCACCAAAGAAGGCGTCTCTATGGACGACCTGGAGCGAGCGGTCCGCACGGAGTTCAAGGAAAACGAGATTTTCCCGAAGACCGACAACATTGAGGACTGGCTGAAGCTCCTGGATTACGAGCCGGACAATGTCGTGCGCCTGAACCCGATCTCGCCCAAAAAGGCCACGCAGACCACGCGCCGGAATGTGATTTAATAAGCCGCGCGGAGGAAGCGAGGGAATAAATTCCTCTATGCCTTTGGCATTACTGCGTGTCTGCTGGATCGCATCCTGCGGATGAAGAACCCATAGATGCTAGGTTTTTCCTCGTCCGAAGGACGTTATTCAGCAGATACGCAGTAATGCCAAAGGCATAGAGGAATTTATTCCCTCGCTCCTCGCGCCATGTAGGAGACTTTACTTTTGCCATTGTTCGGTACGGAAACAGAATATGGAATCGCGGTTGAGGGAAAAGGCGCAAGCGATTTGCTGGCCGAATCCCGCGCTGTTGTGAAAGCTTACCGGGGCAAAATTGCCTGCCCCTGGTATTATAAAGGCGAAGACCCGCGCAACGACATGCGCGGCTTCCATGTAGATAAGCTGACGATTGACCCGGAAGACGCCAAGCTTGATGCGCCGAACCAGAAAATGCTGCCGGTGGAAGAAGAGCGTGCTGACCGGGTACTGGTCAACGGCGCACGGCTGTACAATGACCACGGTCACCCAGAGTACTCGACGCCGGAGTGCGCGTCACTTTTGGATTTAGTGGCCCATGACAAAGCCGGCGAAAAGATTGTGCTGGCGGCGGCGCGGGCGCGGATGGAAACAGCGGGCGTCGGACAGATTCATATCTTTAAAAACAACACCGACTTTCACGGCTCGGCTTATGGAACACACGAGAATTACTTGATCCCCCGTGCCACGCCGTTTGCGGAGCTGCTGTCCGGCCTGCTGCCGTTTTTTGCAACCCGCATTCTTTATGCGGGCGCGGGCAAAGTCGGCATCGAGCCGCGCGGCGACAGCGGACTGTATCAACTCTCGCAGCGGGCGGACTTCTTTACCGAAGACGCTTCGGTGGACACGCTGCACCGGCGGCCTTTGGTCAACACCCGCGATGAGCCGCACGCCGACCCGCGAGAGTGGCGGCGGCTGCACGTCATCTGCGGCGACGCGAACATGTCCGAGTACGCGACCGCGCTGAAAATCGGCACAACCTACCTGGTTACGTCTCTGATTGAACAAGGCTGGCAGCCCTGGGTCAAGCTGAAGCAGCCGACGGAAGCCATCAAACAAATCTCGCGGGACCAGTCCTATAAATGGCAGGTGGAAGCGGAAACCGGCACGATTTCGGGAATAGACATTCAGCGAGTGTATTTAGCAGCCGCCAAAGAGAAACTTTCCGGACGCGGCTCCGACACCGATTGGACGCTGACTGAATGGGAGCGCACTTTAGATGCGCTGGAAACCAATCCACTTTCGCTTGGAGATCGCCTGGACTGGGTCGCTAAACGCAGCCTGCTTGCAGACTATGTCAAATCGGAAGGCATAAGCTGGAACGATGAGACTGTGCCGTCGTTTGATTTGGCTTACAGCAATGTAGACCCGGACGAAGGCTTGTACTACGCATTGGAACAAGCCGGCGAGATGGTGAGGCTGACGGATGACAGCGCCGTTCAAGCTGCTGAAACCGAGCCTCCGGCCAATACACGCGCCGCGCTTCGTGGGTATCTTGTAGACAAGTTCGGCGCCTCCATTGGAGTTATCGGCTGGAATAAAGTCATCCTGCGAACAGAAGCCGAGTCTTGGGTTGCCGATTTAGACAATTACTTGACCCCTGCCTCTGTGACCGAAGCAATGGCTTTGATTAAGGAAGCAGTGACACTGGACGATTTAGTGCGCCATTTTCGCGAAGGCGGCAAATAGCGCGGCCCGAAGGATTCTTAGCCCTAGTTAGCGAATCATGCTGATGCCGCTTAGATGCACCCCTCAGCGGCCTGAATTAGAGAAAGGAACATACCATGCCCGGAACAACAATGCCTGAAGTGATGATGCCTGATGATGACCGCGCCACACGGCCTACCGGCCCTGCCGAGCCGCTTCGCAAAGAAGGCGACGAGACCGGCCCTTCTAAGCCCGATGTTCAGCGGCCCGACCGCAGCGACCTCTTGAAGCGCATGAAACGGGTTGACCCGGATCAGGCCCGGCGCTACCGCCAGCGCAGCGGCGAGTAACTAGGCAGAGCGGGGAAAGCGAGGAAGTAAACTTCTTTTTGCCTTCGGCATTACTTCGTATCTGCTGAATAACGTCCTTTGGGCGGCAAGAAAGCCAAGCGCCAGCCGGTTCCTCATCCAAAGGATGCTGTTTAGCGAGAGAATTTTACTTCCTCGCTTCCTTTGCGCTTTTCTTTTCTGCAACTATTTCCTTTTCTGCAACTATTTCTATGGATTGTGTGACACTTATGCTTCGATTTGATAACGATAGCGGCGGCTTTTCCGCCCTATTTTCCGACCCTAATTTTTCCCAGAACTCGCTGCATGACCGGCTGCCGATGCCGGTTCCCGTGCCGAATGTTCCCGGTGCGCGGGACGTGGACACGCACGGCACGACAGTGATTGCGGTCAAGTACAAAGACGGCCTGATCAATGTTGCGGACAGACGGGCAACGGCAGGCTACACGGTCATGTACGACCAGGCCGAAAAAGTGCTGGCTTTGGATGACTACACGCTGATCTCCATTTCAGGATCGTTTGCCAAGAGCGTCGAAGTCGTGCGTTACCTGCGCCATGCGTTCAAGTATTTCGAGCGGTCCCAACTTCAGCCTATGTCTCAGGAAGGCAAGCTGATGGAACTCCAGCGCGTTATTGCAAACAATGTTCCGGCAGCGTTGCAGGGCATCGGCGCGTTTATCCCCGTGCTGTCCACGTTTGACCGGGATACGAACCAGGGCCGCATTTACTTCTATGACGTGTTAGGCGGTCAGTTTGAGACCGCCGAGTACGGCGCGGCAGGCAGCGGCTCGGCTCCGATCAAGGGCGCGTTCGAGTACATTCTCAAAACTAAAGGCCCGTTTCGGGACATGGACCGCGAAACGGCTCTCAAAGAAACACTGACCCTTTTAGACATCGCCGCAGATTTGGACACGGCCACGGGCGGCTCAACGAAGTTCCTACCCGCCGCCAAGTATATCACTGCCGACGGCATCCGCGACTTTACCGACGCCGAGATCAAAGCCGCTCTCGGACGGTCCTAGCCCAAACCCGGCGCACCAAGAACCCGGCACTGAAAGTGCCGGGCTACTGCTGAATGAAAGTCGCTCCGCGACTGAAGATTCCTCAGTGCCGGAGGCACTTTCACTTGATAGTAGCCCGGTACTTCCAAGTGCCGGGTTCCGATTTGGAGTAACCCATTGCCTTCTTATAGCCCCTATGACTGGAACGAAAGTATCCAGCAGCGAAACGAATACATTGAAGATCGCCTCAAAGACGGCAGTCCGGTGGTCGCGCTCACCTATGACGGCGGCCTGCTGCTGCTGTCGGCGCGGCAGACCCAGCGCAAGATTTACGAGATTTACGACAAGCTGATGTTCAGCGCCATCGGCAACCAGAGCGATGTGGAGCAAATCCGGCGCGGCGCAATTGACGCCGCCCATCAGGAAGGCTTCTCGCGCTCCCCCGACGATGTCAGCGTTCAGCGCTTGATCTCGTTCCAGTTGTCTCCGGCGATTAAGCGCATCTACGGCGACCCGTTCGCCCAGCCGATTGTCATCAAAGGCATCTTTGCCGAGCTTGGCAAGACGCCGGACCGAGATATTCTGATGACGCTCTCCTACGACGGCGAGTTTTCCACGTCGCCCGGCATGGCGGTTGTCGCCGGCACGGCCTATGCCGAGGACCGGATGCGGGAGCATTTAAAGACCGAAACCGAGACCGGAACGCCAACCCTGGAAGCCGGCCTGCGGGCCGCGCTGTATGCGTGGGGCGTCGGCATGAAGCACCTAGAAGCCGAAGACCGGGCCGATGCTGATTATTCCACGGATGGCGAGGGCCGGCAAGATGTGTCATCGTTTATCACCGAACATTTGGGCAAAGGCTGGACGATTGAAGCGGGCGTCTTAGAGCGCAGCACAAACCGCGAAAGCCGCTTTCGCCTGCTGTCCGAGCGCGAAATGACGGAAGCGACGGCGCGGTACAAGTAGGAACTCACTATGGACAAACGCATTTTTGGGATTGAGACCGAGTTCGGTTGCCTCGTCAACGACGACTCCGTCGGCACGGCGGAAATGATTGTAGAGCAGGTCAAAGACCATGCGTTCTACAAAGACAAGCTCGGCTTGATCGATCTGCACGCCCGCGATTATGCGTTTGAACCCGCCCGGTGCGGCGGCTTTTTGCGCTCCGGCGGACGGTTGTATATTGACGCTGTCGGGTCGCACATGGAATACGCGACGCCGGAATGCACGGATTTCGCCGACGCCGTGGCCTACGACAAGGCCGGGCGCGTCATCTTGCAGCGCCTCCTGCGTGAGCTGGACTTGCAGGACAAGGTCTCGTTTCATTCCAACTCCGTGGACCATTTCGGCGGGCATACGTTCGGCTGCCACGAGAACTATCTTGTCGCCATTGATGACCGCTTCTTTTTGGAAGCCTTGTCGTACCTGCTGCCGTTCCTGGTGACGCGCCAGATTTTCGCGGGCGTCGGGCGTGTCGGCGGCCACCGCTTAAACTACAAGAGCCTGAAAAACAACATTATGACCATCTCGGATTATGAGGTGGATTACCAGTGGGTCGGCAACTTCTACGGCGTTGAAGTGGACCCCACGGTGGATTTTCAGCTCTCGCAGCGGGCGGACCACATTGTCAAGACAATTTCCTCGCGGGTGCGCTTCAACCGGGCGATCATCAACCCGAAGTGGGACTCGTACTACAACTATTCTAATCTCCATCGCCTGCATATTTTGTTCGGCGAATGCAACATGAGCGAGTATGCGACGCTTCTCAAAATCGGCACGACTTCCATTGTCCTGGATTTGATTGAAGACGGCATTCTGCTGCAAGATGTCGAGCTGCGCGATCCCCTGGAAGCCTTGAAAAGCGTTTCGCGTGACCCAACCTGGAAGTGGCTTGTTCGGCGCAAAGGCGGCGACACGATCAGTGCAGTAGACTTGCAGCGGATGTACCTTAAAGCCGCCCAGGAACGGTATACAGGCCGCGACGCGCAGACGGATTATGTGCTGACCGAATGGGCGAAGTGCCTAGATGCGTTAGAGCGTGACCCGTATGAGCTGGCCGACAAACTGGACTGGGTCGCCAAGCGCAAAATGATGGAAGACTTTATCGAGTCCGAGAACGGCGCAGTGCAGTGGGGCGACGACATCCTGCACTCGCTGGATTTGGAGTACCACAACGTCAACCCGGAAACCAGCCTTTATTACGGCCTAGAGCAGTCCGGAGCAATCCAGCGAGCAACCACCGACCGGCGCATCTTTGAGGCGACCATGACGCCGCCGGCCAACACGCGGGCCAAAGGCCGGGGAATTGTCATCGACAAGCTGCTGGCGAACAACTCCCGTGATTATGTGATTGACTGGGATTTGATCTACATTAACAAGCGCCTGCATTTAGAGCTAAAGAACCCGTTCCACACCTACAAAGACGAGTCCTCAGCATTTGCCAGCGGCCTGTAAAGAACCGGGGTTGTAGAAAGCCCCGACAAAGAAGCGTCCTGCGGACGAAGAAAATTAGCCTTATCTTTGTCCGAAGGACACACTCTTGCCGGGGTTTTCTACAACCCCGGCTTTTTCCTGCCTGCGCTTGACACCTCTGCCTGCTTTTGTTACAATGGGGCAGAGGAACTTATCATGTCGTCTTCTGCCGATGACAACACTTTAGCCGCGCTAGAACTCTCGCCTACTCGTGCGCTTGCCGCGTATCTGGAAATGATGCGCCGCCGGGAGAGCCTGGACGATGCGCCGTTCTGGAAAGAAGTCGCCGCGTTCAACCAGATGCCCCACTACCAGATCGACCAGTACTACGGCCAGTATGTCGCCGTCTACGGGGGCAACATTGTGGATGCCGACCCCGACGAAGCCGAGCTTGCCCTGCGCTTCTACCGCACCTGGGGCTACGTCCCCGTCTACATCCACAAAGTCGGCACCGAAGAAGGCTTAGTGGACTCGGAGGAAGACCGATGACGCTTGTGATTGAGCTTTCGGCGGTTGAAGAGGCACAACTGACAGCCGCCGCCCGGCAGATGGGATCGACGCCGGAAATGCTGGCAAAACAACTCGTCACGCAGCATCTGCCGCATGACATTCAAGCGGCTGATGCGCGTGAAGCTGTCCGAGCTGCCGCTATTCAAAAGGCACGCGGCAGCATGGCGCATTTTGATGTCAGCACCGAGGATTTGCACCGGGAGCGGCAAAGTGACAAGGATCAAGAAGAAGCATATCTGATGGAAGCGGCGCAATGATCCATGTTCTTGACGCCGGACCCATGATGGCGTTTCTCAAGGGCGAAGCGGGCGATCAGGTTGTTCTCAAAATCCTGATGGACAACCCGAATCAATGCTTCGCCCATATCTTCAATCTTACCGAGGTTTTTTATCTTTTTTATCGGGCCGGAGGCACAAGCGCTGCCGAAACAGCTATTAAAACCCTGATGACTGCGGGGGTAACTGTCCGCGAAGATGCCGACACGGCATTCTGGCAGGCGGCAGCTACGCTGAAAGGCAAACATGCCTTAGCGCTGCCGGATGCGTTCTGCCTCGCACTCGCCATGCGGCTGTCCGGCGCTGCCGTCACGACTGACCATGCCGAATTTGATCCTCTTGTACCACTTGCCTACTGCCCGATTATCTTTATTCGGTAAAGTCGGTAGGTCTCTGCGCCACGAATACTGCCAGCCAGTAGCTCCGCCACAAACAATCCACGCCAGTAAACCCAGCGGCCCCTAAATATCCTAAATAGGCGGCAACCGACTCACAGTGATTACCTTGCCGCTCTTGACTTCGCCGGTCGTTTCGGATAAAGGCTTCCATATCCGCAGGCGAAGGATTATCTTTTCCTATCTTCACCCGCCCCCGTTCCTGATCAATCAGCCGATCTGTCAGAGCAGACGATCCCGCCATATGGTCAGCAAAGACAAAAACTCCCCCCGGCTTAAGCCCTTCGTAGACCTGGCGAAATAGCTGCGGTTTATCTGTGGCATGATGCAAGGCCATTGAGCTAGTCGCAGCATCAAAAGGAACCAACTGGCATTGACTGGCCCATTCTGCCTGGGTGAAGTCAAGCGTCTCAAAGACAATTGAAGTCGGTACGGAGGCGAGTTGCGGACGGGCAATTGCCAGCATCGCTATTGCGCCGTCAGTCGCACAGATTGAGCCGAAGTGTTCAGTCTCCGCAGTCATTCTTGTGAAAAGGCCGGAGCCGCAGCCCAGTTCCAAGAGGCTTGCGCCTGCGGGGGCTAAATCTGTCAGCAGGCGCAGAGTTACATCCAGCATCTCCTGCTTACGGGCGGGATCAAACCCAGTTTGGGAATGATACCGTTGCGCGTTTTTCGCGTTGTCATAGTAAGAAAGCGAAGCAGGCATGTCTGGCATGGTTAATCGTTACCCCGTGTTCTTCATGCCGGCGGCGACGCCGTTGATAGACAAGAGAACGGCGGCGCGGAGGTCGCGCCGGGCGGTTTTCATTTCTTCCGAGTCATCGCCTGTCGGCAGGGCGCGGAGGCGCTTTAAGAGTTCCACTTGCAGAAAGGAAAGCGGGTCCACATAGGGGTTCCGCAGGCGGATGGACTTCTGCAAGACGGGCTGGTTGTCCAGCAGGGCGTCTAGGCCCGTGATGCGCCCGATGATCGCCACAGACTTCTCGTACTCGCGGCAGACCGCGCCGTAGATGCGGTCCCGAACGGCGCGATCCGTGACCAGAGCGGCGTAGCGGGCGGCGATTTCCATGTCGGCTTTTGCCAGAGACATCTGGGCGTTGTCAATGGTCGTGGTGAAAAACGGCCAGCGCTGGTACATCTCTTGCAGGCGCTCCAAATTCTCCGGCGACTGCTCGGCATACGCCGTCAGCGCGGTGCCGACGCCGTACCAGCCGGGCAGGGTGTGGCGGCTCTGCATCCACGAAAACACCCAGGGAATGGCCCGCAGGTCTTCAATCCGGTCCGACGCCGTGCGCTTGGGGGGGCGGGAACCAATGTTAAGCTGGGCCAGCTCGCCCACAGGTGTTGCTTCCTGGAAGTAGCGCACAAAGTCTTTGTCGCCGTAAACCAAAGCCCGGTATGCCGTAAACGCCGTGTCCGAAACTTCGTCCATGACCGCCGCCCAGTCCCCCTCTGCTCCTATTCGTATTGCTCCCCCATTATTGGGGGCGGGGGGGACTCCGCTTGCCGTCAGCACGGCATGGACAATCTGCTCTAAATTGCGGTAGGCGATTTCCTGGTCAAAGTAGCGGGAAGAAATGACTTCGCCCTGCTCGGTGATCTTCAGACGCCCCTGCACACTGCCCGGCGGCTGGGCGAGAATGGCTTTGCCGGCAGGGCCGCCACCGCGTCCGATGGCCCCGCCGCGCCCGTGAAAGATGCGGAGCTTGACGCCGTGCTTCCGGGCAACCTCGGCGATCTGCGCCTGGCCGACATACAGTTTCCAGTTTGCGGTCAAATAGCCGCCGTCTTTGTTGGAGTCCGAGTAGCCGACCATGACTTCCTGCGCGTCGCCCCGCAAGGATACATTGCGCCGGTAAATGGGGTTTTGGAGCAGTGTATCTAAAATCCGCGGCGCGTTTTCTAAATCTTCAACGGTCTCAAAGAGCGGCACGACATCCACTTTGGACCAGCCGTTTTCTTCTTTTAAATCCGCGAGATGGGCATCTTTCGCCAGCAGCAGCACGGCCAGCACATCGGACACATCGGACGCCATGGACAGAATAAACGAGCCGAACGCATCCGTGCCGAGCGTGTCCATCTTCCCAGACACCAGGCGGAACAGCGTCAGCGTCTTGTTGGCGTCTTCGTCGAAGTCCGGCGACGCCGGGACAAGCGGCCTGCGTCCGGCAATTTCTTCTTCCAGCAGGTCAATTTTTTCAGCCTCGCCCAGCGTCTGCCACGGAATGCCCTGGTCTTCCAGCACTGCCGAGAGCGCCCCCAGATACTTTTCTTTATGCTCCCGAATATCCAGCCGCGCCAAATGAAAGCCGAACAGCCGCGCTTGATAAAGCAAAGGGGCTAAAGCGCGGCGAGCCGCAAAGTGTCCCTTGTGCCCCTCCAAAGAACGCTGGATCAGCGCTAAGTCGGCGACAAAGTCCGAAGCGGCCTCATAGCCGCCGGGCGCATTGTCCTGTGTCCGGCGCAGTCGCTCCCAGATAAACTCACATTTGCGGCGGTACGGCTCCATCGGGCTGCGTCCCGCTGCCTGCGCAGCCACTTCCGGCAGCCGCTCGGCGTCAAGCGTCAGTGATTGCTCTAACTCTTCCGACACGCCGACATAGTGCCGTGACTGGCTTAATCTGTCGCTTAATGCACGCACTGCCGGGATATACAGCGCCATTACCTGCGCCCGGTGCAGATGCAGCACTTCCGCCGTGTGATCCAGCGTAATGGTCGGGTTGCCGTCGCGGTCCCCGCCCACCCACGAGCCGTATTCCAAAAAGTTTGGAATAGCGAACGCCTCACCGGGGTAACATTCTTCTAAGGCCGCCGCCAAATCTTCATACAGCCGGGGCGTGACTTGGAACAGCGTTTCGCCAAAGTAAAACAAAATGTTTTTGGCTTCGTCCAGCACCGACAAGCGCCGCTGCCGCACTTCATCGGTTTGCCACAAAATCTCGGTCTCGGCAACAATGTCCGCTTCCAGCCGCTCGCACTCACTTTGGGCCATCTGCGGCATTTCTAACGCGCTCAAAGACGCCGACAGCCGGTGCAGCTTCTCGTTGACCGTCCGCCGCTTCGCCTCGGTGGGATGGGCCGTAAACACAAGCTGGATGGACAGCGACTCCACTAGCGCCCGCATCTGCCCCGCCGTCATGCCCGCGCCGCTCAGAGTTTGAATGGCCTGCCGCACGGACTCCGAGCGCGGTTTGTCCCCGGCGGCAAATGCCCGCCGCCGGTTGACCCGCACGATTTCCTTCTGCTCGGCGAGGTTAACCAGTTGAAAATACGTCGTAAACGCCTTCAAGACCGGCAGGGCGGCGTCAAAGCCCATGCCCCCGAACAGCGCGTCCAGTTCCCGCTCGGCGTCGCTTTCCCCCGGCACGCTCCGCGCCTCTTTCGTCAGCGCCCGGATACGCTCCACCCGCTCAAACAGCGCCGGGCCGCCCTGCTCCCGCAGCACTTCCCCCAGCGCATTCCCCAAAAGCCGCACATCCCGCGCCA
>CAXUBO010000001.1:0-4599 GCA_964249345.1 uncultured Armatimonadales bacterium | reverse complement strand
AGCGCATTCCCCAAAAGCCGCACATCCCGCGCCAGCTCCCCGCCGTCCATCTTTTGCTCGTCATTTGCCATGCCGCTATTGTACCCACGGAACGCAAAAGTCGAGATGTTTACAATGTGGCTCGGCTATGCTATGCTGTCGTTGTATGATGACAAGGCAGAGGCTAATTTTGCCAAGCATGGCTTTTCTTTTTAGAGGTTTCTACCGCAAGCGGCGAACTTCTTATTCCACAGGTAAACTTTGAGGCAGAAACGAAAGAGCTAGGCATGAAGGACTTCAAAATTATTGTAGAAAAGCACGCCGACGGCTATGTGGCTTATCCTCTGGGCATTGCAGGCGTGGTTGTGGGCGAAGGGAATACCTATGAAGAAGCAATGGCGGATGTGAAATCTGCGATTGCGTTTCATTTGGAGACTTTCGGGCTGGGCGTCGTTGAGCAAGACGCGCCGGTGCTGGAAGTTTTTGTGGCAGAAGCGTCCTTCCCCCTCAGCCTCCCGGAAATGCAGGCGGTCGCCTGATGCCCCGTTTTCCGGTCGATGCCCCGCGCGATAAAGTGCTGAAAGCATTGAACGCGCTGGGGTTTTTGCTGGTGCGCGAAGGCAATCACCTGGCGCTGTCGCGGACGAACCTTGATGAAACACAGACGCCGCTGACGCTTCCCAATCACCGCGTCATCAAAGGCTCGACTTTGCGTGCCGTCCTGACGCAGATCGGCATTTCGCGCGATGACTTTCTGGCAGCCTACGACAGAAGTTGATCAGAAAAGCTGGGTTCGCAGGTAAACTGCGAGGCAGAAACGGAGTATTTCTCATGCCTCGTCCGCTTGTTCTCGGCAATGGGGAGCTGCTGGTCAATTTGGACAGCGATCTTTCCATTCGGGACATTTATTATCCCTATGTCGGCTGGGCGAACCATGTCGGCGGGTATCGGTGCCGGGTGGGGGTCTGGACCGAGGGCGGCTTTGCCTGGCTGGAAGACGGCGGTTGGGAGCGGCGCATCGGCTACGAGGCGGACACGCTGGTCACGAGCTGCACGGCGACGCATAGCGGCTTAGGGATACGGCTGTCTGTCACCCATGCCGTGCTGCATGATGCGAACGTGCTGCTGCAACGGTTTCGAATAGAGAACCAGCGGAACGACGCACGGGAAGTGCGGCTGTTTTTCTCCCATGACCTGCGGATTGACGAAAGCGACATCGGCGATACGGCGTTTTCTGATCCCTACGCGGGTGCCATGATTCACTACAAGCGGGACCGCTATTTTCTGTTTGGCGGGCGCATCGGGGCGGGGAACGCTGAAGAAACGTCGGGCATCTTCCAGTACGCCTGCGGCGAGAAAGGCTTTCGGGGCGCGGAAGGGGCGTGGCGGGATGCGGAAGACGGCCTGCTGTCGGGCCGCGCCATCGCGCAGGGGTCCGTGGACAGCGTCATCAGCTATGCCTGCACCGTGCCGAGCCGGAGCGAGGCCGTTTTGCGGGCGTGGATGGCGGCGGGAGAAACGCGCGAAGACGTGCGGGCGATGCAGGACGCGCTAGGACGGCGCGGCTTTGAGGAGGCGCTCTCTGAAACGGCAGGGCAGGACGGCGCGTATGCCCTGCGCCGGACGGATTTGGATCGTCTGCCGCCCAAAGTCGCCGCGCTGTTTACGCGCAGCCTTTTGATCATTCGGACGCAGGCGGATAAGCGCGGGGCGATCCTGGCGTCCAATGACACCGATATTATGGAGACGGCGCGGGCGCATTATTCCTACCTCTGGCCGCGCGATGGGGCGTTAGTGTCGGCGGCGCTGGATCAAGTGGGTCTCGCCGAGATTACCCGCCCGTTTTTTGAGTTCTGCGCCCGCGTCCTCCCGAAAGACCGAGCGGCGCTGATGCACAAGTACGGGCCGGACGGCACGGTCGGCGCGTCGTGGCACCCGTGGATCATTGACGGCACTGCGGAAGTGCCGTTCCAGGAAGACGGCACGGCGCTGGTAATCTGGGCGTTCCGGCAGCACTTCGCCAAACATGGGGACAAAGAGTTTGCGCGTCAAATCTTCCGCAAGTTTGTTCAGCCCGCTGCTGACTTCCTCGCTGACTTCCGCTCGCCAAACCATCTGCCGCTGCCGTCGTGGGATTTGTGGGAAGAGCGGCGCGGAATGCATCTCTTCACCACCGCCGCTGTTGTTGGAGCCTTGCAGGCGGCGTCGGGGCTGGCGTCGGAACTGGGGGAGGCAAATTCTGCCAAGCGTTACCAAATCGTGTCGGAAGAAGTCCGTGCCGCGCTGCTCCTGCACTTTTGGGATGCCGAGAAGAACAGTTTCGCCCGCATGGTGACAACTGACAGTGAGGGGAACCTGACGCGGGACATGACCTGCGATGCGTCTGCCTACGCCCTGTTCGCGTTCGGCGTTCTGCCCGCTGATGACCCGAAAGTCGCGGCGACCCTGGGCCGCATGGGCCGCAAGCTGTGGGTCAAGGCGGGCGGGGGCGGGCTGGCCCGGTACGAGCAGGACTACTATTTCCGGGTTTCCGACGACTTTGAGCAGGTTCCCGGCAACCCGTGGGTGATCTGCACCCTCTGGCTGGCGGACTGGTACGTCGCCATCGCCAAGAAGCCTGCCGACCTGCGGGGTGCAGTGGATTTGCTGGAATGGGCAGCCCAGTGCGCCCTCACGACCGGCGTCCTGCCCGAACAAGTGCATCCGTTTACGCTGGAACCTCTGTCCGTCGCCCCGCTGACCTGGTCTCACGCCCAGTTTGTTTCCACTGCCTGCGCGTATTTGGACAAGCGGGCGGAGCTAGGCGGTTAAGGCGAAGAGTGAGTGGCGTTTACTTTATCACAAGCAGCGACACGCCCTGGCGGGGCAGGGGAAATCTGAGGTGCAGCGTGCCGTTTTTCGCTGTGACGGCTTCCGGCGGGGACAGCAGGGCAAGCCGGCCTGCTTCTTCCATCTGCTTCGCCTGCGCCTCGTTCGGCTGCGGCGGCGCTCCTCGCTGCTGCCACGCGGCAAAAGCATTGCTGTGGGTGTCGTCAATCCGAAAGTGCGTCAGTGTTTTTCGATTCCATGCGGCCGGCAGGCCGCGCAAAGCAATTTCTACGGCGGCGTCCGCGCCGGGAACCCCGTCGTCGTGGTAATGCCAGACGAGAACGCTCAAAGCTGCGCCGTCGAATGCTGCCATCGCCGAGACATCCGGCGCGGCCCGCACCCCATTTTTCTGCATTTCGGCAAGGCTGAGGCCGGAACTGCTTTGTACAGACAGCCGCTGCCCGTGCATTCGGCTCAGCATCCGAAAGACGTTCAAGACAGACAAATCAAAGCCGCCGGACGCAATCTGGCGGAAGCCTGCAAACAGCGGCTGGTCTTCAAACTCAAACGCCCAGGTCAGTGCGCCTTCCATATTCACGCCATGACGCGCGGCGAGCTCGTGCATCCGGGCAAAGCTTGCCGCCGTGTAAGACGCATACAGCGGCCCGTTGCGGTAGCCGAGCTGGGGCCCCTGGCAGGCGGCGCAGCCATCTGGGTCGGCCTCGCCGATGATAAGCGGCAGGCGCTTAAACTCTGGGAACCCGGCGACCACCGCGAAGGCGGCGTCAATGTCATTCAGCTCCTGTGAAATCCCCATGCGGACATGGCCTTCGGAGAACTCCGGCGCTCCTTTGGCATGGAACGAGATGAAGTCCAGCGGCGCTCCCGCCGCGCCGGTTGCGTGGTTTGTTCCCCGCAGGCAGTGTTCTAAAAAGTCAGGCAAAAAGGTACCGCCCGGCCCGCCCGCCGTCTCCGGGCCGCCGACACGGGCCGTGGGCAGCGCCCGGCGGACGCCGTCCACGGCAAAATCGTACAGCTTAAAGTAGTCTTCGCGTGTGCCTTGCCAGTAGCCGATGTTCGGCTCGTTCCAGACTTCCCAGTACCAGGTCTCGACTTCGGCACGCCCGTACTTCTCGGCGCAGTGTTTCGCCCATTGGTACGCCAGCTCGCCCCACTTGCTGTAATCTTTCGGGGGATAGGCCCAGCCCGTGTATATTTCTTCATACTTTGCGTGTGGCGTCCAGTGATGCCGGTACGGCAGGGGATGAACCGACAGGGCTTCCGGCATGAAGCCGATTTGAACATAGGGCTTGACGCCGCGCTTTAATCCCGCCTCAAAAATGCGGTCTGTGATGGTCCAGTCGTACACCGGCTGCCCCTGGGCGTCTTCGGTGTAGGCATTGGTAGACCCCCATTTCAGCGCCGGGGTGCCGTCCCCGGTCGTCAATAAATTGTGGGTCCGGAAATAGACGTGATTGGGCCTGAGCTTTCCGAGTTCCTCCAGCAGCTTCTTGCCGTTGTCGTGATACGAGTAATTCGGCTCATCACAGCCGAAGAACCGCCAAATGGGCGCCAGCTCGCCCAGCGCCGCTTCCGCGTCAATGTGGATCGCGACCGGAAATGGCTCACCGGAAGCGGGAAAAGCGGCCTGGCTAAAAGCGGGCAGTGTCATAGAAGCGCCGAGGAAACGAAGGACTTCCCGGCGCGATAAGGGCGAATTCGGCATCAAGTTACTTCGCTGCTTTCTGTTGGAATGATTTCTGTTGGAATGATTTCTGTTGGAATGATTTCTGTTGGAATGATTTCTTTTGC